>NZ_JAAKVA010000003.1:0-296380 GCF_049175415.1 Aeromonas sp. 600527 | reverse complement strand
TGGTGGCTATGACGGGATTCGAACCTGTGACCCCCGCATTATGAGTGCGATGCTCTAACCAACTGAGCTACATAGCCAACCTTGCTTCCGGTGAGTCGTTGCCTCGTCACCGTGCGGGCCGAATTATGCGTATCTGGCTCTGGGGCGTCAACCCTTTTTTTGCCAGAAAAACGCAATTTGAGTGCGTTTGACCAGATATTGGCCTCTGTTGCGCAAAAGCCCGACAATCTGGTTTTTTTTAAAGCATGACTGGCAGATAGCTGACTCTGCTCGATAAAAAACAGGCCAGCAAATGCTGGCCTGTCATGGGATTAGACGTTGAACAGGAAGTTCATGATATCGCCATCTTTGACGATGTAATCTTTCCCTTCAGCGCGCATCTTGCCCGCTTCCTTGGCGCCTTGCTCACCCTTGTAGGTAATAAAGTCTTCAAAAGCGATGGTTTGGGCGCGAATAAAGCCTTTTTCAAAGTCAGTGTGGATCTTGCCAGCCGCTTGCGGGGCAGTAGCTCCGACCGGAATAGTCCAGGCGCGCACCTCTTTCACACCGGCGGTGAAGTAGGTCTGCAGGTTGAGCAGCTGGTAGCCGGAGCGGATCACGCGGTTCAGGCCCGGCTCTTCGATACCAAGGTCAGCCATGAACTCGGCGCGATCTTCGTCGTCCAGTTCGGCGATGTCGGCTTCGATGGCACAGCAGACCACGACCACGACCGCGTTCTCGGCGGCGGCGATTTCACGCACCTTGTCCAGATAGGGGTTGTTCTCGAAGCCATCTTCCGCCACGTTGGCGATATACATGGTTGGTTTCAGGGTCAGGAAGTTGAGGTGGCTCACGGCGGCCAGCTCTTCTTTATCCAGCTTCATGCCGCGGATCATCTGGCCGTTTTCCAGTGCGACCTTGATCTTCTCAAGCACTTCTACTTCAAGCTTGGCATCCTTGTCGCCGCCTTTGGCGCGCTTGGACTGGCGGTGAATGGCGCGCTCGCAGGCGTCCAGATCCGACAGGGCCAGCTCGGTGTTGATCACTTCGATATCGTCAGCAGGGGAGACCTTGCCGGCAACGTGAATGATGTTCTCGTCGTCGAAGCAGCGCACTACGTGGCCGATCGCTTCGGTTTCACGGATGTTGGCTAGGAACTGGTTACCCAGACCTTCACCCTTGGAGGCACCGGCAACCAGACCGGCGATGTCCACAAATTCCATGGTGGTCGGTACAACGCGCTGCGGATTGATGATGGCAGCCAGCTGATCGAGGCGGGGATCCGGCATCGGCACCACACCTGTGTTCGGCTCGATGGTGCAGAACGGGAAGTTGGCGGCTTCGATACCGGCCTTGGTCAGTGCGTTGAACAGGGTGGATTTGCCTACATTGGGCAGGCCCACGATACCGCATTTAAAACCCATGGATTGTTACCTTACTTGATGGATGCTGTGAGGCTCGCCCGTAGGCGGCCCGTGTCATGCTTTATTCGGCTTTGAAGCTGTGCAAGCGATTCATGGCCTTGGTCATATCTTGTTTGAACAGGATATCGGTGGCGCGCAGGGACTCGTCCAGCGCGGCGTCGATCAGGTTCTGTTCACTGCTGGGGGCCTTGGTCAGGACGAAGCCAGCCACCTGCTCTTTGCTGCCGGGATGGCCGATCCCGAGACGCAGCCGGAAGAAGTTATTGTTGTTGCCCATCTTGGCGATGATGTCCTTGAGGCCGTTATGGCCACCATGACCACCACCCTGCTTGAACTTGGCGATGCCCGGCGGCAGATCCAGTTCGTCATGGGCCACCAGCATCGCTTCCGGCTCAATCTGATAAAAACGCGCCAGTGCGGCCACCGCCTTGCCAGAGAGGTTCATATAGGTGTTCGGGATGAGCAGCCGCACATCCTGCCCCTCGACCAGGATGCGGGCAGTATGGCCGAAGAACTTGGGTTCTTCACGCAGGCTAACATTGTGCCAGCGGGCCAGTTGCTCCACATACCAGGCGCCCGCATTGTGGCGGGTCTTGGCATATTCCGGGCCGGGGTTGCCCAGTCCGACGATCAGTTTGATTTCGCTTGTCACGCTTGATGTCTTCACTCGCAGCTGCCGTGGGCACACTACCCAGGGCAATAGGACGCAATATTCTAGCCGCCGAGTGGCGATCACTCAACCAATGCGCATGTTATGGCGGGATTTGCAGCATTATTGCGGCCAATGGGTGGCTAACGGTGGGCAAACGGGCCTCTTGCAAGAGGCCCGTTTCAGTTTACCGATGGATTGTGCCCGGTTGACTACCGTCGTTATTTGGCACGCAGCAAGGTGACGGTCTCTTCATTCAGTGCGGTCAGGGTGGGACGGGCATCGCGCACATACTCCACGAAAGAGGCTGCATCGGTGCCACAATCCACGCCGCTGGCCTTGCAATCGAGGGCCTGGTCCGGGGCATAGACGGCGCTCAGCAGTTCGCCGTTTTGTGCCACTTTCAACACCGGGAAGGCGGTCAACTTGCCATTGACGCTGGCGATATCGACCCGCTCGCTCTTCTGACGCTGGGCATTGGCCAGTGCCTGCCAGCCATCGTTGCCGTTGGCGCTGTAGGCGTTCATCACCACCCGATAGCGCTGGCTATCCACCAGATCCTGCCACTCGCCGCTTGCGGTTTTGCGCTGCAATTGGGTCAGAGTGCCCGCCTTGCCTGCGTCGGTCTCCTGGAAGGTGTAACGCAGGTTACCGCCATAGGGGAACTTGCCGGCATGGGCGCTGGCGGGCAGGGTGGCGGTGATGGTCTCGGTCAGCAGGGCGCGCACCTCGGCACCGGTCAGGGTCAGCACCGAGAGCTGGTTCTTGAACGGCAGCAGGGTGAGGGAGCTGTCCCCCTCGCGCCATTCGTCAGCGGGCAGGTCGGCGCGCACGCCGCCCACCGCAACCAGAGAAAAATCGACCGGGCCGCCGGTCAGGGCTTGCACTGCTGGGGTATTGGCCCAGTAGAACTCCCCTTCGGCAACCAGCGGCGCTACATCTGAGCCGTGGCTGTCGCTGCCGTTGTCACCGGGACGACGGGCATTTTGCAGCTGCTCGGGGATGGTGCCGATCACCGGGCCGTAGGCTTTCTCCAGCGCCGGTTTGTAGTGGCTGTCGATGATGCCGCGCAGGCGCGGATCTTCATCCACGGTCACCAGATTGGGCTGGTTGTCGACAAACTGGCTCGCCTCTTTGCTGCGGGCGTCGTCGAGTGCTTGCTTGCGCGCCGCATCGGCGAAGAAGTCGCGGCTGGCCAGCAGGCTGTTGTGGCCTTGGCAGTCGGTCACCTGACCCTGGCTGTCAAAGGTCACCTGTGCCAGACCGATGGCCTGGGCGTAGGAGCCCGCCTGCACCACGCAGGTTTTGCCGATGCCATCCGGATTGGTCACCAGCTTGGCGTAATCGCCGGTCTTGCCCCAGCCAATATTGCGAAAATCGCCGAGCAGGCTGTGGGAGTGGCCGCCGACGATGGCATCGAGGCCGTTTACCTTGGCGGCCAGCGCCAGATCCCGCTCGTTGCCGATGTGGGTCAGCGCCACGATCTGGTGGATCCCCTTGGCTTGCAGCATGTCGACCGTGGCCTGAGCCGAGGCGACCTCCTTGCCAAAGCGCAGTTTGCCGACGTTGGGGGCGATATTGCCCATGTCTTCCAGTACCAGACCGATGACGGCGACCAGCTGTTTGCCTTGTGGCAGGTTGTCGAGATCGGTGACCGGGCTCTTCTGGTTGCCGTCAAAGGCGTAGACCACGAAGGGCTTGAGGTTGTCAGCCTTGCTGAGGGCCGGATCGGCCTTGGTGTCGAGGTTGGCGGCCAGCACCGGGAAGTTGACCCCCTCGATGAAGCGGGCCAGCTTCTGGTTATCCAGATCGAACTCGTGGTTGCCCAGCGCCATGGCATCGAGGCCGAACTGGCTCAGCAACTCGGCGTTGGCCATCCCCTCGTTGAGTTTGAAGTAGCCGCTGCCCTGCCAGGCATCACCGCCGTGCAGCAGCAGCAAGGGCTGGTTCTTGGCCAGCGCATCGGCTTGATAGGCTTTCGCCATGGTCAGCAGGCGCGGGTAACCGCCAAAGCGGGTATAGAGGGTATCCGTCTCCCCCTGCTGGGCAAAGATCTGCCCTTTGATCTCGGCATTGACCGGATCAAACTGGGAGTGGGTGTCGTTCATGTGAGCCAGAGTCAGCACGAAGGGCGGGTTCTCTTTGGCGGGCTGACAGGCGAACAGGGCGGAGGTGAGGGTCGCGAGCAGGAGGGGACGCAAGCAATTCATGGGTAAATCCTTAAGCCTGCCGGGGGGCAGGGTCGTACCAGATAGCAGAAAGTTGGAAAGAGAAGGTCCAGAAAGACGAAAACCGCCTGATGGCGGTTTTCGTTATTGCTGAATCTATCAATGCTCAAACATGGCAGAGATGGACTCTTCGTTGCTGATGCGACGAATGGCCTCGGCCAGTACAGTTGACAGCGTCAGCTGCTTGACCTTGCCGACCGCTTTCATCTCCGCAGTGAGCGGGATGGAGTCGGTGATGATCAGTTCATCGATCACGGAGTTCTTGATGTTCTCGACGGCGGAACCAGAGAATACCGGGTGAGTGGCGTAAGCGAATACACGCTTGGCACCGCGCTCTTTCAGGGCCTCTGCGGCTTTGCACAGGGTGCCGCCGGTGTCGATCATGTCATCAACGATGATGCAGTCGCGGCCTGCAACGTCACCGATCAGGTGCATGACCTGGGAGACGTTCGGGCGGGGACGGCGCTTGTCGATGATGGCGATGTCGGTGTCATCCAGCAGCTTGGCGATGGCGCGGGCACGCACGACGCCACCGATGTCCGGGGAGACGACGACAGGAGACTCGAGGTTCTTGGACTTCATGTCTTCCAGCAGCACCGGGCTACCGAACACGTTGTCTACCGGAACGTCGAAGAAACCTTGAATTTGCTCGGCATGCAGGTCAACGGTCAGCACGCGATCCACACCGACGCTGGAGAGGAAGTCAGCGACAACCTTGGCGGTGATGGGGACACGGGCGGAGCGGACGCGGCGGTCCTGACGGGCATAACCAAAGTAGGGGATAACGGCAGTGATACGGCCAGCTGAAGCACGACGCAGAGCATCCACCATAACGATCAATTCCATCAAATTGTCGTTGGTCGGGGCACAGGTGGATTGAATGATGAAGATATCGCCACCACGTACATTCTCATTGATCTGTACGCTGATCTCGCCGTCGCTAAAGCGACCTACGGCAGCATTGCCGAGTTTGATAAACAGGCGATCTGCGATCTTCTGGGCTAGTTCCGGCGTTGCGTTACCAGCAAACAGCTTCATGTCAGGCACGGTTTGAAACCTCGGGGTTGCATCCAGTATGTGGGGGAGTCTGAAATCAGACCCTTATCGTTTTGGGGCAAACGATTTAGCCAGATAACGAGCAAGGGATTGGCTGCATCGGGATGACTGAAGGGGGGTGAGCCCTTGAGTGTGGGCGAGCACGACCTCACCCGCATCACTGCCATCATATCAAATTGGCTGGGGTACTAGGATTCGAACCTAGGAATGGCGAGATCAAAACCCGCTGCCTTACCGCTTGGCGATACCCCAATCATTTGAGCTGTTGCAAAGTGGCGAGGAGTGGTGATATGTTCTCGCCTTTGGCGATAAACCCATCCAACCCCTTCGGCACTCTGGCCAACACTTCCCGAGCAGTCACTTCGTCTTCAAACTGAGTAAAGACGCAGGCTCCTGTGCCCGTCATTCTTGACGGCGCGTATTCTAGCAACCAGCCGAGCGCATTGGCAACCTCGGGGTGGCGCTTTTTCACCAGTGATTCGCAATCGTTTTTCCACTCGCCTTCCAGCAGGTTGTCCAGCGCCATTTTCGGCGTGGCTCTCGGCAGGTCCGGATCCTGGAATACGGCCGCGGTCGCCACATGGCAATCGGGCTTGAGCACCAGATACCAGGCATCGGGCAGTTCGACCGGTTGCAGCCGCTCGCCCACTCCTTCGGCAAAGGCCGCCTTGCCACGGACAAACACCGGCACATCGGCCCCCAGCTGGACGCCAAGCGCTGCCAGTTCATCTTCACTCAAACCCGCTTGCCAGAGGTGGTTAAGCGCCACCAGCGTGGTTGCTGCATCGGACGAACCGCCGCCAATGCCGCCGCCCATGGGTAGCACTTTCTCCAGCCTGATATTCGCCCCTTGCGGGCTCGGCAGGGTTGCCTGCAGCAGCCGAGCCGCCCGGATAATCAGATTCTGCTCATCCGGCACCCCGGGAATGGCAGGGCTCAGGGTGAGTGTGTTGCTATCAGGTATCACCTCGAACTCGAGCCAGTCGCTGTGGTTGAGGAAGATAAACAGGGTCTGCAGCTCGTGATAGCCATCGGGACGACGGCCATTGACGTGTAGAAACAGGTTGAGTTTGGCCGGTGCCGGCCAGCGTGTGGAAGCCATTAACGTGCAAGAGTCCATTGGTTGATCTGAAGCTTGAGGCGGCTGTTCTGGCCGGTCATGGTCAGCTGGTGCGGCAGGCGGTAGCCATCCTGATCCCGATAATCGCCATAGACGATCTGCCACTGGCCGTCGCGCACGCTGGCCAGACTGCTGTCGGGGTTGAGTTCAAACTCCGCCTGACCCGGCAGCCCCTTGATCCACTCTGGCAATCCAGCGACCGGAATATTCCAGCCGGTCAGTTGATAGATGAGTGCTTCGGCATCCTGGCTCTGGTGGCGATTGCCGTCGCTGTCGAGCAGGGTGATCTCCCCCTTGCTGCGGGATAGCTCGAGAATGCTGGTGCCGATCAGGCTGGTGAGGTTGAGGCGATAATCCTCCCCATCTTGCTGCCAGTTGAGACGGGCGCTGCCCTTTTGCTGGGGCGTGATGATGGCCATCTTGCCGGATAGCTGCCAGTGGGTCAGCTGCTCGAGACGGGTCCGCTCCTGGTTCCAGTTCACCTGGTCACGCTGGGGTTGGGTAGTGGCACAACCGCCAAGGATTAACAGACAGGCGAGGGTAAAAATACGCAGCAGCACGGCAAGGCTCCAGAGAGAGAAATTTGCCACAGTATAAGGGGCGGCCGTATTGCTTTTAAAGACTTACCCTTTCTCGTACAATTGGCAGCCTTTGCACCCAGCGTAAGAAATGATCGTCGCCCACTCATGAGTTTGCTTGCCCTCGGAATCAACCACAACACCGCCAGTGTCGCCTTGCGGGAGCGGGTCGCTTTTGGCCCGGACTGCATCGATCGCGCCTTGCGTGAGCTGGTGAACCAGCCCGGCATCAACGAGGCGGTGATCGTCTCCACCTGCAACCGTACCGAGCTTTACTGCAATCTGGATGGCGAGCAGCAGGGCGAGGTGTTGCGCTGGCTGCAGCAATTCCACGGGCTGGATGCTGCCGAGCTGGTTAGTGCCATCTATCAACACCATGACGAAGAGGCGGTACGCCACCTGATGCGGGTGGCATGCGGGCTCGATTCGCTGGTGCTGGGGGAGCCGCAGATCCTGGGGCAGATCAAGCAATCCTACGCACATGCCCAGCAGGCGGAATCGGTGAAGGGGGCGCTGGAGCGGCTGTTCCAGAAATCTTTTTCGGTGGCCAAACGGGTGCGTACCGATACCGAGATTGGCGCGAGTGCCGTGTCGGTGGCGTTTGCCGCTGTCAGCCTTGGTCGCCGTATTTTTGCCGATCTCTCCCAGACCAGGGTGTTACTGGTCGGGGCTGGAGAGACCATCGAACTGGTGGCTCGCCATTTGCGCGAGCAGAATGTCACCCGGATGATGGTGGCCAACCGCACCCTGCAGCGCGCCCAGACCCTGGCGGCCGAATTTGGCGCCCAGGTGATGACGCTCGAAGAGATCCCCGACTATCTGCACGAGGCAGATATCGTCATCAGCTCGACGGCCAGTCCTTTGCCCATCATCGGCAAGGGGATGGTGGAGCGGGCGCTCAAGGCTCGTCGTTTCAAGCCGATGTTTCTGGTGGATATCGCCGTACCGCGTGACATAGAGGCTGAAGTGGACGAGCTCTCCGACGCCTATCTCTACACGGTGGACGATTTGCAGGGGATCATCGAGCAGAATCTGGAGACCCGCAAACGAGCTGCGGCACAGGCCGAGCTGATCGTGCAGGAGGAACGAGACGAGTTTATGGGGTGGTATCGCGGCCAGCGGTCGGTTGACCTTATTCGCGATTATCGCCATCACTCCCAACAGGTGGCGGATGAAGAGCTACAGCGCGCCTTGCAGGCGCTGGCTCAGGGTGAGAGTGCCGAGCAGGCGCTCAAGGCGATGGCCCACCGCCTCACCAACAAGTTGATCCATGCACCGACCCAGGCCCTGCGCCAGGCGGCCTCCCGGGGCGACGAGAGTACGCTGTCCCGGTTGCGACAGGCACTGGGATTGTCACAAGAGTAATTGTTCGGGGCTGCCATGCTGGTGGCCCTCTCCTCCATTCGAGATAGCAAGAGTTATGAATCCGTCACTGATCAGAAAGCTGGAAGGCCTCATCGAGCGCCACGAAGAAGTTCAGGCCATGCTCGGCGAGCCGGACGTGGTCTCGGATCAGGAGCGCTATCGCGCCCTGACCCGCGAATATGCCCAGCTGGAAGATATCGTTCACGCCTTCCAGCGTTTTCGTCAGGCGCAGGATGATCTGGAAACGACCCAGATGATGCTGGAAGAGGATGATGCCGACCTGCGGGAGATGGCGCAGGAGGAGCTGCCGCTCGCCAAGGCCAATCTGGAGGTGTTGGAGCAGGAGCTGCAGGTGATGCTGCTGCCCAAGGATCCCAAGGATGACAACAACTGCTATCTGGAAATCCGGGCCGGTGCCGGCGGTGACGAAGCGGCCATCTTTGCAGGCGACCTGTTCCGCATGTATTCACGGTTTGCCGAGCGTCAGGGCTGGCGCGTCTCCATCGTCAGCTGTAATGACGGGGAGTATGGTGGTTATAAGGAGGTGATCGCCAAGATCGATGGCGAGCGCGTCTACGGCCGTCTCAAGTTTGAATCCGGTGGCCACCGGGTGCAGCGGGTGCCGGAGACCGAATCCCAGGGGCGAGTGCACACCTCCGCCTGTACCGTCGCCGTGTTGCCGGAAGTACCGGAAGCCGAGCAGATCGAGATCAATCCGGCCGACTTGAAGATCGATACCTTCCGCGCCTCCGGTGCCGGTGGTCAGCATGTCAACAAGACCGACTCGGCCATCCGCATCACCCACCTGCCGACCGGGTTGGTGGTGGAGTGTCAGGACGAGCGCTCCCAGCACAAGAACCGCGCCAAGGCGATGTCAGTTCTCTCCGCCCGCTTGCAAGCGGCCGAGGATGAGCGCCACCGCGCCGCCGAGCAGAGCACTCGCCGCAATCTGGTGGGCTCCGGCGATCGCTCCGAGCGCATCCGGACCTACAACTATCCGCAGGGCCGTCTCTCCGAGCACCGCATCAATCTCACCCTGTACCGTCTCTCCGAAATTTTGGAAGGGGACTTGGACTGCGTCATCACGCCGCTGGTGCAGGAGTATCAGGCCGACCAGCTTGCCTCCTTGGCCGAGAGCAATTGATGCAAGTGCAGTACCGGCAAGCTCGCATTCAGAAGAGCGCGATTAAGGTAGGGCAGCGTTGATGCAGATCCAGCAGGCCCGCGCCCATATCATGACTGTGTTGGCGGGCGGGGAATCCCCCCGCGCCGATGCCGATGCACTGCTCTGCCATCTGCTCGATTGTCGTCGCAGCTATCTGATGACCTGGCCCGAGCGTGAGCTGGATGCCGACCAGCAGGCCATCCTGCAGGGGTGGCTGGCCCGTCGTCTCAACGGCGAGCCTATCGCTCATCTCGTTGGCGAGCGGGAGTTCTGGTCGTTGCCGTTGAAAGTGAGCCCAGCGACCCTGATCCCGCGCCCCGATACCGAGGTGCTGGTGGAACAGGCGCTGGCGAAGATCCCGCAAGGGCCCTGCGCCGTGCTGGATCTGGGTACCGGCACAGGTGCCATCGCGCTGGCGCTCAAGTCCGAGCGGCCCGAAGTTGATGTGTGGGCGGTGGATCGGATGGCAGATGCCGCGGCGCTGGCCCGCGAGAACAGCACCGCGCTGGGGTTACCCATCGAGGTGCGCGATGGCAGCTGGTTCGAACCCTTTGGTGAGCCGGATCGCGACAAGACGCCACGTTTTGCGGTGATTGTCTCCAATCCCCCCTATATCGACGGCGCCGATCCCCATCTCGAGCAGGGTGACGTGCGCTTTGAACCTCGCTCGGCGCTGGTTGCGGACGAATCGGGGCTGGCGGATATCCGCCATATTGCGACCCATGCCCCGGCCCATCTGCACTGCGAAGGGTGGCTGCTGCTGGAACATGGCTGGGATCAGGGGATGGTGGTGCGCCAGCTGTTGCAGGATCTGGGCTATCGCAGCGTAACCACGGTGCGTGATTACGGGGAGAACGAGCGGGTCACTCTGGGCATGTGCCCGACCTGCTGACTCCCTTTACTACCAGTTTGACGGGCAGGGGTGAGGCTTCTGCATCGAGGATTGACATTGAACAGCTATCTTTTGCTCAAACATCTGCATCTCACCCTGATTGGCGGGGCAGTGCTGATGTTTATGCTGCGTTTTTACTGGGTTCAGGCCGGCTCCGCTCGGGCATTCAGCGCACCCGTGCTGAAAACCAGCGGTCTGCTCAACGGACTGGTGGTGCTCTCCGGCATACTGCTCTGCGTGGTGCTGGGTCTCAACCCGCTCAATAACGGCATTCCCTGGCTCAGCGAGAAGTTGACGGGGATCCTGGTATTGGTCTTTCTGGCGGCGATGGCGCTGCGGTTGGCCAAAAGCAATCTGGTGCGCTGGTGTTCCTTTCTGGGGGCGCTCGGCTGGATCTACTTTATTGCCAAGTTGGCAGTGCTCAAACAGGCGAGTTTGTTCGGTTAAGGCATGAAAAGCATGTTACGTATAGACGAATGGACCGATTTTGAAGCCCATGAGCTGACCGAGCTGGCCCTGGCGGTCAGCGATGAAATCTATGGCTCGGCCGAGCAGGGGATCCGCGAGCTGCAGCTGCTGGATGAGTGGCTGGATGAGCAGATCGAAGAGGGGACCTGCGACGAGGTGCGCCAGCAACTGCTGCGCGGTTTCTATCAGAGCCTCGGGTTTTACGGCGACTGGCAGGATTATTTCTCGGCTGACAACTGCGACATCAATCAGGTGCTGCTGCAGCGTAAGGGAATACCCGTCAGCCTCGGTATCCTGATCATCCAGTTGGGACGCAAGATTGGTCTCGATGTGGAGGGGATCTGTTTCCCGGGTCACTTCCTGGTGAGCTTTGCTGGTGGCGAAGGGGAGGTCTATGTCGACCCCTTTACCGGCGACGAGTTGAGCCTAGCCCGTATTGAACTGCTGCTGCGCGGTGCGCTCGGCGATCTGGCCACCCTGACCCCGGACTACCTGCAGCCCTCTGGCCAGTGGGAGATCATCGAACGGCTGCTCAACGTCAGCAAGGGGGCCTTGCTGCGGGAAGATCGCATGCCCGAGGCTCTGCGCTGCAGCGAGTTACTTCTACGGATGAAGCCCGGCGATCCCCTGGAGACGCGGGATCGCGGCTTTATCTACGAGCAGCTCGATTGCCCGCGCCAGGCTGCCGACGATTTCGAATACTTTATTGAGCAATGCCCGGACGATCCGGTAGCCGATGTGCTGAAAGTGCAACTGGCTGCGCTGGATCTTAGCCCCAAGCCTCTTCATTAAGGACGCTTGAAACTGACACAGAAGAATACCAAGGCTGCTGTGTTCGGTCGCAATGGACTAACTTGGCTTCAGGCCCTTTCATTAAGGATGTCTTGGAGTCGAAACAGAAGAATATCAAGGCCGCTGCGTCCGGTCGCAACGGATTAACTTGGCTTCAGGCCCCTTCACTAAGGAAGTCTTAGATGGAACAGAAGAATATCAAGATCAACCAGATCGATGTTGCCAATGACAAACCGTTCGTGCTGTTTGGCGGCATGAACGTGCTGGAATCCCGCGATATGGCGATGGCGGTATGCGAGAAGTATGTGGAAGTGACCAGCAAGCTGGGCATCCCGTTTGTCTTCAAGGCGAGCTGGGATAAGGCCAACCGCTCCTCCATCCACTCCTACCGTGGTCCGGGTCTGGAAGAGGGGATGAAGATTTTTCAGGAGCTGAAAGCGACCTTCGGCATGCCGGTTATTTCCGATCTGCACGAACCCCATCAGGCCAAACCGGTTGCCGAGGTGGTGGACGTTATCCAGCTGCCCGCTTTCCTGGCACGCCAGACCGATCTGGTGGAGGCGATGGCCCGCACCGGCAACGTCATCAACATCAAGAAGCCGCAGTTCCTGAGCCCAAGCCAGATGAAGAACATCACCGACAAGTTCGAGGAGTGCGGCAATGATCAGCTGATCCTCTGCGAGCGTGGCGCCAACTTTGGCTACGACAACCTGGTGGTGGACATGTTGGGTCTGGGCGTGATGAAGAAGAGTACCGGCGGCTATCCGGTGATCTTCGACGTGACCCATTCCCTGCAGTGCCGCGACCCGCTGGGTGCCGCCTCCGGTGGCCGTCGCGAGCAGGTGACCGAGCTGGCCCGCGCCGGTATGGCAGTCGGTCTAGCCGGTCTCTTTATCGAATCACACCCGGATCCGAAAATTGCCCGTTGTGATGGTCCGAGTGCTCTGCCGCTGGAGAAGCTGGAAGGCTTCCTCAAACAGATGAAGGCCATTGATGACCTGATCAAGGGTTTTGAGCCCCTCGATACCTCTGCCTGATGGGGCAAGCACTTATTACAAGGCCTCGCAATGCGAGGCCTTGTTTTTTTGTGCTTACCCAGTGAAAAGCTCGTATAAAAAAACGGCCTACCGGCCGTTTTTTTTTGTGCTGATACTCGCTATATCAGCGGTTCACTGCAGGACGCTGATTACAGGCTCTGGGTGAAAGTACGGGTAACCACGTCACGCTGCTGTTCCGGGGTCAGGGCGTTGAAACGCACTGCGTAGCCAGATACGCGGATGGTCAGCTGCGGGTACTTCTCCGGATTCTCGATAGCATCTTCCAGAGTTTCGCGACGCAGCACGTTGACGTTCAGGTGCTGACCACCTTCAACAGCCGGTTCGGCCTGAACAGGCAGCTCGCGGTATTCGAACTGGCCCAGGTCAGAGAGTGCTACCTCCTGATCGGCAGCAAAGGCATCGCCTTTGACACAGATGCAGCGAGCCTGTTGCTTCTCTTCGTCCAGCAGCCAGAAAGAGTTCAGCAGGGCGGTGTTGGCAGCCTGGGTGATTTGAATGCCTTTGATCATGGTATGACTCCTCAATGGGAACGCGAATCCAACTGTAAGGAAATTACCCTGATGTATTTAAGCTACCGTTAATTGCGGTGACTTAAAGGGCCCTTGCCTTACACCTTTGCTTTGATGGGGTCATATATACCACGGTGGTAATATTACCAAAATTGATCTAGATCAATAAAATCCGACAAAGCGCCATTTCAATGGGATTAAATTCTTGAGTTGAATCAAAAATAGGTCATTTTTCTGATTTTGTAAGATATCCAAATTATGCATCTTTTATCTCGTTAATCTAGTAATTTAACTACATCTTTTTCAGCTTTTCTGCGGTGGATTGAGGTGTTGACTACACTCAGCAGAAAGCAAGGAGAGTGTCGGGTGAATATCAGGTGGCGAAAGTGGGGATGGTTGGCCCTGTTCTGTTGTTGGGCAATCACGACTGTGGTCCGGGCCGAAACGGTACGCATTGCGGTGGGCGAATGGCCGCCCTATATCAGTGAGTCGCTGCCCAACCAGGGGTTCCTCTGTCAGGTGGTGCGCGAAGCTTTTGCCGAGCAGGGGGTCGATGTCAGCTTTCATTTCTACCCCTGGGCTGAGGCATACAGCCTGACTCTTGAAGGGCGTTATATGATTACCATGCCCTGGTTTCGCTCTCGCGAACGCGAACAGTACTTCTATCTCTCTGCATCGCTGGGCAAATTTACGACCCGTCTGCTTGCGCTGAACGGCTCGCCATTGGTCAGTATGGGTGAGCTGAAAAACGAGCCTGTCGGGGTTACCCGTGGCTATTTTTATGGTGAAGGGTTTGCTGCAAGGCAATCCGAGCTGGCGCTTGAGTGGTCCGACTCCGATGAGGAGAGCATGGAGAAACTACTTACCGGACGTATTCGTTATCTGGTTATGGATGAGCAGGTGGCCCAGGTTCTGTTTCAGCAGGCACTCTCTCGTCATCCCCAATCGCTGTCACTGACCGGCGCCGCCGACCCCATCTGGTCGCAACCGGGATACTTGCTGATGCGCAAGGCCGATCCCGATGCGCGCCGCTTGATGTTGCTGTTTAACGCAGGCCTGCACAAACTGGAGCGCTCCGGCCGGCTCGCCAAGCTCTGGAAAGTGTGAGCTACGGTTGCGTCTTGCGGGCTGCCCCCCTATCCTGAGCCCTTCGCCGTATCAAGTGAGGAGGCCGGGGTGCTGACCTGGAGTGATGTGATTGGCTCTGAGAAAGAGCAGGACTATTTCAAGAGTACGCTGGCGACCGTCAGGACCGAGCGGGAAGTAGGCAAGGTGATTTATCCTCCTGCTGCCGATGTATTCAACGCCTTCAAATTGACCGAACTGGATCAGGTCAAGGTGGTGATCCTGGGACAGGATCCCTATCACGGCCCCAATCAGGCACATGGCCTCTGCTTCTCTGTCCTGCCCGGGGTGCGTACGCCCCCATCACTGGTCAACATCTATAAAGAGATGCAGCGCGACCTGCCAGGTTTCGTCACACCCAGTCACGGTTTTCTGGAGTCCTGGGCCATGCAGGGGGTTCTGTTGCTCAACACAGTGCTGACGGTGCAGGCCGGTCAAGCACACTCTCACGCCCATCTTGGGTGGGAAACCTTCACCGATCGGGTCATTGAGCAGATCAACGCCAGCTGTAACGGGGTGGTATTCCTTCTGTGGGGCTCCCATGCCCAGAAGAAAGGGCGTTTTATCGACCGGCAGCGCCACCATGTGTTGACGGCACCCCATCCCAGCCCCCTTTCTGCCCACCGTGGTTTTATCGGCTGCGGCCACTTTTCCGAGACCAACCGCCTGCTGGAATTGCAGGGTAAAAGCCCGATCGAATGGCAATCTGTCTGCCAACCACTTGATTGAGTGCAAAGTTCGGGCGACAAATGACCGTATACTCAGGAAAGTAACATTTTATTTCAGCGCCAAGGAGTGCCCATGTTATCGAGTCTGCACAAGGATCACCTCAATATCGCCCGACTGCTGGATCTGCTGAAGCAGAAGCTGGCCGCCATTCGTGCCGAGCAACCTATCAGCTATTTTCTGGTGCGCGATGTCATCGATTATCTGCGGGAGGTTTCTGACAAGTATCACCACCCCAAGGAAGATCTTGTCTATGACTACTACCTGAAATACCGGGTGGTGGAGGGGGATGTCGCGAACCGCTTGCATGAGGAGCATCTCAAGTTGCTGGAGGCGGGGACCGAGCTCAAGGAGATGGTGGAGATGATCCTGATGGATGCGGTGATCCCGCTCGATCAGTTCACCGCCAAGCTGGAGCGCTTCGTGGAGCTGCAAGAGGCACACATGAACTACGAAGAAGGAGTGATCTTCCCCCATCTGCGTGACTCCCTGACCGAGGATGACTGGCGTCATCTGGAGCAAAACTGGCAGAACCGAGCTATCGGTGATCCTCTGTTTGGTGCCGAGATCAGCCAGCACTTCCAGGCGCTTGCCAAGCGCCTCTCCCTGCCTTTTGCTGCCAGCTGACGCACGCGGCTTTCGGTCATCAGTCATCTGACTGTGCAGGTGTTACCCGGCCAATGTGCCGGGTTACTTATTGTTACTCACGCCACATGATTTTGTTGTGCCATTTGTCGGGCACAGTGAGCTGCCAGCGGGCCAGCTCGCTCTTGCTGAAGACATATTCGCCGCGCAGGGCCGCTCGCGGGGAGATAGTACGGGGCAGGGTGCCCGCCAGTATGGTGTTGATAAGGGACGCTGCCTGCAACCCCTGATCGTGGCCGTCCAGTACCAGACCGCCGATGGCCATCCCCTTGCCGACGGCAAACTCCCAGAAACAGAAGAGAGGAACCGGTGTGTTGGCGCTGGTCCACTCCAGCACCGTCTGTTCGCTCACATGCTTGCCATTATCGTCGACCAGCGTGTGGTAGAGGCCGAGGAAGATTGCCTGATAGCCATTCTTCTTGGCGTTGAGCACCGCCTCCTGCCAGAGGCTGTAATCCCCCATCAGCTGGCTGTTGACCCGGGTCTGGCCGACTCGCAATTCGGTCTGGGTCTTGAATTCATCCTCGATAGCAGTGAGGGCCACATTGCTGGAATCAAACAGTACCAGCGCCTTGTCGAGCCCCCCCATCATCTGGCTTATTTCGCTGATGTTGCGCTTGAGCAGGGGGCGTTCCAGCACCCCAGTGATCTTGGGGTGGCCGACAAAGCCCTTGAGGCGGGGGTTTTCGTTCATGCCAAGAAAGACCACCGGGGTACCCAGCGAGGCGATCTCGTTGGCCAGATAGTTGATGGCATTGTCATCCCCCAGCACCACCAGATCCGGTTTGCTCTTGAGATAAAAAGCGATGGCCCGCTGAGCGATATCGTCGAACTCCTCACGCGGATGGCGCTTGGTATCCATATAGAAGTGAGAGATCTTGTTATCCCCCTGCAACCCCTTTTGTAAACCTTCGTTGTAGCTCTGGTCCCAAAGGTATTCGGGATGGTAGCTGCTGATCACCAGAATGTTGGCGGCCCAGAGCGGCAGGGAGAGGGTGGAGAGCAGTAGTAACAGCAGGGAGGTGCGCATGGGTTGTCCCTTGTCGAGGGGGAGAGAGTTCTTGTTCAGTATGGGCGGTTTTGGTTGACGCTGTCATCTCGAAACCGGTGCGGCGGGAGGCAATTTTTTTCGGGTGGGTGGATCGGACGCCAGCCCGTATCACGCTTGGAGATGGATTTTATTGGGTCTTGTTTGGGTTGGTCGTGAACTGTCCCGCTCGCTGCAAAACCTGTTCTGGATCAAGAAATTTCGCTGTGCTTTGGTGCCTAATAGACACCATATATAGGGATGCATTCGTTTTTGATCTCTATATGTTGTGTTATTAAGCTGTGTACAAGCTGTTCCCTTCCTATCTTCAGCCCAGGCTTGTCAAGCCTCGGCTGTATTTATTTGCGTCCAGGACGAGATGCCGGGAGGGGAGCCAACAAGGGTGAGCCAAAGGTAGATGCCTGGCCTTTTAACGGGGAGAATTCATGAAACCGGTTGTGATCAAACGTGACGGATGTCGCGCACCATTCAATGCCCAGCTGATTAGCGATGCGGTCAGCCGTGCGGCGGAGGCGGTCAATCAGGCCAATCCGGCACTGGCACAGCGTATCTCAAGCGCAGTGAGTCAGGAGCTGGATGGGCGTGGTGAAGTTGATATTCACGAGATCCAGCGTCTGGTTGAAAACCACTTGATGGCCTCCGATGACAAGGCCATCGCCCGTGCCTACATCGAATACCGTCACGATCGGGATCAGGCTCGCGAGGCCCGCGGCCGTCTGGCACAGGAGATCCGTGGTCTGGTCGAGCAGACCAACGCTGCCCTGCTCAACGAGAATGCCAATAAAGACTCCAAGGTGATCCCGACCCAGCGCGACCTGCTGGCAGGTATCGTCGCCAAGCACTATGCCACCAGCCACATGCTGCCCCGTGATGTGGTTCAGGCCCATGAGAGCGGTGATCTGCACTTCCACGATCTCGACTATTCGCCCTTCTTCCCGATGTTCAACTGCATGTTGATCGATCTGAAAGGGATGCTGACCCACGGCTTCAAGATGGGCAATGCGGAGATCGATACCCCGAAATCGATCAGCACCGCCACGGCCGTGACCGCCCAGATCATCGCTCAGGTGGCGAGCCACATCTATGGCGGCACCACCATCAACCGCATCGACGAAGTGCTGGCCCCCTATGTGACCATCAGCTGGCAGAAACACCGTGAAGTGGCCGAAGAGTGGGGCATTGCCGATGTGGAAGCCTATGCCATGGCCCGCACCGAGAAAGAGTGTTACGACGCCTTCCAGTCGCTGGAGTACGAAGTCAACACCCTGCACACTGCCAACGGTCAGACGCCGTTCGTCACCTTCGGCTTTGGCCTGGGGGACAGCTGGGAGTCGCGGATGATCCAGCGCGCCATCCTCAGCAATCGTATCGCCGGCCTTGGCAAGAACAAGAAGACCGCGGTGTTCCCGAAACTGGTGTTCGCCATCAAGGATGGCCTCAACCACAAGCAGGGCGATCCCAACTACGACATCAAGCAGCTGGCGCTGGAGTGTGCCTCCAAGCGGATGTACCCGGATATTCTCAACTACGACCAGGTGGTGAAGGTGACTGGCTCCTTCAAGACTCCCATGGGTTGCCGCTCCTTCCTCGGTGCCTACGAGGAGAATGGCGAGCTGATCCACGAAGGTCGCAACAACCTGGGGGTGGTGAGCCTCAACCTGCCACGCATTGCCCTGAAATCCCGCGATGAAGCGGATTTCTGGGACAAGCTGGACGCCGCTCTGCGGGTGGCCAAGAAGGCGCTGATGTATCGCATCGAACGTCTTGACGGAGTCAAGGCTCGGGTCGCTCCCATCCTCTATATGGAAGGTGCTTGCGGTGTGCGCCTCAAGGCCGACGACAACGTCAGCGAGATCTTCAAGAACGGCCGCGCCTCCATCTCCCTTGGCTACATCGGCGTTCACGAGACCATCAACGCCCTGTTTGGTGACAAGGTGCACCTGTTCGACAGCGCCGAGTTGCAACAGAAGGCCATCGCCATCATCGAGCGCCTCAAGGCCGCGACCGATGAGTGGAAGGAGGAGACCGGCTACGGCTTCAGCCTCTACTCGACCCCGAGCGAGAACCTCTGCTCCCGCTTCTGCCGCATCGATGCCAAAGAGTTTGGCGTGGTGCCGGGTGTGACAGACAAGGGCTACTACACCAACAGCTTCCACCTCGATGTGGAGAAGCAGGTCAACCCCTACGACAAGCTGGACTTCGAGGCGCCCTATCCGCCCATCGCCAGCGGCGGCTTCATCTGCTACGGCGAGTACCCCAACATTCAGCACAATCTGGAAGCGCTCGAAAACGTCTGGGATTACAGCTATGACAAGGTGCCCTACTACGGTACCAATACGCCCATCGACGAGTGCTACGACTGCGGCTTTACCGGCGAGTTCGAGTGCACCTCCAAGGGCTTTACCTGCCCGCGCTGCGGCAACCACGACCCCGCCAAGGTGTCGGTGACCCGCCGTGTCTGCGGCTACCTCGGCAGCCCGGATGCCCGCCCCTTCAATGCGGGCAAGCAGGAAGAGGTGAAGCGCCGCGTCAAACATATGTAAGCGCACGGGCAATGAAGAGCTGGCCCCTGACTCAAGGGGCCATTTTCATTGGAGGGCGGCAGCTATGCCGCTGTCCCGTGAACGAGGCAGGAAACAAGCGATGCACTACCACCAATACTACCCGGTCGATGTGATCAACGGCCCCGGCACCCGTGCCACCCTGTTTGTCTCCGGTTGCGAGCATCAGTGCCCGGGTTGCTACAACCAGAGCACCTGGCGGCTCGATGGCGGCAAGCCGTTCGATGAGGCGATGAGCGATCGCATCATTGCGGATCTCAACGACAGCCGCATCAAACGGCGTGGTCTGTCGCTCTCCGGCGGCGATCCGCTCCACCCGGCCAACGTGTCCCACGTGCTGGCGCTGGTGAAACGGGTACGCACCGAGTGTCCGGGCAAGGACATCTGGTGCTGGACCGGCTATCTGCTCGGCGAGCTGTCAGATGCCCAGCGCGAGCTGGTTGCCTTGCTGGATGTGCTGGTGGATGGCAAGTTTGAAAAGGAGTTGGCAGACCCGGGCCTGCTCTGGCGTGGCAGCAGCAATCAGCAGATCCACGACCTCAACGCCTGGCGTGATGCGGGTGAGCGAATTCCCTGTCTGGTTTGCAGTTGAAGCCCGGGATGTTTATGGTTAGCCCATTCCAATCCTGACGACATTTTTAAAAAGGAGAGCCGAGATGAACAATCTGCTCAAGATCCTGCTGGCCATTTTCCTGCCCCCGGTTTGCGCGTTTATCCAGGTGGGCTTTAGCCTGCACTTTTTAATCAACATAGTGCTGACCCTGATGGGCGGTCTGCCGGGCATGGTGCATGCGCTCTGGCTGGTGGTGAGCGACAAGCGCGGCTGATGCCAGCGGCTGGTTAGTGAGCTTATTGACGATAAAAGGGCCAACCTCTCGGGGTTGGTCCTTTTGTTCATGTTCATACGAATACTTTTTCGTTAGGATGGGTGACTGACCAAGCGGGCCGCGTTGAGCGTCCCGCAGTCCGGCAACAAGCACCGGCAGAGAACAAGGAGCGTTACATGAAGTGGAAAGTCGCAGTATGGTCAGGTCTGGCAGTGACACTGTTGCTGGGGTGCTCATCCCGTCAGGAGGTAGCGCACGAGCGCGCTCCGATCGCTATCCCTCTCGAGCAGTTGTCCAGCTACTGGGTTCAGGAGAAGCAGTGGTCATGGCTTGGCAATGACGAGCCTGCCCTGCCGGCCAAACCGGTCAAGGGGTATGTGGAAGTGCGCTATCAAATCGACGCCAGCGGCACGCCGGTCAAGCCGGAAGTGGTGGCGGCCGAGCCCCCCGGCGAGCTGGAGCAGAGCGCGCTGGCGACCCTCTCGCGGATCCGCTACAGCCCGGCAGAGGGCAACCCGGATGCCATCCCGGTCGAGGTAACCAACCGCTTCGAGATCGAGATCAACTAATCCCCCACCACTCTGATGCCAGAGAAAGAGAGACCCCGGCCAGGCCGGGGTCACGTTTATTGCTGTTTGCAGTTGTCGTAGGCAGTCTGCCACTCGCCATCCTGATCCCGCAGCTCGACAAAGCCCTCATTCCCCTTGTTCCACCAGACGGCTTCGTGTTCGTCCGTATAGCGGGCGCCGGAGGCTGAAATGGCCTGGGGCAGGGTGTAATCCTTGCCGTCCGGCAGCGACAGTTTGATAAAGTTGAGGCTATCGTCGGAGAGGGAGAAGTAGCGCACCTGCACCCTCTTGCCCTGCTCGCATTGGTAACTGACCGGTTCGCCACCGGTGACGGAGAGAGTATTGCCCTGATTGCAGCCAGCGAGCAGGCCGAGAGTCAGTGCACCAGCGGCCATCATATATGCCTTATTCATGATTACAGCTCCATTGGTGTCATACGGGGGTGAGCCTAACAGGTTACCCCCATTGTGCAATCATGAAGGCCATTCGGTGCGTCGCTGGCTGTCAGGCATACCGGACGAGTATGAGGGGATGTCACTAACAACAAGGTTGCGCCAATCAGTGCAGGCCAAGCCTGGTTTCAAACTGGCGGATCAGCGTCTCATAGGTGCCATTGTTCTTGATCTTCTGCAATCCCTGCTCGAACTGTTTGGCCAGCGCTTCCCCTTGCGGTGTGTTGCGGGAGAAAGCGAGCCAGAAGCCATCAGTAGAGAGCTTGCCAACCTTGACCACCTTGCCGGTCAGCTGTTTCTGCTGGATCTTGAGGTAGCCCGGCATACCGTTCATCAGGATGTAGTCGACCCGGCCGCGTACCAGCATCTCGAGGATCTGGGCATCGGATTTGGCCTGAAAGCGGGTGATCCTGGGGTTCTCCATAAAATCGGTGGGATAGGTGTAACCGAGGGTGATGCCTACCCGTTTACCCTCCAGCGAGGTGAGCTTGAGATCCCGTTGCGGTTCGCTGGCGAGGGCGAAGATAGCGAGATCCTCCTCGAACATGGGGGTATCGTGCCAATGGTACTGGTAGCGGTTCTCTTCGGTGATGGTAGCGTTGAAGCACCCCGCAAGTTTGCCGCTTTTCGCATCGTGCATACAGCGGGCAAAGGGGAGGGTACGAAAGACAATCTCGATCCCTTCGGCGGCGAACACCGCCTTGACCAGCTCTGGCGCCAGCCCGTGAGGCTGGCCATCCTCCTTGTCGCGCTCGCAATAAGGGGCCCAGTCATCTTCGGCACCAATGACAAGCGGGGTAGCCCCGAGCGGGTTGGTCGCCAGCAGCAGACACACCAACCATTTTTTAAACCACGGAATCATAGGTGCACCTCATCGACTGCAGCTTTACAAGCATAGCTACACTTCTGCGCTGATCCGTGGCGGCAGGAGGGAGGTAAATAAGGGAGAGAAAAAAACGCCCCGTTAGGCGACGGGGCGAAAGAGAGCTCATCCATGGGCTGACAACAGTGCTTACAACAGGAAATCAATAACCGAAGCGGGTCGCCTCGAAGCGGTTGAGCAGCCGGTGGACGAGGTAGCAGGCCAGCAGGGTGACCACGATGGCAAACAGGATGCTGCTCACGCGGTAGAGGGCGCTGAACACCAGATCGTTACCCGGGGTGAGGTACTGGCCAAACAGGATGCCGAGGGTAGTGAGGGCGCCAAAGCCGACCCCGGAGCCGCCTGCCTCCTTGACGTGGGCATGGCTGAACAACATGGCGCCGAGCCACAGTAGCGGGGCGACCAGCAACAGTTGCCCCGACCAGTCATAGAGCAGCAGCTGGCCGAGCAGGCCGAAGGTGACCCCCAGCAAGGTGCCCATTGCCCGTTTGCGGGCATAACTGAGGGCGCCGTTCCAGTGCATGGGGAACAGCACCAGCAGGGTTGTGGCCTGGGCAGACATGGAGTCGCGCAGGTCAAACACCTGAAAGACCAGAAACGACAGGGTGGCCACCGTGGCCCCCAGCAGGGCTTCATGGCGCATCCGGTGCGGCGCCTTGGGGACCGAGGCGGGCTTGGGTCTGGCCTCCACATCCGGGATCAGCATGGTCATCAGGTAAGCGATCAGCACCGACAGCAGGCTCGCCCAGATATTGTTGAGGATCAGGTCGTTGAGGTCAGTCTGCGGATAGCTGGCAAAGTGCAGCATGATGCTGAGGCTCAGCACCCCGTTGGCCCCGAACAGAAACAGGCTGCCCCGCGACATGGCGGCGAAGCGGTAGAGAAATAGCAGAAAGGCGATAGGGGTCATCAGCGCCGGATGGCTGCCAAACAGCCCCCCCAGCAGACCGACCTCCACCCCACAGACCACCGCCGCCGCGATCAGCTGGCGTGCGGCATGGCCATTCATCAGCGGCACCATTCCCAGCAGCAGTACCGGCGTGACCGTATAGAAGACCCCGTAATTCCAGCCAAACAGCTTGCAGAGCAGAAAGCCCGTGGTGCAGCCAAAGGCGATGCGCAGGCACTGGCGCAGCTCGTTGCCGGTGAGGGGCCGATACCAGAGGTGAGTGGCAGCACCACCGGCGGGGTGGGCTGGGGCAGTATTGGCCGACGGGTGAGTGGCGTGGTTAGTAGACATAATGGAGCAGGCTGAGCAGGTGGATCTGGCCCCGTGCCAGCATGGCAGTCAGGGTATTGTCTGGCAGCAGTTGCACCGTGGCTCGCGCCCCGGCTGGCAGATGGTCGGGGAGCTGGTCCAGCTCGAGGTGCAGCCGCATCCGCTGGGCATCCCGCACCCAGCGATCCGACTCCACCGGCGCCGCCAGTCGACCATTGGCATCAAACTGACCGGCACTCACCCCGGCATCCAGACTGCTCACCCGGGCAGGATAGAGCTGACCCGGCTCGCCATCGAAGGCAACTAGTGCGCGGGTTTGCTCGCCGACATGGCGCAGGCTTTTCTCCCGAAAATCGGCAATGACGTCCACCTGTTCCGACACCAGCGCCAGCAGCGGGCTGCCCGCGCTGGCGATACTGCCCGGCTTGAGCTGCAGGTTGGTGATGGTGCCATCCTGATCCGCGTGGACCTGGCTGTAAGAGAGGGCCAGCTGCGCTTGCGCCAGCTTGTTGCGGGCCTGGCGCAGCAACAGATTGTCCTCACCGGTCACGCCACGACTGGCCTTGAGCTGGGCCAGTTTGGCCTGACTGGCGCGCAGGTTGGCCTGAGCGCTGCGCAGGGCGCTGTCAGCCTCATCTTTTTGTTGCAGCGAAACCATATGACGTTGGTACAGCGCATCGATCCGCTCAGCCTCGCGCCACTTCTGGCTGGCCAGGGTCTCTTTGGCGTTGATCTCGGCAACGGCGGCGGTCAGGGCGGCATCCAGTTCACTGTTCTGCTGCTCTGCCTGCGCTAGCGCAAGGCGGGCCTGCTCCACTGCCAGTTCAAAAGGGGCCGGATCCAGCCTGAACAGCAGATCTCCTTTCTTGACCTGCTGGTTGTTGTGAACGGCGACCTCGATCACCTTGCCGCTCACCTGGGGGGCCAGCTTGGTGACCACCCGGGTCGCCATCGCCTGAGGGGTGAGGGGCATCAGCAGGTCGGCTATCAGAAAATAGGCAAACAGGGTGGCAAAGCCCGCCATGGACCATTTGATCCAGCGGGTAAATTGTTGATCCGGGGTCATCTTATTCTCTCTCTGTGTTGGTCTCGGGAGGGCTTGTATCGCCTCCGGCTTGTCAGTCGTGGTGTTGTTCAATTTTGCTGAGGGCATTGGCCGAGATCCGCTGCACCGTGGCTTCAAACAGCTGCAGGGTCTGCTCGTCGATGCCCCCCAGCAGCTCCCGGCGGATATTCATGATGCGGTCGGCGATCTGATCGAGCAGGGTCTGGCCAGCCGGGGTCACACAGACGATGCGGGCCCGCTTGTCCTGACTGCAGCAGTGGCGCTCAATCAGCCCCTGCTCTTCCAGCTGGCCCAGGGTGCGCATCAGGGATGGCAGTTCTATTTCGAGGGCTTCGGCCAGGGTCTTCTGGCTGACATGGTTCCCCATGCGGGAGAGTTTCCACAGCGCGGTCCAGCGGGGATGGGTGAGGCCAAGGGGAGCCAGCTCCAGATCGGCGGCAGTACGCCATAGCCGGTGCATCCGCGCTATCTGCTCGGCGAGCGACAGCTCGCGCAACCTTTCCAGATCCGTCATCTTCTCATCCTCAATGTACTTAGCCTGCTAAGTATCATACTTGTTTAGCAGGCTAAGTAAATAGTGTGATGCGGATCATGTTTCTGGTCGGATCTTTCGCTGGTGCGAGTTGGCAGCATTCGAGACCCTGATATTATTTTCGGGGCTGATCCACTCGAGACTCTTTTGCCGCTTCGGATATTGCGCCGTGAATGGAGGATATCTGGCGATTATTTTCATGAAATTTTCAGCTTCAGCGAGCAGCTCTTTTTTTATCCGCTAATATTGATGGGGTTATAAAACAAGGGGGGAAACGGGTTGTGGATGGATATGACAGTGGATGTGTGTATCTGGCAATTGAAGCGCTGTTGAGTGATGGAGAATATGGTGCAGAGTCACACCATGGCGTGAATCGGGAAGGCGCAATCAGAAGTACCGATATCAGTCATGATTTTGACCCCGCCAATATTCCATTGCTGTTGGCAGAATAGACCTGACCGTGTGTGATCCTTGTGAGTTCAAGCCAGTGCTCTGGTATTCGCTGGCTTGGCTCATTACTATTTCAATCTCCCCTTTTTGCATCTTTCTCCTCACCCTTTTTCATCGTGCGTGCTTCTTGCACGCCGACTCAAACCCTGATGTGGCATGCCGTAGCACTCGCGTCATGGCGATGACACTGCCCGCTGATTATCACTCACAGGATCTGTGGCGATAAATGGTCGCAGAGCTTGTCATCTGGCTCTGTTATTTCCCCTAAGGGGAAGAGATCATCGCATCGTTATTACTGCTGATCACCAAAATATCCGCCATTGGGCTCGCTCGTTTTATCACCCTATTTCCTGACTTGGTCGGGTATCGTATGTCTGGTGTTCTATTGTGCAGCGCACGTTGGAGGCACCATGATGTTTAAGTTTTTAATGTTTTTATATGGCTTTGCAGTCTGGCTAACCGACAGGAGTGAGGGGGATCAATAAAGTAGTGGCCACAATCACACGCAGAGTACATAACAATGAAAAACCTCTCACCCCTACAAACCACACAAGAAAAGGCCGCCTTTATGGGCGGCCAACAAATTGCCGGTATGCCGCTCTTTATATTTCTCGGGTTGGCAACCTGTGTTCTCTTTTCCGGCTGGAACGGCTCGTTGCCGCTCGGCATGGTCGGTGCGCTGGCACTGATGTTTGTGCTGGGCACCCTGCTGACCGAGCTGGGTGAGCGGATCATGCCGATCCGTGAATATCTGGGGGGCGGCACCATCCTCGCCATCTTCGGCGGCGCCGCCCTGTTCGAATATCAGCTGCTGCCGGTGCAGGCAGGGCAGGTCATCACCAACTTCATGAAGGAGGGGGGCTTTCTCAACTTCTTTATCGCCAGTCTGGTGACAGGTTCGGTGTTCGGCATGAGCGGTGCGCTGCTGAAAAATGCCGCCATGCGCTACCTGCCGGTCATTCTTGGCGGCGTGGCGTTGGCACTGCTGAGTGTGGGGCTGGTCGGCTCCCTGATGGGGTATGGCTTCAAGAATGCGGTGCTGCTGATCGGCCTGCCCATCATGGGCGGTGGCATGGGCGCCGGTGCGGTGCCCTTGGTGGAGATCCTCTCCGGCCCGATGCAGATGTCCAGTGCGGATCTCTTGTCGCGCATGGTACCGGCGGTGGTGATCGCCAATACCCTGGCCATTCTGGTGGGCTCCCTGCTGGCACGGCTCGGTCGCCGCTACCCCTCTCTGACTGGCAACGGCAAGCTGATGGTCAAGGAAAGTAGCCAGAGCATTGCTGATGAGCAGGCCGAAGCGCCGACCCTGCAGAGTCTGGGCATGGGCCTTTTCATCAGCTCCAGCATGTTTGTGCTGGGCTCCCTGCTTGGCAACTTTATCCCCATGCACCCCTTCGCCCTGATGATTTTGGCGGTCGCCTTTATCAAGGTGAGCGGCCTGCTGCCGCGTCGTTATGAGCAGGCGGCAGCCGACTGGTATCAGTTTGTGGTGAGCAACCTCACCCCCTCCCTGCTGGTGGGGATCGGCGTCGCCTACACCAGTATTCCCGAGCTGATCAGCGCCTTCTCCATCAGCTACTTCGTGCTGGTCATGGTCACCGTGATCGGTGGCGCCCTTGGCGCGGCGCTGGTTGGCAAGCTGATCGGCTTCTATCCCATCGAGGCGGCCATCACCGGTGGGCTCTGCATGGCCAACATGGGCGGCACCGGCGATGTAGCCGTGCTCTCGGCGGCCCAGCGGATGAAGCTGATGCCCTTTGCCCAGATCTCCTCTCGCCTTGGCGGCGCCGTGATGCTGATCCTGGCCACCGCCCTTATCTCCCTGCTCGCCTGATACCGGATTGAGGAACAAACAAGATGAACGACATCATGATGGGCACCAGCCTGCCCTATGCCGAACGCAAGCGTCAGGGGGTGCGGGGCCGTATGCCCCACAAGGAGGAGTCCCTCTCCCAGCAGCGGCGCCGGATCTACCGATTGGTCAGCGCCATGCAGAGTCCGTTTGACCAGCATCTGCTGCTGCGTCAGCTGCAGGAGGACAACCCGGTGCTCTTCTACGATCTGGTGCGTCACCACCTGCCGGAGCTGCTGCCGATCATCTACACCCCGGTGGTGGGAGAGGCGTGCCAGCGCCACAGCGACCTCTATTTGCGCAGCCACGGGCTTTATCTCTCCTGGCACGACCGGGACGATCTCGACGATATTCTCGAGTCGGTGGAGCAGGAGGTGGATGTGATCGTCATCTCCGACGGCGAGCGGGTGCTTGGGCTTGGCGATCTCGGTATCGGCGGTATGGGGATCTGTATCGGCAAGCTGGCTCTCTACTCCGCCGCGGGTGGCATCAACCCGGCACGGACCCTGCCGCTCTGCGTCGATGTGGGCACCAACAATCCCGAGCTGCTGGAGGATGACTCCTACCTCGGCTGGCAATCCCCGCGCATTGACGGCGAGAGTTATTACCACTTCATGGACAAGGTGGTGGCCGCCATTCGCAAGCGCTGGCCGCAGGTGGTGCTGCAGTTTGAAGATTTTGCCGGCAAGCACGCCGCCAACCTGCTGAGCCGCTATCGGGACGAGCTCTGTATGTTCAACGACGATATTCAGGGAACGGCGGCTGTGGCCTCCGCCTGCGTGCTGGCCGGGTTGCAGCAGGCAGGTACTGCTCTGTGCGATGCGCCGGTGCTGATCGTCGGGGCAGGCTCTGCCGGTTGCGGCATTGCCGCCATGCTGGCCCAGCTGGCGGGGAGCCACGACGGAGTCTGGCTGTTTGATCAGGATGGGGTGGTTTGCTGCGATCGCCCCAACCTGACTCGCGCCCAACAGCCGTTTGCCCGCGCCGTGGAGGAGGGTAACGGCTCGCTGCTGGAGACCATCCGCCAGGTGCGACCGGCGGTCTTTATTGGCGTGAGTGGTCAGGGTGGCCTCTTTACTGGCGAGGTGTTGCAGGCGATGGGGGAGGTGTGCGATCAGCCGGTGATCCTGCCACTCTCCAACCCGACCCGCAGCGCCGAGGCGACGCCCGAGCTGGTGTGGGCCGCCACAGGTGGCCGCGCCCTGCTGGCCACCGGCAGCCCTTTTGCGCCGGTGACGTTGGCGGGGGAGCGGCGGGTGGTCTCCCAGTGCAACAACGTCTATGTCTTTCCGGGGATTGGTCTCGGAGCCTGCGCCGTCAAGGCGCGCCGCATCAGCGATGGCATGTTGCTGGCCGCGGTGCGGGCAGTCGGCGCCTATCCGCTGGTGGCGGGTCGTTTGCTGCCCCCGATTGAACAGGTGGGAGAGGTGGCCCGCACCGTCGCCAGAGCGGTGGCGCTCTGCGCACGCGAGGAAGGATTGGCCGATTTTGTTGGCGATCCGGCACCTTTGATTGACCAGACCTGGTGGCATCCGCACTATTGGGCTGCGTCCTGACGTTTTAAGGTATGTGCATGAAGCTTCGCCACCAGTTGGTCACCCTCTCTCTTGGGCTCTCCATGCTGCTGATCCTCATTCTGGGCAGCCTGCTGGCCCTCTTTATCCGTCATCTGCTGGAAAGCAATCTGCAGGATAAGGGGAGCGATCTGGCACGGGTCATGGCGGCCGATACCCGGGTGGTCGAGGCCCTGCGTCAGGGGAGTGATCCGACTCTGCGCGACTATGTGGAGACGGTCTGCAACCGCACCGATGCCACCTATATGGTGGTGACCGATGAGCATGGTCGCCGCCTCAGCCACCCCAACCCCGAGCTGGTGGGGCAGAAGTTCCGTGGCGAGGATATCTGGCCCGCGCTGCAGGAGCGGCGCAGCTACTGCTCCAAGGAGCGGGGCACCATGGGGCCGGCGATCCGCTGCTTCTCCCCGGTGGTGGGCGGGGATGGGCGCGTCATGGGGGCTGTGGTGGTGGGCTACCTGATGCAGCAGGTGGAGGGCATCTATATGGAGCGGGTAGCCTTGCTCATCAGCGCCATCGTTGCGGTGCTGGGGTGTGGCCTGCTGCTGGCGCTCTGGGTGCAATATTTGCTGCGCAAGACCCTGCTCGATCTGGAGCCGGAGGCGATCGTGCGCCGCTTCACCCTGCAGGATCTGGTGCTGGAGCACATCACCGAAGGGGTGATTGCCCTCGATGGCCGCGGCAACATCAACATGATCAACAGCACCGCCATCTATCAGCTGCGGCTGCCGGCCACCGGGCGCCACGCCCTGCAGGGGCAGTCGCTGGTGGAGCTGGTGCCGCCCCTTGCCCCCTGTCTGGAGCAGGAGGGGGGCGAGGTGAGCTTTACCATTCAGGGGGAGTCCTTCGTCGGTCGCTGGCAGGCGGTGCAGGGCAAGGCGCCGGGGCGGCTGCTGATCTTCAGCCGTCCGGAGGTGGCCGCCAGTCTGGGGGTGCAGGTGACCCACCTGCGCCAGTATGCCGAGATGCTGCGGATGCAGAGCCACGAGTTCGCCAACAAGCTGAGCAGCCTCTCCGGCCTGTTGCAGCTGGGCCATGTGGATCAGGCGGTGGAGCTGATCCAGCAGGAGAACGAAGCGTGCCAGACCATGCTGCAGGAGCTGCTGCGGCTGATCGACAACAAGCCGGTTGCGGGGCTTATTCTCGGCAAGTTCAGCCGGGCTCGCGAGCTGGGGGTGACCCTGGAGCTAGATCCCGATTCGGCGCTGGCGGAGTATCCGGCCTCGGTCTCGGCCGATCTCATCACCCTCATTGGCAACCTGCTGGATAACGGCCTGCAGGCGGCTTGGCGCAACCGCCAGCAGCGGCCGCCCAGGGTGCTGCTCTCTCTGTGCGATGTGGGGCGGCGACTGGTGATCGAGGTGGAGGATAGCGGCGAGGGGGTCGACGAGGAGTTGGCCGATCATCTGTTCGATTACGGGGTGAGCCGTCAGAGCGGCGATCACGGGGTGGGTCTGTTCCTGGTCAAGGAGACCGTGGGTCGGCACGAGGGTGTGATAGAATGGCGGCGAACCGCCGAGCAGACCACCCTGTTTGGTATCTACTTGAATAAAAACCAATTAATGTGAGCCATGGACCCAATAATCACGCTTGTTATTGAAGATGACGATCGGATCGGTGCCATCTTGTCAGAACTGGTGGCGGCGACACCCGGTTTCTCCCTGCTGGGGCGGGCTGGCACCCTGGCCCAGGCCGATGCCATGATGGCAGGTGTGGTGCCTCAACTGCTGCTGGTGGATGTCTCCCTGCCCGATGGCTCCGGCCTTGAGTGGGTGAGCCGCCTGCGCAGCCACAACCGCGAAGCCTATGTCATCATGGTGACTGCCTCGCGGGATGTGGAGACCATCCAGCAGGCCCTCAATCTGGGGGTTCATGACTACGTCATCAAACCATTGCGGCTGTTTCGCATCCAGCAGAGTCTGGACGAGATCCTGCAACTGCACAGCCGTCTGTGCGAGCGGGGTCGGTTGGAGCAGGAAGATCTCGACAAGCTGCTGGGCAAGGGAGGGCGCTCCCAGATCAAGGAGATGCGCGTCACTCCCAAGGGGATCGACAGCATCACCCTGCGTCAGGTACTGGATCTGCTGGCGGGTGAGCCGGAGAACGTCTTCTCCACCGACACGGTGGCGCTGCGACTCTCCCTCAGCCGCACCACGGCGCGCCGCTATCTGGAGTATCTGGAGTCGGAAGATCGGGTGGATGTGGATCTCAACTATGGTCAGCGGGGGCGGCCGGAGCGGCGCTACCGCTGGCGCCGGGCCGGTTGAGATGCGCACTGGCGTGCATTGCAGAAACAACAAGGGAGCCATGGGCTCCCTTGTTGTTTCCGGACGATGTTGGTTCTCAGGCGGTTTCCCGTTCGGCTACCGGCGCACGCCCCTTCAGCTGGGAGGTCATCACCCCGCCCAGGATCAGCCCGCCCCCCAGCAGGTGATAGCCGTGGATCGGTTCACCCAGACCGACGACGGCGATCAGCGCCGTACAGAGCGGCATCAGGTTCATAAAGACCGAGGTGCGCTCGGCTCCCATGCAGGCGAGGCCGCGCATCCAGCAGTAGGCCGCCAGCAGGGAGGAAGCGAGCCCGGCGAAGAGCACCAGTCCCCACCCTTCGGCCGGCACCGCCATCGAGTCGGCACTGAGAGCGAGCGGCACCAGCAGTAGCACTGCCAGCAGGATCTGCATGTAGAGGTTGAGCCAGGGGCCAAACGGCAGTTGCCAGCGGCGGATCAAGAGGCCGTAAAGGGCGTAGCTGGCGGAGCCGAGCAACATCATGCCATCCCCCTGGTTGATGCCGTTATGGAGCAGGGCCAGTGGTTCGCCCTTGCCAAGCAGCCAGAGCACCCCGAACAGGGAGAGACTCATGCCGAGCAGTGCCTGTTTGCCGGGGCGCTGGCCGAAGAAGAGCGCCCCTTGCAGCAGGGTGAGCAGTGGAATGAGGGAGCCGATCACCCCCATATTGGTGGCCGAAGTGCTGTGAGCAGCGTAGTAAGCGAGGCACTGGTAGAGCACCATACCGAGCGCCGCCAGCACCAGCAGCTTGCCGAGCCAGGGGCGAACCTCGCTACGGCGGCGCCACAGCTGCGGCAGGCAGAAGAGGGTCAGTGCCAGGGCGGCAATCACCCAGCGATAGAAGGAGATGGCCGCGGGGTCGAGCACGCTGGCGGCCGCCTTGGACACCACGGTATTGGTAGCCCAGATCAGCACAGCCATCAGCGGAAAGAGAAGAGGGGAAAAGATTCGCATCAGAGGCTCCTTATTAACAGGGGGCCAAGTCTACCCTTGTCTTTATATTATCAAGTAGCGTAAAACAGACAGATGACCCAGCAGAAAAGACAACTCTTTCTGATGCACTTTATTCCGGCCCACACGGACTGCGTTTGCCCGCAACTGATGGCTGCTTTTGGCCTGTGCCGGAGACCGAGCCAACAGGGCGTTGCATCACGCCTGCTCCTCTCTTTCGCTGACAAGGGGCGCTGATGGCCACTCACCACTTTCAGCCGGTAGATGTCGTTCTGCCCGCTCCCAATCCGCTATTTTTCAGTTACCAGCAGATGCTAGCCGACAGCGCGACCGTGCTGCACTCCCACCCCTGGGGCCAGCTCAACATGATCAGCCTGGGGATCATGGAGATAGAGCTGGGGGAGCAGCGACTGGTGGCCCCTGCCGACTATCTTATCTGGGTGCCGGCGGATCTCGAGCACACCTCCTACAACGAGCAGACCCTCGACTACACCTCCATCTACGTCAGCCACGAGCTGGCGGCCAAGCTGCCGCCAGAGCCCAGATTGCTGCTGCTCACCCCGCTGATCCGCGCCCTGCTGAGCGATTTTTGCGAACGGCGGGTGAGCCATATGGCGGATGAGTGGGATCAGCGTCAGGCCGAGTTACTGGTGGAGCGACTGGCGCGCACCCGCTGTCAGGAGAGCTACCTGCCGATGAGTCAGGACAAGCTGCTGGCTCCCATGTTGGCGGCGTTACACAGCGATCCTGCCGATCCCCGAACTCTGGCCCAGTGGGCCGGACAACTGCATACCACAGAGCGCACCCTGGCCAGGCGCTGCCTGCGGGAGCTGGGGATGAGCTTCGGTCAGTGGCGGGCGCGGTTGCGGCTGCTCAAGGCGCTGGCCTGGCTCAAGGGGGACATGCCCATTCAGGAGATCAGCTGGCGGCTCGGTTATGGCTCCACCTCGGCCTTTATCGCCATGTTCAACCGGGAGCTGGGCTGCTCCCCCCAGCGTTATCGCCTACAGTCAGCCCGATAATAAATCGCCGGACATGTCATCTGGTAAAGCAAAACAAGGAGGGCGCCCGCAGGCGCCCTTTCTGATGGTATCTGCTTGCGTTAGAAGAAGCCGAGCGGGTTGATGTCGTGGCTCACCAGCAGGTTCTTGGTGTTCTGATAGTGGTCCAGCATCATCTTGTGAGTCTCGCGGCCGATCCCCGACTTTTTGTAACCGCCAAAGGCGGCGTGTGCCGGGTAGGCGTGGTAGCAGTTGACCCAGACCCGGCCAGCCTGAATGCCACGCCCCATGCGCCAGGCCAGATTGCTGTCACGGGTCCACAGGCCTGCCCCCAACCCGTACTGGGTGTCGTTGGCAATGGCCAGCGCATCCGCCTCGTCCTTGAAGGTGGTGACTCCGAGTGCCGGCCCGAAGATCTCCTCCTGGAATACTCGCATCTTGTTCTGACCGGAGAAGATGGTGGGCTGGATGTAGAATCCCCCCTCCAGTCCGCTCACCTTGGCCGGGCCGCCGCCGATCAGCATCTTGGCCCCTTCGCCGCGGCCGATCTCCATGTAGCCCAGGATCTTGTCGAACTGCTCGCGAGACGCCTGCGCTCCCACCTGAGTGGCGGTATCGAGGGGGTTGCCCTGCACTATGGTGCGGGCACGGGCCAGCACTCGGTCCATGAAGTCGTCATAGATGCTGGCCTGCACTAGCGCGCGGGAGGGGCAGGTACACACTTCCCCCTGGTTGAAGAAGGTCATCAGCATCCCTTCCACCGCCTTATCGATGTAGCTGCTCTCGTGCTGCATCACGTCGGCGAAGTAGATATTGGGGGACTTGCCCCCCAGCTCCACGGTGGAGGGGATCAGCTTGTCGGCGGCGCAGCGCAGGATATGGGCGCCCACTTCGGTCGAACCGGTAAAGGCCAGTTTCTGGATCCGGTTGCTGGTGGCCAGCGCCTGACCTGCCTCGGCGCCGAAGCCGTTGACCACGTTGACTACGCCGGCAGGTAGGATGTCCTTGATGAGATCCATCATCAGCATGATGGTGACCGGGGTCTGCTCGGCGGGCTTGAGCACGCTGCAGCAACCCGCCGCTAGCACAGGGGCAAGCTTCCAGGCGGCCATCAGCAGCGGGAAGTTCCACGGGATGATCTGGCCGACCACGCCGATGGGCTCCTTGAAGTGGTAGCTGACGGTGTTTTGATCCAGCTCGGCGGCCGAGCCCTCCTGAGCGCGAATGCAGCCAGCGAAGTAGCGGAAGTGATCCACCACCAGCGGCAGGTCTGCGGCCAGGGTTTCGCGCACCGCTTTGCCGTTCTCCCAGGTTTCGGCGATGGCGAGTCGCTCGATGTTCTGCTCGATGCGATCGGCGATGCGCAGCAGCAGGTTGCTGCGCTCGGTGACGCTGGTTTTGCTCCAGCTGGTGAACGCCTTGTGGGCGGCATCCAGCGCCAGCTCGATATCGGCGGCGTCGGAGCGAGCGACCTCGCAGAATACTTTGCCATCCACCGGCGAGATGTTTTCAAAGTAGCGGCCGGCGCGAGGAGCCACCCACTCACCACCGATGAAGTTGTCGTAACGGGACTTGAAGCTGACCAGGGCACCTGCCTGACCGGGAGCGGTATAAATCATCTCATCATCCTTTATGTGTGTGATCCTGACCGGACTGGCTGACAGACCGGTTGCCAGCTGATATCGCAAGGGGCGTGCCAAAGGGTCTGACCAGCAGATAGAAGGTTACAAAAACGTTATCAAATGGGGTGTGGCAGCGTATCTTGGTTAACCAATGACCACGGCTATTGAGATAAAACTGTACCGTTTCTGGGCAGTGGCCGAGACAGTCGTGCTGTTTGTGAACAGGAGGCGTGATGAGTGAGTCACTTCAACCCGGTCCCGGTCCGATCCAGCGTTCCTGGCAGCGCTGCCTGCATCAGGGGCTGAGCCGTCAGCAGAGCGCCGATCTGGACTTGCTGCCCCAGGGGGAGCTGTCGGCCCGTCAGGATCAGCACAGGGCTCTGATCTCCTGCTTCCAGCGCTTCGTGCTGCCGCTGTTTGCCCAGCTGCTGGCGGGTCGCCCCTGTCGCCTGTTGTTGTGTGACGGTGAGGGGGCCATTCTGGCCGCCAGTGGTGATGAGGGGTTCGCCCGCCATGCCGAGCGTATCTTTTTGCGCAGTGGCGCCCGCTGGGGGGAGGCGAGCAAGGGTACCAACGCCATCGGTACCGCGCTGGCCGAGCAGAGCGAAGTGCAGGTGCTCGGCAATCAGCACTTCTTCGCCCAGCACAGCTTCCTTAGTTGCAGCGCCTGTCCGTTGCTGGGGCCGAATGGGCAATTGCTCGGGGTGCTCGATATCTCCACCGATGCGGCCCATCACGATGGCGATATGCTGGGCACGGTGCGGCTGCTGGCCATGACCCTCGAAAACGCACTGCTGGCGCGTCAGCCGGGCTGGCTGGTGGATCTCGATCCCCAGAGCCTCTGGTCCGCTCGCCTGTTGCTGGGAGAGGAGGGGGAACTGCTCGGCGCCAACCGGGCAGGTCGACTCTGGCTTGGCCAGCACCCTTTCGATGGCAGACAACTGCTGCGCGAGGGGCGTGGCTTGCGGTTGGTGCCAGAAGCGGACGCGACACCTTCCTGCACCGCGCTGCCGGGTCACTCAAGCCCGGTGCCACCTCCGCAGCAGGTGCCGCTCAAGATGCTGGAGCGCGGCATTTCACTGCTTATCGAGGGGGAGACTGGCAGCGGTAAAGAGCATCTGGTGCGGGCCCTGCACCGAGCGTCGAGTCGGCGGGAGCAGCCACTGGTGTGCGTTAACTGCGGCGCGTTACCAGCAGATCTGGTGGAAGCCGAGCTGTTTGGCTATGTGGGCGGGGCCTTCAGCGGTGCCCGCAGCCAGGGCAGTCAGGGTTATCTGCGCGCAGCCCATGGCGGCATGCTGATGCTCGATGAAATTGGCGAACTGCCGCTGCATGCTCAAACCCGACTGCTGCGGGTATTGCAGGAGCGCAGCGTGACGCCGGTTGGCAGTCACAAGCCGGAGGCGGTGGATTTCTGGCTGGTCAGTGCCAGCCACCGGGATCTGGCGGCCATGGTGCAGAGTGGCGCATTTCGCGAAGACCTCTATTACCGGATCTGCGGCTGGCGCCAGCAGCTGATGCCGCTGCGCCGTTGGCCTGCCGCTGAGCGTCTGGAGCTGATCCAGCGACTGTTGGCGGAGATGGACCCGACCCTGCGTCTGACCCGCGATGCGGAGCAACAGCTGCTGGTCCATCCGCTGCCCGGCAACGTGCGCCAGCTCAAGCAGGCACTGGAAGTGGCCTGTGTGCTGGCAGAGGGGTTGGGTTGGATAGAACCCGCCCACCTGCATCTGCCCAGTGTGGCCACAGAGCCCGGCGTCTTGCCGATGGGGGAGGCGACCAGCTTGCGTGAACAAACCCGGCGGCAGGTGCAGCAAACGCTGGCGGCATGCGGCGGCAATGTGAGCGAGGCCGCGCGCCAGCTGGGGATCAGCCGCACCACCCTCTACCGGACGCTGCGCGAAGCCCCTTGAGTGCTCACTACCCCTCATCGGTCGTTTTCAAGACGCACATGACGGCTGGAGCCCTGTCCGTCCAGCCGCTATGATGCGCCCTTGCTGGGGGCATTGCGCCCGTTGACTCATCCGTTGAGGATTTTCTGCCATGTCACAACACATAGGGGCGCTGACCCTGCTGGTGGCTGATTACGATCAGGCCATTCGCTTTTTTACCGAGGGTCTTGGCTTTGCGCTTTTGGAGGACACTCGGCTCGATGAACCGGGCAAACCGGGCAAGCGCTGGGTACGGGTTGCCCCCAAAGGCACCCCCGGTTCCGCGTTGCTGCTGGCACAAGCGGCCAATGCGCAGCAGCAGGCCGCCATCGGCCAGCAGGGCGGTGGCCGGGTATTTCTGTTCCTCGAGACCACTGATTTCTGGGGGGATTACCAGCGCATGCAGGCGTACGGTGTTCATTTTTGTGAACAGCCCCGCGATGAACCATATGGCATCGTGGTGGTGTTTGAGGATATCAGCGGCAACCGGTGGGACTTGTTGCAACGTACTGCTGCCAACTGAATCTGAAAACGTTTATCATCCCGCCTGTCATAAAGTCATAAAAGTGTCACAGAAAATTCTAATAATTGGCGCACCCATCTTCACAGAGGAGAGAGAAGGGAATGGCTAAGCGAATTCTGGTGGTCGAGGACGAAGCACCGATCCGCGAAATGCTCTGCTTCGTGTTGGAGCAGAAGGGATATGAGACGATTGAAGCGGAAGATTACGCCGATGGACTGGCGAAGGTGCGCGAACCCTACCCCGAACTCATCGTGCTCGACTGGATGATGCCGGGCGGCAGTGGCATCCAGTTTATCAAGCAGCTCAAGCAGGATGAGGTGACGCGCCAGATCCCGGTGGTGATGCTCACCGCTCGCGGTGAAGAGGAGGACAAGGTGCGTGGTCTGGAGGCCGGAGCCGACGACTACATCACCAAGCCGTTCTCGCCCAAGGAGCTGACCGCTCGCCTCCATGCGGTGATGCGCCGCGTGTCGCCCACCTCGGTAGACGAGGTGATCGAGGTGCAGGGGCTGAAACTCGATCCTGTCTCCCACCGGGTCAGTGCCGAAGAGAAGGCGCTCGACATGGGGCCGACCGAATTCAAGCTGCTTCACTTCTTCATGACTCACCCCGAGCGGGTCTACAGCCGTGAACAGCTGCTCAATAATGTCTGGGGTACCAATGTGTACGTCGAGGACAGAACCGTGGATGTGCATATTCGTCGCCTGCGCAAGGCGATTGAAGAGACAGGGCACGACAGATTGATCCAGACGGTGCGTGGAGCCGGATACCGCTTCTCAACCCGTCTCTAGAGGCAGTTATGTTGCAACCTTACGCCTGGCGGCGACAGTTGTGGCGAATGGCGTTTTTTTACGCCCCCTTCGCATTGGTTGGCTGGTTGATTGATCATCTTGCCCTCTGCCTGTTAGTGGCGGCCGTGTTGCATCTGGGCTGGCACTATCGCTTCCAGAAGCGGCTCTCTGACTGGCTGTGGCACGATCGCAGTCTGGTTCCTCCCAACGGAAAAGGCAGTTGGGAGCACATCTTCAATGGCATTTACAAGTTGCAGCAGCGCCACCGCGCCCGGCGCCGCGAGTTGGCGGGCCTGATCCGCCGTTTTCGGGAAGGGGCCGAGGCATTGCCTGACGCGGCCGTAGTATTGCGCGATGATGGCAGCATCCTCTGGTGCAACCGGCTGGCGGAGCAACTGCTCGGTTTTCGCTGGCCGGAAGATGCCGGCCAGCATATCGGCAACCTGATCCGTAATCCGGCTTTTACCGCTTATCTGGCGAAACAGGCTTTTGACGAGCCATTGGAGATGCACTCTCCGGTCAATGAGGAGAAGTTTCTCGAGTTTCGCATCATGCCCTACGCCTCCGATCAGGCGATGCTGGTGGTGCGCGATGTCACCCGCTTGCGCAGTCTGGAAAAGACCCGCAAACACTTTGTCTCCAACGTCTCCCACGAGCTGCGCACCCCGCTTACTGTGCTCAAGGGCTATCTGGAGATGACCGAGGAGCCGCCGCCGCCCGCCATGTGGGCCAAGGCGCATCGGGTGATGATGGAGCAGACCATCCGGATGGACAATCTGGTCAATCAGCTGCTCACCCTGTCGCGCATCGAGGCGGCTCCGAGCGTGGATCTTTCCCATCTGGTAGACATGCCCGCCATGTTGGGGCTGCTGGAGCAGGAGGCGCGGGCGCTCTCGGGGGAGCGGGCTCACCAGATCGAATTCATGGTGCAGCCCAACCTCCTGGTGCGTGGCGATCAGGAGCAGCTGCGCAGCGCCGTCTCCAATCTGGTCTACAACGCCATCCACTACACCCCTGCGGGGAGAAAAATCAGCGTGGAGTGGCGCAAGCAGGGGGCGATGGCGCTATTTGCGGTGCAGGATGAGGGGGAGGGGATCCCGCCCGAGCATCTGGCGCGGCTCACCGAGCGGTTCTATCGGGTCGACAAGGCCCGCTCCCGCCACACCGGCGGCTCAGGACTTGGCCTTGCCATCGTCAAGCATGCCTTGAGTCACCATGACTGCCAGCTTGATATCGAGAGCCGGGTTGGCCTTGGCAGCCGCTTCAGCTTTCTCATTCCGAGTCGCCTGGTGGTGATTAAATAGTCTTTTATGACAAGGTGTTAGATACACGGGAAGGGCTGCGCTTGCAGCCCTTTGCCATTTAGACAAAAGCGCTGCCATGTCATTAAAGTGTCACATTAAATCCATAAATTTGTCACTGCCAGGTCAGATACTGGCGCCGTTTTAAGAACGGACCTTCTGTAACTTTGGAGAGATTGGATGAAACTCAACAAACTGGCTGGTGTAATCGGATTCACCGCAGCAACCCTTTTTTCTGCCAGCACCCTGGCCTATGGTGTCGATAAAAACCTGCCGGAATACACCCCGACCAGCGGCATCTCGGGCAACCTGTCCTCTGTCGGCTCTGATACTCTGGCCAACATGATGACCCTGTGGGCTGAAGAATTTAAGCGCATGTATCCCAACGTCAATGTGCAGATCCAGGCTGCCGGCTCCTCTACCGCGCCGACCGCTCTGACCGAGGGGGTTGCCCAGTTTGGCCCGATGAGCCGTGCCATGAAGGCCGGTGAAGAGGAGGCATTCGAGAAGCGTTACGGCTACAAGCCGACTGCCATCCGCGTCGCAGTCGATGCCCTGGCAGTGTTCGTCAACAAGGACAACCCCATCAAGGGGTTGACCATGCCGCAGATCGACGCAATCTTCTCCAGCACCCTCAAGTGCGGCGAAGCCAAGGCGGCCACCAAGTGGTCTGATCTGGGTCTGACCGGTAACTGGTCGGGCAAGGATCTGCAACTGTTCGGTCGCAACTCGGTATCCGGCACCTACGGTTACTTCAAGGAGCACGCGCTCTGTAACGGCGACTTCAAGAGCGGTGTGAACGAGCAGCCGGGCTCTGCCTCCGTGGTGCAGTCTGTTTCCGCTTCCCTCAACAGTATCGGTTACTCCGGTATCGGTTATGTCACCTCCGGCGTGCGTGCAGTTCCACTCTCCAAGGATGGCAAGACCTTTATCGAAGCGAGCGCCGACAACGCCATCACCGGCAAGTATCCGCTCTCTCGCTTCTTGTACGTTTATGTGAACAAGCATCCGAACAAACCTCTCTCCCCGATGGAGCAAGAGTTTGTCAAAATGATGCTCTCCAAAGCAGGCCAGAACATCGTGGCCAAAGATGGCTACGTGCCGGTGCCGGCCAAGGTGGTACAGGCTGATCTGAAAAAGCTGGGTATCATGTAACTGCCTGAGGTCAGTATGTCCTGATAAAGCGAGCCCCAAGCGGGCTCGTTTTGTTTTTGGCGGCTGTCAGTTTTGTTAATAATGCTGGATGGATGTTTTTCCACCAGCCAGGGGCTGGCTCCCTTGCGTCGCGGGGCGGCATTTCCGAGAATAGGGCAACGATATGGCAAAGGATCCCTTCATGATTGCGTCCCTCACCAAGTTTGGCCTGGTAGCCCTCTGTAGTTCCCTGCTGGTCGCCTGCGCCCAGTCGCCGACCGGCCGCAGCCAGATGCTGCTCTACTCTCCCCAGCAGATGAATCAGCTGGGTGCCGACTCCTTCGAGCAGATGAAGAAGAAGGAGAAGGTGAGCAAGGATGCCAAACTCAACGCCTATGTCTCCTGTGTCGCCAAGGCGGTGACCGCCCAGGTGCCGGCCAGCTATGGCATCACCAACTGGGAAGTGGTGGTGTTTGACTCCAAACAGGTCAACGCCTTCGCCCTGCCAGGTGGCAAGATCGGGGTCTACAGCGGCCTGCTCAAGGTGGCCAAAAATCAGGATCAGCTGGCGACAGTCATTGGCCACGAGCTGACCCACGTGCTGGCCCAGCACTCAAACGAGCGACTCTCGCGCAGCCAGCTGGCCGGACTCGGTCTGGCGGCGGCCGACATCGCTATGGGCACCAGCGAGTATCGCGGCGCCACTATGGCCGCCCTTGGCCTCGGGGTTGAAGTGGGGGTGATGCTCCCCTATGGCCGCACTCAGGAGAGCGAAGCGGATCGGCTCGGGCTTGAGCTGATGGCGCGGGCCGGGTTCAATCCGGCCGAGGCGATCCCACTGTGGCAGAACATGAGTGCCGCCGCTGGTGGCAATACCCCGCCGCAACTGCTCTCCACCCACCCGAGCAACGAGAACCGGATCGCCGAGTTGCAGGCGCAACAGGCGCAAGTGCTGCCGCTCTATGAGCAGGCCCGAGCCAATGGTCTGGTGCCCCAATGCAAGGCATAAGCCTGCGCATGGCGCGCAGCGATGATGCCGCCGCCATGACGGTGATGCAGCGAGCCAGCTGGCTCGCTGTCTATGGCCAGGTGCTCGGTGCCGACTTGCTGGAGCAGCTGGATGTTACCGCTCATCTGCAGATTTGGCAGAGCCGTCTGGCCGAGCCGGGCCCAAGGCCCATGCTACTTTGTCTCGATGAGGTTGTGATTGGCCTGCTCTACTGGCAACCACAGCAGGAAGCGGAACAGAGCCATGCCCTGATCCGCGCCTTTTACCTTCATCCCGACCACTGGCGACAAGGCTATGGCAAACGGCTGTGGCAGGCGGTGGCGATGCAGATGCGCCGCGCCGGTTGTAGTTGCGTCAAATTGTGGCTGCTCGATGGCAACCACATTGGCGAGGGGTTCTACCTGCGCCGCGGCTTCGTCTTTGACGGCGAGGAGCGCACCCTGATAAGCCTCGGGCAGCCCTGTCTGCAGCGACAAATGAGCCGTTTGCTCTGATCTCTCTCCCGTTTTTTCGCCCTCGGTCACTTTATTTTTTTTGCGAATTAATACAATGTCCCCCTTGGAACAGAGTTGGATAAACACGGGCTGACAGGGAGTGCGGGCATGTATTACGGCTTTGATATCGGTGGCACCAAGATCGCCTTCGCGGTCTATGACGGAGCATTGAACCTCTGTTACGAGGAGCGAATGAGCACCCCGGGCAACGATTACGAGGGGCTGCAGCAGCTGATCCGCTCCCGGGTCGAGCAGGCGGATGCCCGCTCCGGCGTACGGGGCTCGGTCGGCATCGGGTTCCCCGGTGTCATCAACAGCCAGGATCACAGCATAGTGGCGGCCAATCTGCCCTCCATCAATGGTCGCCATCTGGGCGCCGATCTGGCCGAGTTGCTGGAACGGCCGGTCAAAGTGGATAACGATGCCAATTGCTTCCTCTGGTCCGAAGTGCATCAAGGGGCTGCCGACGGCGCAGGCAGTGCGCTCGGCGTCACCATCGGCACTGGCATCGGCGGCGCCGTCTATTTGGCGGGCAAGCTTATTCAGGGGCGCAACTGGCTGGCTGGCGAGATTGGTCACTACCCCTTGCCCGCGACCATGCTGATGAAGTACCCCGATTTGCCCCGTCCCCGTTGCGGCTGCGGCCGTCTGGTCTGTTTTGAAACCTATGCCTCCGGCACCGGTCTGGAGCGTCTCTATCACCATTTCCATGGCCAGCGCGCCACGGGTCACCAGATTGTGGGGCGCTTCGAGGCCCATGAACCCCATGCGGTCGAGACGGTCGACTGCTGGCTGGAGATCATGGCCGCCGGGCTTGCCACCGCCATTTCGGTGATTGATCCCGAGGTGGTAGTGTTGGGGGGCGGCCTGAGCGGCTTGCCCGCCCTCTATGAACAGCTGCCGCTGCGTCTGCCCGGTCACTTGCTGCCCGGGGTCGCCCTGCCCGAGATCCGCCAGGCCCGCTTCGGCGGCGCCGGTGGTGTGCGCGGCGCAGCCTTGCTCAATCTATGAGATCAGATGTGGGGTCTGATCTCCCCGAAAAAGGAGTCCTCATGACCCGTCTTGAAATCTGTATCGACAACCTGGAATCCCTGTTTACCGCCCAGCAATCCGGGGCGGATCGCATCGAGCTCTGCTCTGCGCTGGGTCTGGGTGGCCTGACCCCCTCCTACGGTTTTATGCAGCAGGCAGCCCGCCATGCCACCGTGCCGGTCTACGCCATGATCCGCCCGCGTGCCGGGGATTTTTGCTTCAATGACGGCGAGTTCGAGATGATGCTGCAAGATATCGCGGCCGCACGTGCTGCGGGGCTGCAAGGGGTGGTGGTCGGTTTGCTGGATGAGGAGGGGCGTGTGCCTGCCACCAGACTCAAACAGCTGGTGGACGCCGCTGGCCCCTTGGGTGTCACCTTCCATCGCGCCATCGACCTCTCCTCAGACTGGCGCCTCGATCTGGAGACCATAGTCGCGGCCGGTTGCGAGCGCATTCTGAGCTCGGGCCATGCGCCGACCGCGTTGGCTGGGTTGGAAACCCTGCAAGAGATGCAGCAGGCGCTGGCGGGGCGTGCCAGCCTGATGCCGGGTGCCGGGGTCAATGCCGACAACGTGCGGACCATCATCGAGTTCACCGGGGTGAGCGAAGTGCATATGTCCGGCATGGGCTGGCGCGGCGGCATGGTGCCCCATGGCGTCAATATGGGCACCTCGGATGACGGTCGGGTCAATATCACCGACGGCGCAAAGGTGGCCGCGGTGCGTGCGTTGCTCGACAAGGCGTGAAGAAAGCTGGATGGGATTTCTCCAGGCTCGCGGTAGTCAGAGCCTTGCTGGATCGAGCTTAAGCAGAGCGCCGCCGTTGGGCGGCGTTCATCCGCGTCTTGTGTGAAGTTCCTCCCACTGACGGGTAAATCAACGGTCTGGCCGGCAGCACCCGACATAAAAGTCTGATATCATCCCGCCTCTTTACTACATGGATCTGGAGCAACATCTCAATGTCCCAATACGACTCTATCGAACAGAAGGCCAGCTATGGCATCGGCCGCAACATGGGTGATCAGCTGGCGCAGCAAGCCTTCGCCGGTCTGGATATCCCGGCCCTGCAACACGGTCTGGCAGATGCCCTGAATGGTCTGGAGTTCGCGGTCAGCCGTGACGATATCAATGATGCCTTCCAGGTGATCACTGCGCGTATGCAAGAAGAGCAGGAAGCCGCCGCCAAGGCCGCCGCTGCTGACGGCGAAGCCTTCCTGGCTGACAACGCCAAGCGCGCTGAAGTGAAGGTGACCGACTCCGGTCTGCAGTACGAAGTGCTGGTAGAAGGCAACGGTGCCGTTCCGGTAGCCGGTCAGTCCGTGCGTGTGCACTACCACGGTACCTTCACCCACGGTGGCGTATTCGACAGCTCCGTCGCTCGCGGCCAGCCGGCTGAATTCCCTGTAACCGGCGTGATCGCTGGCTGGGTTGAAGCGCTGCAGCTGATGCCAGTTGGTTCCAAGTGGAAGCTCTATATCCCCCACGATCTGGCCTACGGTGCCCGTGGCGCGGGCTCCATCCCGCCTTACTCTGCACTGGTATTTGAAGTCGAGCTGCTGGACATCCTGTGATCCTGCTGGCTTGATGCAAACGGCGACCCTCGGGTCGCCGTTTGTTTTTGGGCTATGTGATAGACAGCATTTGTCGCGACCAGCGGGCTGGAGAGCAGAAAAGGGCGGCACTTTTGCGCTTTTTACTGGTTTTTTCAGAAACGGGAACAGGCATACTGCGACTCATTAGAGAGGATAAGGAGAACCCGATGAGCAAGAAGATGAAGAAAGTAGCGGGGCTTGCTCTGTTGCTGCTGAGCATTCCGGCCAGTGCTGATGCCATGCGCTGCAAGAACGCCCTGATCACCGAGGGAGACACCACCGCCGAGATGCTGCTCAAGTGCGGTGAGCCGATGTTGCGTGAAGAGCTCAACCGCAACGAGGAGAACCAGTACGGCAACATGGTGCAGGTCAAATATGGTGAACGCTGGACCTACAACTTCGGCAAGAACGAGTTCATGCGCTTTGTGACGGTGCGCAACGGCATCATTACCGATATCGAAAACGGCCCGCGCGGCCAGTAGCCGGCGGGCAAAGCATGGATGCACAACAGACAGTAGGGCAAGACCCTTTGACTCACATGTCCGGCAAGGGGTCGCGGTGACCAAGTTGTCTGACCGCCAGATTGATCTGGCGAGCCAGTCTTAGCCGCTGGCGGCAGGTCAGGCCATGGAGGCTGATCCTACCCGCGTTGAATTCAAATGTCCCCAGCGACTCGATGGCAAAATAGCCTCGATGAAAGCTCTTGATGTAGCGAGCGATCTGCCGTGGTGATAACTGCTTGAATACCTTCATCACACGGTTCCCTGATTGCCTGGACAGGGCACACTATGGTGTCGGTCGATGACACTGATATGACGGTTTATAAAGATTTGCATGAATCCTTATTTTGCCAGTGAGCTCGGCAAATTGACGGCATCATCGAAAAAGTTGTGCCATGACAAACCACCGCACCGATATACTGCGGGCTTGAATGGAACAAATAAAAGGGCCTGTGCGTGGAATGGGTTGATGTGGTGGACGAGGATAACCGGGTGATTGGCGTGGCCGAGCGAGCCAAGGTGCGGCGGGAGAATCTCTGCCATCGCGCCAGCTATATTCTGGTGCTCGACGACGCGGATCGGATCCTGGTGCAGCGACGCACCCTCAGCAAAGATTTCTGCCCCGGCATGCTGGATGCCTGCGCCGGTGGCGTGGTCACCACCGGTGAGGAGATGGAGCGCTCCGCCCGCCGCGAGCTGGCCGAGGAGCTGGGGATTATAGATGTTCCTCTGCAGGGCTTTGGCAGCTTTTATGCGGAAGGGGAGGGCTACCGGGTCTGGGGTGGCCTCTTCAGTTGCCGTTATCAGGGGCCGCTGCAGTTGCAGGCCGAAGAGGTGAGCTCGGTGCACTGGATGAGCCTGGCCGAGATCGCCGAGCGTGCCAGCGAATTTACCCCCGACTCCCTGCTCGCCATCGCCACCTGGCAGGCGAGGCGCTGACCAATTTCATATATCCTCTTCTTCAGAGACAAGACGGGCTGCCTGATGGCTGCCCGTTTGCCTTTGTGCATTTACTTGGCCTGCTACACCAGTTTTAGGCGCCGGTTGGAGCGACCGCACGGGCTTGGCGTCGTGAGCCAGTGCCCCTGCCAGTCGGTGACGAGGCGCAGCAATGGATACTCCAGGTCAAGCCTGGTCAGCACCAGCTGGCCGGTCTCGTCGCCGCTCACCGGCTCGCCGCTGGCGGGATCGATGATCTCGATGATGCAACTCTCGCTCACAATAAATCCCTCTCCTGGTCGGCTCTCGTAAGCCACTACCCCCACATCCTGCCACACCAGACAGTTGAGGGCCGCAATGCCGTGAATGGCGCGCAGCGGCGTGGTTTCCGGGTGAGTGGCTTCACACAGCAGTGCGCGGCGCAGCGAGTCGGTCGGGATGTCGGCCGCTTCGGCCGCTTCCAGCAGATCGAGCAGGGTCACCAGCGGACCGACGTAGCCGGTGGGTTGATAGCGCAGCAGCGCCTCCAGCTGGCGCTGGGTATCGTGGGGCCCGCAGGGCACCACGGGGGCGCCCAGCTGGCGGGCGCCGTTATCGAAAATAAAGGCGGTGGGGCCGGCATGATAGTCGTGGCCATTGAGTATTACCTCACCTGGCTTGAAGCCGGCGGCAAACAGTGCTCGAGCGGCCCCCCACCAGTCTGCTCCCGCATACTCGGGGATGGCCAGCTGGCCCGGACAGGAGAAGACCCGCAACGCCTGACTGGCGGGGCGGCCGGTGAGTCCGGCGAACGGAGGGTGAGCCTGCTGGGCGGCAAACAGCTCTTTGCTGTCGAGCAGTGGCAGGGTGGCCAGCTCTGCCAGATCCTCGAGGCGGCACTGGCGATAGACGCTGGAGTAACCGGCGCAATATTGACTGACATGGGTAAGCTGATGATTGAGCTGCTCCAGCTGCTGTTGTTCGCGCAAGGCGGGGGGGCGAATTTCCAGTCCATCGTAATAGTGCTGCATGAGGCCTCCTTGGTCGGCTGATCCTGCTCAAGGTTAGTTCAAATGATCCAAGCAAAGGGAGGTCTGTGTCACAGCTCGGCAGTGGGGTAGACTGGGGCCTCCTCCCTCCACTTAAGGACGAGCACAATGATTGCGATGGGTCAGACTCTGCCTTCGGGCGAATTTACCTTTATCACCGCCGAGGGCAAGCAGCTGCGGGATAGCCAGACGCTGTTCGCCGGTAAAAAAGTAGTGCTGTTTGCGGTACCCGGTGCTTTTACTCCCACCTGCTCCAATGCCCACCTGCCCGGTTATGTGGTGCTGGCCGATCAGTTTATGGCCAAAGGGGTGGATGCCATCTGCTGTCTGTCGGTCAACGATGCTTTCGTGATGCGTGCCTGGCAGACGGCCCAGAATGCCGAGGCGATCACCATGCTGGCAGATGGCGATGGCAGCTGGACCCGGGCGCTGGGCTTGGCCAAGGATACCGGCGCCTTTGGCGGCATCCGTGCCCAGCGCTTTGCGTTGATCGCCAACGATGGTGTGGTCGAGCAGCTGTTTGTGGAGGCTCCGGGCAAGTTCGAGGTCTCCGATGCCGCGAGCCTGCTGGCTGTGCTGTGAAATGTTAATCACGGTTTGATTTCCCCTTGAAATGGAAGGTGGCACAGCTACACTGGCGCCACTTTCCCATGGTGCCTGCCCGTTCGGGCTGGCGCTTCGTTGCAGATAACAAGAGATGAAGATCCTATGACCCTGGCTTTTGTTGCCCTGATTGCCGGACTGGCGCTGCTGGTCTGGAGCGCAGACAAGTTTGTCGACGGCGCTGCCGCCACCGCCCGTTATGCGGGGATGCCGCCGCTGCTGATCGGCATGGTGATCATCGGTTTTGGTACCTCGGCCCCGGAGATGGTGGTTTCGGCGCTGGCGGCGTCCCAGGGCAATCCCGGGTTGGCGCTCGGCAATGCCTATGGCTCCAACATCACCAATATCGCGTTGATCCTGGGTCTGACGGCACTGATCAGCCCTATCGCGGTGGCCTCTCAGGTAGTACGCAAGGAGATCCCGATCCTGCTCGGTATTACCCTGCTCTCTGGCGCCCTGCTGATCGATGGCCATCTGGGCCGGATGGATGCGGTCATTCTGGGGGCCGTCTTCGTTGCCCTGATGGGCTGGTCTATCTGGGCTGGCATGAATGGCAAGGGAGATGCGCTGGATACCGAGACCGCCGAGGATATCGAGAGCGAGGGGATGTCCCTCAAGAGCGCTATCTTCTGGCTGGTGGTCGGGCTGGTGCTGCTGATCGGTGCTTCCCGTCTACTGGTCTGGGGGGCGGTGACCATCGCTCAGGCGCTTGGTATCAGCGATCTGGTGATTGGCCTCACCATAGTCGCGGTGGGAACCTCCTTGCCGGAGCTGGCCTCGTCGCTGATCGCCATTCGCAAGAACGAGCATGATCTGGCCCTTGGCAACGTGCTCGGCTCCAACCTGTTCAACACCCTGGCGGTGGTGGGGATCGCGGCGGGCATCCACCCGCTCGATGTGGCGCCGGAGGTGCTCACCCGTGACTGGAGCATCATGATGGGGCTGACCCTGCTGCTGCTGGTGATGTGTCTGGGCCGCAAGGGGCAGGGCCGTATCAACCGGCTGGAGGGGGGCTTGCTGCTGACCTGCTTCGTCGCCTACACCGGCTGGCTGCTGACCAGTCAGTTTATCTGATCGGGGTTGGTGAAATGAGAGAGGGGGAAGCTCAAGCTTCCCCCTCTTGTTTTTGCCCAGTGAACCTGTTGGCGAGCGGTGTGCTCAGGCTACTGCCACCAGCTTCTGCCCCTTCTGGCTGCTGTCCAGAATCAGGATGCTGGCCTTGGGGAAGAAGTTGAAGGTGGAGGCGGAGGCCCAGGTGTAGGCACCCATTACCTTGCCTACCACCAACTCGCCGATAGCCAAATCCGGCAGCATGATGCCGTCGCGGATCACATCCACGCTGTCGCAGGTGGGGCCTGAAAGCACCGAATTGTGCTGCTCGCCACTGGCATAAGGTGTGCTAACCGGATAGGTGACGTGGTCATAGAGCTGGCCGTTGTAGCTGCCGTAGAGACCGTCATCCAGGTAGTACCAGATCTTGTCGCCGCGGTGCGCCTTGCCCATCACGCTTGATACCGAAGTCATGGCCGGCGCGCTGATAAAGCGGCCCGGTTCGGCAATCTTCTGCACGGTAGCGGGCAACTTGGCCAGCGCTTCGCGGATCGGCGCGCAGAAGCCGTCGATATCGAACTCGCCCCCCTCATAATCCACCGGGAAACCGCCGCCGATATCCAGCACCCAGGGCTTGAGCCCGAGCGCCCAGGCCTGCTCCATGATCTCGCGGCAGGCGTCGATGGCCTGCACATGGCGACGGGCGTGGGGTACTTGGGAGCCGACGTGGAACGACAGCCCCATCACCTTGATCCCCTTGGCGTGGGCCAGTTGCAGCAGCGGCAGCGCCTGCTCCGGGGTGCAGCCGAACTTCTTGGAGAGGTCGACCTTGGTCTCGGGGTTGGGGAAGCTGACCCGCAGCAGCAGTTTCACTTCGTCCTTATAGGGAATGAACTTTTCCAGCTCCAGCGGGTTGTCGTAGACAAACACAGTGCAGCCGAACTCCAGCGCGTAACGGATATCGCTGTCGCGCTTGATGGGATGGGTATGAATGCAACGTCCCGGGCGAACCCCCTGACTGCGCACCAGATCCACTTCGCCATTGGTGGCCAGATCGAAACAGGCCCCCTCTTCCTTCAAGACAGAGACCACCGCCTCATGGGGCAGGGGTTTGAGTGCATAGTGCAATCGTACATCGGGCAGGGCGGCGGCCAGCGCCCGATACTGTTTGCGGATGGCTGCCTTGTCGAGCAGCAGCAGGGGGGAGCCGAATTGTTCAACCAGCTGACGGTAATCTTGTGCGACCACATCTTTTGCAACCAGGGTCTCGTTCATTCTCTTTTGGTCATCCTTAGGGGGCGTGATATGCCCAAGCCATATGCGATTGAACCGGCGACGGCCGGGTCAGGCGAGCGGTCCGGTGGGACCAACCGAACACAGTGCATAAATTGATGGCAAAGTGCTTGGTTATGCAGCGGATTATCGGCTTATTGATTCTGTGTGCAAGCATTTTGATTGGATATGTCGGCAAGATTTTCTTGGCGAAACGAGAGGGATCACTGTTCTCTATCCGCCATTTTTCCCGTTTGGGCCACATTTGATGCGTGATAGCCTAACTTGTTGATAGTTAACTAACATTTAACATTCTTGCCGCGGTTCTGGTGGTCACTAAAAAAATATAAATGGGGGCGGCCAAGTGCGAGACAGCTCACATTTTTTGGATTAACATGCCGACTTCCTAATCCAAACTAGTTCGGATGAAGGTAGCAGGAGAGCGATGGGCAACCATCCACCGAAGAAGTGAATCTTTCAGGTACTGGGCAACCGGTGTGGACTGCTACTGGACGATACTCTGGAGAGACCCGTTAAATCGGGCGCCGAAGGAGCAAGGCACCATGACTACCCGCAAGGGCAGGCTGGCGCCGGAAACTCTCAGGCAAAAGGACAGAGGGGATGGGATGGTTGTACCTGGGCTTGGCCCGCATCCGATCGCCTCTGGCCGATCGTGACACCTATGGGAAGATCATCCTTCTCCTCCTTAATTTCTGTTTCTTAAGGAGGATGCATGTCATCAATTCAATCGGCGTTAACCGCCATCGATAGCTTTATCTGGGGGCCGCCCCTGCTGATCCTGCTGGTCGGGACCGGTATCTATCTCACCCTGCGTCTGGGTCTGCTTCAGGTGGTGCGCTTGCCGCTCGCTCTGCGGCTGGTTTTTGGTCGCGATCAGGGGCAGGGCAAGCAGGGAGATGTCTCCAGCTTCGGCGCCCTCTGTACCGCACTCTCTGCCACCATCGGCACCGGCAATATCGTCGGGGTGGCCACCGCCATCAAGCTCGGTGGTCCCGGTGCCCTGTTCTGGATGTGGATGGCGGCGCTGTTCGGCATGGCCACCAAGTACGCCGAGTGTCTGCTGGCGGTGAAATATCGCGAGCAGGATGCCAACGGCCAGATGGCGGGTGGCCCCATGTACTATCTGGAGAAGGGGCTCGGCTCCAAGCCGCTGGCCAAGCTGTTTGCCCTGTTTGGCATCGGCGTGGCCTTCTTCGGCATCGGTACCTTCCCTCAGGTCAATGCCATCTCCGACGCCATGAGCCTCTCCTTCTCGGTGCCCCGTGAAGCGACCGCCGTGGTGCTGACCCTGATCGTGGCGCTGGTGACCCTGGGAGGGATCAAGTCCATATCCAGCGTGTCGAGCAAGGTGGTGCCCTTCATGGCCATCTTCTACATCGTCGCCTGTCTGGGCGTGCTGGTGAACAACGCCAGCGCCCTGCCCGATGCCGTCATGCTGGTGATCGAGAGTGCCTTCACCGGCCATGCGGCGACCGGCGGCTTCGTCGGTGCCAGCATCATGCTGGCCATTCAGTCCGGGGTGGCGCGCGGGGTCTTCTCCAACGAATCGGGACTGGGCTCTGCGCCCATCGCGGCGGCGGCAGCCAAGACCGATTCGTGCGTGGAGCAGGGGCTGGTCTCCATGACAGGTACCTTCATCGACACCATCATCATCTGCACCATGACCGGCCTGACCCTGGTGGTGACCGGGGTGTGGAGCGGCGATGCAAGCGGTGCGGCCATGACCAGTCTGGCCTTTGCCCAGGGGCTCGATGCTCATGTCGGCCAGTATCTGGTGAGCATTGGCCTGCTGTTCTTCGCCTTTACCACCATCCTTGGCTGGAACTACTACGGCGAGCGCTGCACCGAGTACCTGTTCGGGGTGAAGGCAATCAAGCCCTATCGTCTGGTCTATCTGGCGCTGGTGGCGAGCGGTGCTTTCCTCCATCTGGATATGATTTGGCTGCTGGCCGATATCGTCAACGGCCTGATGGCGGTGCCCAACCTCATCGGCCTGATTGGCTTGCGCCATGTGGTGATCGCCGAGACCCGCGCCTACTTTAGCCGTGATCTGGATAGCGAAGCCGAGCCGGAGCCGCAGACGGCCTGAACGCCTCAGCCCGTTTCACGTTCCCATTGAAAAGAACAAGCCACGACTCCGGTCGTGGCTTTTTTGTGCGCCGTGTCTCTGGATGGGGACTTTCCCTCTCCCTTCGGGATAAGGTCAGGATGAGGAGGATAGCCCCTCGCTCAGCAGGCTATCCAGACGTGCTCGCACTTTCTCTACCAGTGCCTGATCGCTACCGTGCCAATCGATGCAGCTTGCTAGCGTGGTGGAGGTTCCCGCCATAAAACGCAGCTCGCCGCCCGCCAGCTCGTAGAAGCGGCTCGCCATTCTGGTTCCCTCATCCACATCACCCGCCACCAGCAGCATGGCTTGCGCCAGCACGGCGCCTTGGTGATCCTGCCCCGGCGCCAGCCAGCGCTGGGCGGTACCGGTGATCTTGCGTCCCCCGATCACCAGATTGTACTGACCATCGCAAAAGGAGCCGGGTACGAAGTCATAGCTTCCCTCAAGGCCGTACTCCGCCAGCAGGGTCAGCAGTGGCGCCCCCAGCAGCCGGTAGTAGTGGGCGAGATCTGTGGTGGTACGAGGCAGCAGCAGGGATAGGTTGAGGATCCCCGCCCCGTGGGGCACGGCGGTGCCGCCACTGTCGCGCACATGTACCGGCCAGCCTTCAGCTGCAAGTTGCTGGCAGGCAGCTTCGTAACGGGGGAGGCGGGTATCCTTGCGAGTGACAATCAGGCATTGGGGCGCCTGCCACAGGTGAGCGCGGGGCTGGCCGTCATGGGCACAGTCGCGCAGCCAGCACTGCTCTTGCGCCAGTATCTGTGCGGGTGAAGCGGTATTGGATAGGGGGGAGAGCAGGCGATAGGGCATGGCGGCATCCTCAAAAAAGGCTGCCCAGCACACTACCCGTGGCGACTGGCAAGGTAAAGCCCCGCAGTGCGGGGCTTGGGTTGGCTATCGGTGGACGATGTCTCAGGAGTGGCGCGCTTCGCGCTTGGGCAGCAGCAGGTTGAGCACGATGGCGGTGATGCCACCGGTGGCGACGCCGTAGGAGAGCACACTCTTGGCCAGCTCCGGCAGGTGTTGCAGCACTTCCGGCACCTGTGCGACCCCCAGCCCCATGGCCAGCGACACTGCCAGGATCATCAGGGCGCGGCGATCCAGCTCCTCGCGGGCAATGATGCGCACGCCAGCGGCGGCGATGGTGCCGAACATCACGATAGTGGCGCCCCCCAGCACGGGCTCGGGGATCTGCTGCACCAGACTGGCGACCGCCGGGAACAGGCCAAGCAGCGCCAGCATGGCGGCGATAAAGAGCCCGACGTGACGGCTGGCGACGCCGGTCAGCTGAATGACGCCGTTATTCTGGGCGAAGGTGGACATGGGGAAGGTGGAGAAAACTGCCGCCAGCATGGAGTTGGCACCATCGGCCAGCACGCCGCCTTTGATCCGCTCCATATAGACAGGCCCTTCCAGCGGCTCGCCGGAGATGTCCGAGGTGGCGGTCATGTCGCCGATCGCTTCGAGCGCTGTGACCACGAAGATGATGGCGAGCGGCACGAACAGCTGCCAGTCAAAGCCGAGACCGTAGTGGAGCGGAATGGGCACCACCACCAGCGGGCCGTCGAAGGTGGGGGCGCTCACTTTGCCCAACAGCAGGGCCACGGCATAGCCCGCCAGCATGGCGATCATGATGGCGGAGAGGCGCAACCAGGGGTTGCGACTGCGTTGCAGCAACACGATAAGGCCGAGCACCAGCAGGGAGAGGAAGAGGTTGGTGTGACTGGCGAAGCTGCCATCAGAGAGGGCTGCATAGCCGCCGCCCATGCTGATGAGACCGACCTTGATCAGGGTCAGGCCGATCAGCAGCACCACTATGCCGGTGACCAGCGGAGTGATGATCCGTTTCACCAGATGGAGGAAGCGGCTCATCACCACGATAGTGAGTGCGGCAACCATCATGGTGCCGAACAATGTGCCCAACAGATCCTCGGTGGGCATGGCCGCCTGTTTGAGGGCGAGACCGGAGGCGATGATGGGGCCGAGGAAGTTGAAGCTGGTGCCCTGTACCGAGAGCAGGCCGGAACCGATGGGGCCGAAGCGGCGGGTTTGAATGAAGGAGGCGATGCCGGACATGACCAGCGACATGGAGACGATATAACGGGTGTCGGCGGCAGGGAGGCCGAGGGCATTGGCGATAATCAGGGGCGGGGTAATGATGGCGACAAACATGGCGAGCATATGCTGCAGGGCGGCGAACAGCGTCTGGGGCAGAGGCGGGACATCCTCTATGCCATAGACCAGTTCGCTATGGGCTCGCCTGGGTGGATGTGCCTCTCGATTGGCGCGTGTGACAGCAGCCTGTTCCATAAGTACCTCGAATTGTGTGGGGAGGGGGAGAAAATTGGGCGCTATTGTAGTGATTGAAATGAGGCTGACCAGCGCTAATTATGCAAAAAAAGGTTTATTTTTTGATGGGTTGAAACGTTTGCGCGCTGAGATTATCATCTGTCGGTTTGTGTGATCGACCTCTCCTTTTTATTCTCCCCGCTAATGACATTTTTACCACTTTGTAGGTGTAGAATGAGCCCTCAGTATTCATCGTGGAGACTCTGGATGCTCAAGTTGTCAGAGTTCTGGAGTGCGAGGGTTCACTCCGAAGATTTTACTCGTACTCGCATGGGGTTTATGACGGTGCGGTTGCGCCTGCTGACCTGCTTGCTGATGCTTGGATTGCCCGCCTGGGCAGTGGTGGATTGGTTGACCTTGCCCGCCGTTCATTTCGAGCAGCTGTTCCAGGCCAGGATCTTCTGCACCCTGGCGCTCTCGCCACTTATTCCGCTCTCGTACCTCATCCACTTCAAGCGGGAAAGAATGAAGCTGGCCCTTGGCTACCTGATGGCCGTGATGATGCTCTTCTCCCTCTTCTGCCTGAACAGCTTTGGCGCCGGACAGGAGTTGCAGGCGGGTTATGCGGCCTTTCCCTATCTGCTGATCACCCTGTTTGCCATCTTCCCCATCCCCCTATCCCTCGGCTTGCAACTGGCAGGCGTGGTACTGGTGACCATGCTGCTGGGCCACTGGCTGCTGGTGGGACAGAGCATCTGGAGTCAGGCCACCCTGAATCAGGTGTGGGTGCTCGGCATGTTTACCATGGCCAGTTGCTGGGTGCAGTGCGGCCAGCTCAATATGCTGCTGCGGCTATATCGGGAATCGACCACTGATGAGCTGACCGGCATGATGAACCGCCGCCTGCTGATGAAGCAGCTGGAGCAGGCCAGAATCCGGCTGCAACTCAAGAAGAAGCCCTTTGCGGTGATGCTGCTGGATCTCGATCGCTTCAAGCGGATCAACGATATCTACGGCCATCTGGCGGGGGATGCGGTGCTCAAGGAGGTGGCGACCACCCTGGGCGAGCAGCTGGAGCCTGACATGGTGCTGGGGCGTTATGGCGGCGAAGAGTTTGCTATCCTGATGCACAACTGTGCCGATCCGGCGCTGGCGAGCAAAATGGCCGAGCGGCTGCGCATTGCCGTTGAGGCGCGGCTGGTGAAGAGTCCCACTTCGGATGAATTGCTGGAGGTGACGGTGAGTATCGGGATTGCCATGGCTCGTTCCGATGACACCATCGATATTCTGATCAACCGTGCCGACGAGTGTCTCTATCAGGCCAAGATGGCGGGACGCAACTGCGTGGTGGTTGAGGGGCAGAACCGCGCAAAAACAGATGCCGCCTGAGGGCGGCATCCTGTTGGCAATGTGCTGGCGAGATCAGGCCAGCTTGTACTTGCCGGAGAGTTGCTGGGCCAGCAGCTTGAACATGTTGAAGACCGCCATGGTCTTGCCGGTCGGGGTGCCATCTTCGGCCAGGAAATACTCCCCCTTGAACACCAGAATATCCCCCTTCTGCTCCACCGAATCGGCGCGCATACCGTGGATGAAGTCTTCATGCTCTTTAATGATCTTGTTGGCCATCTCAAGCAGGGCCGTCTCGGTGATCAGCTCTTTCTGTGGTTGCATGCTCGTCTCCTTAAACGACTACTGGACAGGGAGATCGTGGATCCCTGCCTCTGATTGAAGAGGCGCCCAGCATACTGCAAACAGGGTTTTTCTGTCATTGATATGACCCCGATTTGTGGCTGTTTATCCGATCACCAGATTCTTCAACCAGCAGCGCTGGCGAATACGGCGCTGCACCAGCAACACCTTGCTGAGCTCCTCCAGCAAGACCACCGCCACCACCCAGGAGAGGGGCCAGCCGAGTAGCGTGACCGCCACCCAGGCGAGCGGGATGCCGATGCACCACATGCCGACGATGTCGATAAAGATGCTGTAGTTAACATCGCCGCCAGAGCGCAGCACCCCGATGATCCCCACCATGTTGAACACCTTGAGCAGCATCCCGAGACACATGATGCCGAGCACCTGACCCGCCTCCGTCATCAGCTCGGGGGGCAGGTTGCCGACCCACTGCAGCAGGTTGGCTTGCAGCAACCAGACGATGATCCCCACCAGTAGCGCGCCAATCGGTGCCAGCAGCAGGAACAGCTGGGAGTGCTGCCAGGCGACCTCGTACTCTTCGGCCCCGAGCCGGTGGCCGAGCAGGGTGGAGCAGGCCACTGCCAGCCCGAAGAAGAGGGAGATAAGGATGCTCTCCAGGGTGCCGAGGGTGGTCATGATGGCCAGCGAATCGGTGCCAAGATGGGCATAGAGAAAGCCGTAAATCAGCATGCCGAAGGCCCAGAGGCCGTCATGGAACAGCAGCGGTAGGGCGATCAGGGTAAAGCGCACCACCTCCTTGCGCTTGAAGGCGGCCAGCCAGTCTGGTGCGCGCGGGATCAGGCGCGCTTCATAACGCTTTACGTAGAGCAGCAGCAGGGCTGTCTGCAGCAGCCGGGAAATGGTGGTGCCCCAGGCCGAACCGGCCACCCCCATTGCCTCGAAGCCGAAGTGACCGAAGATGAGGGCGTAGTTGAGGATGACGTTGGCGATGATGGCGATAATGCCGATCCGGGTCGGCGCGGCGGCATTGCCCACCGAGCGCAGGGCTGATTCCAGCGGCACCACGATGGCGGTACAGAGGATGGTGGCGCCGGTGATCATCAAGAATTGATCCGCCAGTGCCCGCAGCGCCGGATCCTGACTGGCAAAGCCGAGCACGCTGCCCGGTGATAACACATAGATGAAGGCAAAGGGCAGGGTGACCAGCAAGGCGCCCACTATGGCCAGCGCCAGGGAGCGGCGTACCCCGGCCATCTCCCCGCGCCCGAAGTATTGTGCTGCCAATACCGAGACCCCGCCCGCGAGGCCCGCTATCACCAGCAGATTGAAGAAGAAGACCCGGTTACCCAAGCCGACCGCCGCCACAGCTGTGGTACCAAGCTGGCTCACCATCATGATATCGATGAGGCCGAGCAGGGAGAACATCATGGATTGCAGCGAGACGGGCAGGGCCAGTCGCCACAATCGGGTCATGAACTCGCGATCGGTGGTTTGTTTTAAAATCGCTTGCCAATAATTCATAGTTGTTAACCGGGTATGAGAAAAGCAAGGGTTGTCATGGTTATGATAAGGGGGTGTAGAGCAGTTACCACTGTGAGTAGATCTCGATTTTCTTGTGTAAAACTATCCTTTTGAGGTGTTATGCCATTTGCCAGAGAGTGTCTGGAGATAGCGCCAGCCTGTGAAGAGCAGATGTTGGGACGTGAAGGGCTGCCGCTGCTCGGCGAGGCAGGGATCTTCCTGACCGGCCTCTCCCGGGTGCGGGATCACTACCTGATCCGCCGCAATCGCCCCGAGTTTCACATCCTGATGGTGAGTCACGATGAGGGGGGGGCGCTGCTCACCGACGAGGGGGAGCAAGCCATTCCGTCCGGGTCGCTGATTTTCCTGCCCGCCGCCGTACCCGGCGGTCTCAAGCTGATTGGCGAAAACTGGCAGATCAGCTGGATTTTGCTCGATGACGTGCCGCGCTGGCAGCACCTGCATCGCCTGGGTCACCGTATCTGGCAAGGGGATGGCGGCGATCAGCTCTATCATCTGCTCAGCCTGATGCAGGGGGAGGGGGTTCGCTCTTCGCTGCAACCTCAACTGCTCAGCCTGTTGCTGGCGCTGCTGGAGCGCACCCTGCAAGGGGAGGTGCGCGGTACCCCTGAACTCAGGTTGCAGGCACTGTTTCGCCGGGTGGAGGCGCGCCTGGACGAACCCTGGAGTGTCGCCCTGCTGGCCCGGCAAATGGCCTGCTCGGTGCCCCATCTGCATCGCCTCTGCCAGCAAGCGTTCGGTATGGGGCCGATGGCGAGGGTGACCGAGCTCAGAATGAACAAGGCGCGCCAGCTGCTGCTCTATACCAACTGGCCACTTGGCGAGCTGGCGGCCCGGGTCGGTTACAGCGATGGGGCCAACTTTGCCAACCGATTTCGTCGTCTGACTGGTCAGACCCCCGGCGCCTTTCGTCGACTGGGTCGCAAACCTTTTGCAGCGGATGTGCAAACTCTTTGAAATTAATGAGACAAGCCCCTAGGATCGGCGGGTCCCTGCGTCTAGCTAACCGTTTAGGTACCAAGATCCATGTTTGAAGATAATAACCAGAAACGTCCTCTCTACATTCCCTACGCCGGTCCCGCCCTGCTGGAGACCCCTTTGCTCAACAAGGGCAGCGCCTTCACCAGCGAAGAGCGCAGCAACTTCAACCTCGAAGGTCTGTTGCCCCAGAATATCGAGACCATCGAAGAGCAGGCCGAGCGCGCCTATCGCCAGTTCATGGCGTTTGGCAACGACATGGACAAGCACATCTATCTGCGCAACATCCAGGATACCAACGAGACGCTCTTCTACCGTCTGCTGCACAACCACCTGACCGAGATGCTGCCCATCATCTACACCCCGACGGTGGGCAAGGCGTGCGAAGAGTTTTCCAACATCTATCGCCGCGCCCGTGGCCTGTTTATCTCCTATCCGGACAAGGACAGGATCGATGACATGCTGCAAAACGCCACCAAGCAGAACGTCAAGGTGATCGTGGTGACCGATGGCGAGCGGATCCTGGGTCTGGGTGACCAGGGTATCGGCGGCATGGGCATTCCCATCGGCAAGCTCTCCCTCTACACCGCCTGTGGCGGTATCTCGCCCGCCTACTGCCTGCCGGTGGTGCTGGATGTCGGCACCAACAACCAGCAACTGCTCAATGACCCCTTCTATATGGGGTGGCGCAATCCGCGTATCTCGGGAGATGAGTACGCCGAGTTTGTCGATGCCTTCATTCAGGCGGTCAAGCGCCGCTGGCCCGATATCCTGCTGCAGTTTGAGGATTTCGCCCAGAACAACGCCATGCCACTGCTCAACCGCTACAAGAACGAGCTCTGCTGCTTCAACGACGACATTCAGGGTACGGCTGCCGTGACCCTGGGCAGCCTGATCGCCGCCTGCAAAGCCTCCGGTGCCAAGCTCTCCGAGAAGCGGGTTGCCTTCCTCGGTGCGGGCAGCGCCGGTTGCGGTATCGCCGAGCAGATCGTGGCACAGATGAAGGCCGAGGGGCTGACCGATGCCCAGGCCCGCAGCCGTGTCTTTATGGTGGACCGCTTTGGTCTTATCACCGACAAGATCCCCAACCAGCTCGACTTCCAGCGCCGTCTCTCCCAACCGGTGGAGCGGATCAAAGACTGGCCGGTGGGGGACAATATCTCCCTGCTGGAGGTGATGGAGCATGGTCGCCCGGACATCCTGATCGGGGTCTCCGGCCAGCCGGGGCTGTTTACCGAAGAGGTGGTCAAGACCATGCACAAGCACTGTGCCCGTCCCATCATCTTCCCGCTTTCCAACCCCACCTCCCGGGTCGAGGCGACGCCGGCAGACCTCATCCGCTGGACCGACGGTCAGGCGCTGGTGGCCACCGGCAGTCCGTTTGCACCGGTGGAGTACAAGGGCAAGCGCTACGTCATCGCCCAGTGTAACAACTCCTTCATCTTCCCGGGGATCGGCCTTGGCGTCATCGCCTCCGGCGCCACCCGGGTGACTGACGCCATGTTGATGTCGGCCAGCCGCGCGCTGGCGGAGTGCTCGCCGCTGGTGAAAGGGGAGGAGGGCTCCCTGCTGCCGGACCTGGCGGATATCCATCAGGTCTCCCGCTACATCGCCAAGATGGTGGCCAAGACCGCCATGCTGCAGGGCAAGGCGGTGCAGACCCCGGACGAGGTGATCGATCAGGCCATCGAAGCCAACTTCTGGCATCCGGAGTATCGCCGCTACCGCCGCACCTCCTTCTGATTGGGGAGAAGGGAATGCCACGGCAAAGCAAAAGGGATGCGAAAGCATCCCTTTTTACTGCACGTCTGACATGGTTATCGCCTCAAGATCAACTACTCGCTGGCGCCCTGTACGCCGGTGACGCGCACCTCGACCCGGCGATCCGGCCCAAGGCAGTCTATGAGGGCGGTTCTGGCTTTGATGTCGTCACACTGGTTGCCGGTGACCGGATTGCTCTCGCCATTGCCCTGAATGCTTACCTTGTCGGCAGGCAGCCCTTTGTTGATCAGAAAGTCGGCAACGGTTTGGGCCCGAGCTTCTGACAACCTCTGATTGCTGGCATCCGAGCCGATACGGTCGGTATATCCCATCACGACGGCACTGCCATCCTTGGGTTGTACATCGACGATCTGCTGGTAGAGAGCGTCCAGCGCGCTCATCCCCTCCGGTTTGAGGTCCGCTTTGCCAAAGGCGAACAACACATCGGAACTGAGGTTGAAGGTCTGATCTACCATCTCCGGTTCGGCCGGTGGCGGGGGGACCACGACCGGTGCGGGCGTGGGAGCCGGCTCTGTCGGCTGGCTGCGATTGGGATGGATCACTACTTCCAGGGTTGCTGTGCTGATGTCGCTGACCCAGCGCTGGGTGCCGCTGTTTGCCTTGTCATTGTCAGGATCATCGCCGACCCTTACCAGATAACGATACCTGGCCTGGAGATCGACCCAGTCATGGAGCCGGGCCGTCACTCCCAGACCCGCCAGCGGCGCCAGGTTGTCGTCCCCGCCATTGACCGATTCGACATGATAGATATAGCCACCACCCTCGGCAAAGAGCGAGAACATCTCGCTGAGCGGCAGGCGGCCAATGACTGACAGTGTGGCTCCCTTGCTGTTGAAGTCATGGCCGCTGATATCCCAGTTACCGGTGGAGAGATAGCCAATCTCGGCCCCCAGATTTTCCGTAAAGTTGTAGCCGCCAAACAGGGAGAGCGCAGTCGCATCCTTGCCGACATCCTGACTGAAATCATTCAGATTGTGGGCAATGGCCCAGCCACCGCCAACCCCGGCATACCAGTCGTGAACCGGTTCCGCTTGTGCGCCTGTGCTCGCCAATGCCAGTGCAATCCACACAGGTTTTACTCTTATGTTCATCGCGTATCCTCGTCGATGTTTGGTGTAGTGGGGTTGCCTGCTGGTCAAACCCCACACTTATGTATAGGTGACGGGCTGTTTTTAACCACCAAAGAGGTATGGGGGGGCGACACGCCGTGAACCATGGCGCGAGACGGGAAGAGGAAGGGGGCAAAAGAGGGTTACAAGGTGGGCGAATAAGCGGTAAGAAAAAGGAGGCCAGGTGGCCTCCTTGTTATGTCGAACTGCAGGATTACTGTTGTACTTGCTGCACGCCGGTGACGCGTACTTCTACACGGCGATCCGGTGCCAGGCAGGAGATCAGCTGAGCCTTGCCCTTGACGCTGTTGCACTGGGTACCGGTTACCGGATTGGCTTCACCGCGACCTTCGATGGCAACTTTGCCGGCCGGAAGACCTTTGCCAACCAGGAAGTCGGCTACGGTACGGGCACGCGCTTCGGAGAGTTTCTGGTTGTAGGCGTCAGAGCCGATACGGTCGGTGTAACCGACGACCACGGCGCTGCCATCTTTCGGCTGAACATCAACGATCTGCTGATACAGGGTGTTGAGCGCTGCGACACCTTCTGGCTTGAGGGTGGATTTGCCAAAGGCAAACAGCACGTCAGAGCTCAGGGCGAAGTTCTTGTCGACCAGTACCGGCTCGGGAACCGGCTCAGGCGCAGGGGCGGCAATCGGGGCAACATAAGAGGTACGGTTCGGGTGCATCACCAGCTCCAGGGTCGCGACGCTCATGTCGCTCTCCCAGGTTTTCTGCTCGTCACCCAGATTCCACAGATAGCGGTAGCGTGCTTGCACATCGATAAGGTCGGAGAGCTTGGCAGTCAGACCCAGACCCGCCAGCGGCGCAGTGCCGTTGTCGCTGTTGCCATTGCCGTTGACGTGATTGAAGTAGGCACCACCTTCAGCAAACACCGAGAAAATGTCGCCCAGCGGCAGGCGGGCGATACCGGAGAGGGTGGCACCCTGGGTTTTGAAATCGGCACCGTCAACGCCCGCTTTACCGGCGTAGAGGTAGCCCAGTTCAGCTGCGTAGTAGTCGTTGAAGTTGTAACCGCCGAACAGGCTCAGCGCAGTGGCGTCTTTGTCAGTGTCTTTGCCAAAATCATCCAGACCGTGGGCATATGCCCAACCTGCACCAACACCGGTGTACCAGTCATCGGCAGCCTGAGCTGTGGTACCTGCGGCGGCGAGCGCCAGTGCAATCAGGGTAGGAGCCATTTTGAGTTTCATCGGTTTATCCTCGTTGTGTTAGCCCATGTCGGGCAATGCACTTGTTTTTATTGCTGCGAAAAATCGCCAGCAAAGTGGATAGCGAAGGCTTTGGACTCTCATGATGCATTGGCGTCATGGACAACAGACCGGACAAGAAGCGCTTTTTAGTGCTTATCCAATACCTTACAGGCGCAACTACTTTATGCTTTCGAGACGGGGCAGGCAAGGGCAGGGAGGCGGGAATGAGGGATGCAAGCGAGAACGAGACAAACAAAAAGGGATGCCGCAGCATCCCTTTTTTTCGCACTATCTGAACGAGGTCAGATTATTGCTGAACTTCTTGTACGCCAGATACGCGAACTTCTACGCGACGATCCGGAGCCAGGCAGGAGATCAGTTGAGCTTTAGCAGTTACGCCGTTGCACTTGGTGCCGGTAACCGGGTTAGCTTCGCCACGACCTTCGATGGCAACTTTGCTGGCAGCCATACCTTTGCTCACCAGGAAGTTGGCAACGGTACGGGCACGGGCTTCAGACAGCTTCTGGTTGTAAGCGTCGGAACCGATACGGTCGGTGTAACCAACAACAACAGCGTTGCCATCTTTCGGCTGGAACTCAACGATTTGCTGATACAGACCGTTCAGGGCTGCAACGCCTTCCGGCTTCAGGGTGTCTTTGCCGAAGGCAAACAGCACGTCTGAGTTCAGGGCGAAGTTCTTCTCTACCACTTGCGGAGCAGGAGCAGGGGCTTCTTCAACAACCGGAGCAGCTACCGGAGCTACGTAGGAAGTACGGAACGGGTGGTATACCGCTTCCAGAGTAGCGATGCTCTGGTTGGCTTTGTAACGCTCACCGTTGGCGTGCAGGTCAGCCACGTCCCACATGTAGCGGTAGCGAGCTTGCAGATCCAGCGCGTCATTTACCTTGTAAGTCACACCAGCACCGGCCAGCGGGGAAACTTTAGTGTCGCTGGTGCCCAGACCATCGGTGTGACCCCAGTAGGCGCCGCCTTCAGCGAACAGGGAGACGTCGTTGCCAACCGGCAGACGGGCGATACCGGACAGGGTGGCACCCTGGCTCTCGTAACGGTTGCCGTCGGTGTTACCACGACCAGTGTACTGGTAGCCCAGTTCGGTACCGAAGTTCTCGGTGAAGTTGTAACCCATGAAGGCGTTGGCAGCAGCTGCGTCTTCCTGGCCTACATTGGTGCTTTCCAGCTTGTTCAGGCCGTTGAAGTGAGTAGCACCGACACCGGCACCGAAGTAGATGTCGTCAGCGGCGTGAGCAGCGGTAGCACCCAGAGCAGCCATGGCGATGGCGATCATGGAAGGAGCCATTTTCATCATAAAAAAATCCTCGTTGAGATCGCACGTTATTCACGTGCTTCACACTTTGTAATTTATGTAAGCTGCAGGCTCCGCCGTACGGCTGGCGTCGAGTCTGGCAGATGACCCGGTATAACCGGGTTGCACACTCTCCTGGTGTGTCGAGTGCACTGGCATGGCACGCAAAGCGTGATAAACCGCTGCCAGGCAACTGATGTCATTCCGATGACGAGGCGCACTCTATGCCGATTTTAAAACATGATCAAGCTCACAAATGAGCCTTATGGCAAATTGTGTCGTGACCTTAACTGGCTGTTTATCCAGATTAATTAGTGATCCAGATAGGCCCTGTGCAGTTTCTTTTCCAGCTTCATATAGGCCTGAACCCAGTCGGAGTGCGGGTTGGCAGGATGTGCTCTGGCAGTAAACACCTCAAGGTACTCTGCTTCCGTTGCACTTTTAAGCAGGGGAGTAAACGTCATCAGGTAGTGGCGGGCCAGATAGGGATCCAGGGGCCAGATGTTGAGTATGGCCCGTGCCACAGGCTGAACCGCAGCTGAACAGATGAAATGGCGGTGTCCTGCCTCCAGCCAGTCGGTCATCTCGCACATGCCCGATTCGGCTACCAGACCACCATCACCCGGGGTGGTTGCCAGAGCAATAGACTGGCCATTTACCGTGATGAGTCCTTCATTGTTATGCAGGGCGCCATCGTGGCTGCGCAAAGACAGGTTCTGCGACTCCTGTTCAAGAAATAGGCTGCAACTGTCCGGCAGGGCGGCCAGCAGCTCGCTGACGTGGCTTGGCATCAAGGCCGGAAGCCAGAATGCTTCGGCGCGATATTGTGCGCCTTGAGTGAGCTGTTGTTGCAATTGGGCTGGGTCAGAAACCGGGTGCAGGCGAGAGATAATGCCGGGAAACGCCATACTTATTCCTCTTAATGGGTAGCTGGCGGATTATACGAGTTATTCTGGTGGCAACAATAAAGGTTTCTTTTCGAGACTGTTTACCTGAGACAGCTGAGCGATTACCATCCCCCGTTGAAGATAAGGGTTGTCGCCGAAAGGCGCTCATAAAGATAGAGGCTCGACCATAACGAGTCCGACCAAAACTGATACACTTGACTACGAGTCGTCGCGAAAAATAAAGACGGATTTAATCCGTCAAACGGAGTATGGAACATTATGAATTCAAATATCGTCACTGTTGGCAAGAAGATCCGTCAGATCCGTGAAGCGGTCGGTCTGAGCCGCCCGAAGTTTGCAGATTTGCTCGGTGTTCCCCCCACAACCCTGAAAAACTATGAGCTGGGTTATCGTGAAGTGGGTGGCGCCTTCCTGGTTGCCCTTGCTCACCACCCGGATCTGCACAAGTTTACCCTCTGGCTGTTGGCGGACAAAAAAGTCGCAGAAATCGGCCAGATCGGACCGGATGACCTCGCCAAGGGCTGATCATAGATATGAATAGAAATGCCGCCTTCGGGCGGTATTTTTTTGCCCGCCAACCAATAAGAGCCCTGAGCCCCGCTTTTTTCTTATCTGTGCTCTATCTAGGGCTTTTGCTCAAAACATCTTGGCAAACCGCCATAAACTTCAGAAAATTCCGACCCTAAAAACCCGGTTCATCTCGCATGATGCGAAATAAGTGAGACAAGCATGAGTCAAACCCCCCCCAAGGTCCGCGATGGCTTTACCAGTAAATTCGGTGTCCTTGCCGCTACTCTTGGTTCAGCCGTCGGCCTCGGCAATATCTGGAAATTCCCCTATCTGACCGGTGAAAATGGTGGTGCCGGCTTTCTGCTGGTCTATGTGATTGCGACCCTGCTGGTCGGTCTGCCGGTGATGATCTCCGAGATCATGCTGGGCCGCAAAAGCAAAACCGATGCGGTCACTACCCTGAACAAGCTCGCTCCGAAAGGGCAACCCTGGTGGCTGATTGCGGTAATGGGGGTGCTGGCGGCTTTCCTGATCATGTCTTTCTACTCGGAAGTCGCGGCCTGGGTGTTTGCCTATATCTTCAAGGCGATCGATGGCTCAATTCTCTCCACTGATCCCAAAGTGACCGGCGCTGCGTTTGGCTCGCTGATCAGCAACCCGCTGCAGAGCCTGCTGTGGCAGTGGCTGGTACTGGCCTTGATGGGCGGCATCCTGTTGATGGGGGTCTCCAAGGGGATCGAAGCTGTCACCAAAAAACTGATGCCGGTACTCTTTATCCTGCTGCTGGTGATCGGTATCCGCAGTCTGACGCTGCCGGGGGCGAGCGAAGGTCTTTCTTTCCTCTTCTCACCCGATTTTTCCAAAATCACCGGCGCCGTGGTGCTGACCGCCATGGGACTTGCCTTCTTCAAGCTCTCCATCGGCATGGGCTGCATGATGACTTACGGCAGCTACTTCCGTGATGACCAGAACATTCCGGTCACCGCGTTCCGGGTTATGTGTGCCGACCTGTTTGTCTCCATGCTGGCCGGTATCGCCATCTTCCCGGCAGTGTTTGCCTTCGGGTTCGAGCCGACCGCCGGTCCTTCTCTGTTGTTCATCACCATTCCGGCGGTCTTTGCCAGCATTCCGTTTGGCCATGTTTTCATGGTGCTCTTCTTCGTGCTGTCGGCCATCGCGGCCACCGGTGCCATGCTCTCTATTCTGGAAGTGCCGGTTTCGGTGCTTTCCGAGCGCTTCAAGATGAGCCGCGCCAAGGCGACCCTGATCAACCTGCTGGTGCTGGGTGCGGTGGGGTCTACCTGTGCGCTCTCCAACAGTGCCATGGCGGATGTGCAGATTGCGGGCAAGACCTTCTTCGATCTGTTCGACTACCTCTCCTCCAACATCCTGATGCCGCTTGGCGGTATCTTCCTCTGCCTGTTTGTTGGCTGGGTATGGGGCGAGGAGAAGATGCGCGATGCTCTGACCAATGGCGGCGAGCTGGTTCTGCCCATCCTCAAGCCACTGTTTTTTATCATCCGCTACGTATCACCGCTGCTGATCCTGATCGTGATGCTCAAGGGGCTTGGGCTGTTCTAAACCGAAGGTTTTGCCATAGCAAAAGAGCGCCACAAGGCGCTCTTTTTGTTGGTGTGATGGGCGTGGGGATCACAGTAATCCAAGGCGGCCCAGTTCATCCTTGAGCTGATCGAGGTTGCGCTCGACACAGGCTTCCCCCTCGTTGATGGCATCGCTGGCGCGATGAAAATCCATGATGGAGAAGCTGCCAAGCCGTGGGCAGAGCTGGATCTCCGGCGGATCACCGGCCATCCGGGCGCGGGTGATGCGCTCCTGCATGATGTTGATGGAGCCACTCATCACGCTCCAAAGACCCGGGGTGGCTGGCGCGGATTCACCGCGGTTGAGCCACTGGCTGAGCAGTCCGCCGCTGCCGGGTTGATCCGGCTCGTCGGTCCAGGGTTGATGCATGTCGGTGTTGAGGTTGACCGCAATCACCACCTCGGCCCCCATGGCACGGGCCAGAGAGATGGGCACCGGATTGACCACAGCGCCATCGACCAGCCAGCGGTCGTTGATCCGGGTCGGGGTGAGGATCCCCGGCATACCGCAGGAGGCGCGCACCGACTGGCGCAGCGGGCCCTGTTGCAGCCAGATCTCGCGGCCTGTATCGAGCTCGGTGGCGATGCAGGCGAAGGGGATGGGCAGGCTCTCGAGATCGGGGTCCCCCAGATGGCTGGCCGCAAGACCAAACACCTTTTCGCCGCGAAACAGACCGCCGGAGAGGGCCGGGTCGAGCAGGCTGACCACCTGCAGGCGGGTAAAGCCGCGCACCCAGGTTTCCAGTCGATCCAGTTCACCAGCGGCATAGGCGGCACCGACAAAGCTGCCGATGGAGCAGCCAGCGATCAAATCCGGTTTGATGCCGAGACGTTCAAGGGCGCGGATGACGCCGATATGGGCCCATCCTCTGGCGGCGCCGCTCCCGAGAGCGAGTCCTACGCGGGGTTTACGTGGCACGACTTTTCTCCAAAAAGGGGTTTGAGCGACCAGCTTACTCCGAGAGTCGGGATGCGTCACCCCACCATCGCTCACTGCGGTTGCGTCCATTGGCCTTGGCCTGATAGAGCGCCACATCGGCGCGCCGCACCGCTTCGTGCAGAGGAATATCTGGCTGATAAGGGAGATACCCCAGGCTGATCGTAACCTTTAATCCGGGCACGATGGCCTCCCAGTTGTGTTCGGCTACGGCTTCTCGCAGCTGTTCTGCCAGCTCCTCTATCCGCACCTCATCGCTGTTGGCAACCAGCAGCAAAAACTCTTCTCCACCCCAGCGGAGCAAGCGGTCTTGCCGGCCAAGTTGCTGTTGGCAAAGCTGCACCAGCCTGATCAGCACCATATCACCCACGGCATGGCCGAAATGATCGTTGACTCGCTTGAAGTGGTCGGCATCGAACATCAGTATCCCTGCCCGCAGTTGTGCCAGCTCGCCTCCTTGTTTCAGTTGCTCCAGATAGTGGCGATTGAAGGTACCGGTAAGGGCATCGTGGCAGGAGAGGTAGTTGAGTCGCTGGTTGAGACGGCGAGCTTTCAGGTTGGCAAGTGCGGCCAGCAGCAGAAACGCAATAGCCAGAAGAGTTGGCGCAGACTGGCAGAGTATTGCCCGGAACAGCGGCAGCAGCCTCACCTGGTGTACCAGCCGCAAAGGGGTATCGGGGATAGCCAGCGTTAGCTGCCATGCCCCCTGTCGCCAAAGGTATTGGCCGGTTGACAACGGTTCTGGTGGCGGTACGAGCTCGTGCGCACTGCTGGCCAACACCTGATGGTACTGATTGAGCAGCAGATACTGCCCCAGCTCCGGGGTCAGCTTGTCGAGTTGTTGCTGCAGACGTGCGAGCAGCACATCCATACTGATCATCCCTACCAGCGTCCCCTCTTTGTAGAGTGGCTGGGACATGGTGACCATGGGGCCGCGGCCAATAAAGTCATCATAAGGGCGTGAGAGGACGGTTTTCTTGTCCGGGTTGCTGCTGGTCAGAGTGTCTTGCCAAAAGCGTTTTTGGTAGATGCTCGGGTAGAAATGAAACCTGCTGGAGGGCTGCCAGGGGTAGAGATAGATAAAGTTATCCACACCGGTAAAGTAGACCCAGGCGATCTCTTCTCCCAGGCGTTGGCTGGCGGTGGAGAGAAGCGGTGACAGACTCAGTGCCAAGTGAATGCGAGCTTCCCGCTCGCTGCCCGGTGGTGGTAGCGGACCGGTACCAGTGAGATTGCCCACCAAACCTTTGGGCAGGTCGGCAGGAATGTTGTCGAGCGCGAGCCCCTTGCCCGGAAGTTGTTGAATATGGCGATAAAGCTGGCGGGTCAGCACGGAGTGAGGGTCGCTGCGCAGCCGCTCTTCGGCCTGCCCGCGCATCGCTTCCAGAAAAATTTCGCTCTGTCGGAACTGCTCTCGTAGATAAATAGCACTGTTGAGGGTATCGCTCTGATAAAGATTCTCTATCTGTTTCAGACTGTGCTGCAGGGTCACGCCGACCAGCAGTATGGCCAGAGTCAGCAGTAGCCAGGTCAGGTGCACAAGGCGGCGAAGATCGAACACATTGGGCATCGAGAGTCATCTGAATTGGCGAAGAAAGGGCATTAGTGTAAGCGAAGCGCGGTGAAAATGACCAGAATCCTGCACAGCGCGCTGATCTTGCCACGCTCCGGTTACGTTTTGTCACATTTATACATAGTCACGGCATAGTCTGGGGCTAAAATGGCCCCCAATCAGATTTACCCCTCTTAACACTTCATGGATTGTTTGATGAAAATGCGTATCTGGATTGGCCTCGGCCTGCTCTCTCTGATAGCGGCCATCTGGTGGGCGGTTGGCCACTTGCAACCGGCAACCAAAGCCCCTTCCCGCGAGATCAATATTCGTACCCAGACCGTCAAGCAGAGTCTGGCCGAGCCAACTCTCAAGCTGGTAGGCAAGCTGGCGGCCAACAACTCGGTGGTGATCACACCAGAGGTAACCGGACGCCTGATCAAGATTGCGGTACAGTCGGGTCAACAGGTCAACAAGGGCGATACGCTGGTCGCGCTGGATGCGGGCAAGCAACAGGCTGAATTGGCCGAACAGAGTGCCAGTCTGCGCGACGAGAATCGCAAGCTGGCCGAGATGCGCAAGCTGGTCGCTCGTGGTGCCGTCACCCAGTCGGTGCTGGAGGGGCAGGAGGCCATCGTCGATCAGGTGCTGGCGCGGGTCGATGCCGCCCGTTACGAACTATCCCTTCGTACTCTCATCGCCCCCTTTGCCGGCACGGTAAGCCTGATTGATTTGAGCGAAGGGGCGCTGGTCAATAGCGGCGATACCCTGCTGCACCTCGATGATATCGATACCCTGCGCCTCGATCTGGCTGTGCCGGAGCGTTACCTCGCCCTGCTGCGCCCCGGCATGGCGGTGACGGCGACCAGCACAGCCTGGCCGGAGCAACGCTTTAACGGCACCCTCACCACTCTCGATAGCCGCATCTCCAACGAGACCCAGAACATCAAGGCGCGGGTTGAACTGCCCAACCACAACGGTCAGCTGCGCCCGGGCATGCTGCTCAATGTGGAGCTCTCGCTCCCCTCCCGCCAGCTCACCATTATTCCCGCCCAGTCGGTGGAGTACGCCGGCGAGCAGCGCTTCGTCTATCGCCTCGAGGCCGATGGCCGGGTCAAGCGGGTGCCGGTGGTGCTTGGCGAGACCGAGGGGGAGACCGTCTGGGTCACCGAAGGGCTGAAAGTAGGCGATCGCATCGTGGTCGAGGGGCTGGTCAATCTGCGTGATGGCGCCAAGGTCCACGATCTGGCAGAGGTAAATGGCTGATGTGGCTCTCCGATATCTCAGTACGCCGCCCGCTGGTGGCGGTGGTGCTCAGCGCCCTGCTCAGCGTGTTCGGTCTGGTCGCCTTCAGCAAATTGACGGTGCGGGAGATGCCCGATGTGCAGATCCCGTCGGTCTCCATCACCACCACCTATGAGGGGGCCGCCCCGGCAGTGATGGAGAGCCAGGTCACCAAGCCCATCGAGGATCAGCTCTCCGGCATCAGCGGTATCAAGAACATCAACTCGGTGACCCGCAAGGGGCGCTCGATGATCACGGTGGAGTTCAAGCTTGGCTGGAACATGGTGGAGGGGGTCTCCGATGTGCGTGACGCCCTGACCCGTGCCAAGAGCAAGCTGCCGGAGGATGCCGACGACCCGCTGGTGACCAAGGATAGCGGCAGCGGTGATGTGGCGGTCTGGCTCAACTTCAGCAGCAGCCAGATGGACCGCACCGCCATGACCGACTACGCCAACCGGGTGCTGGTCGACCCCCTGAGTCTGGTGGACGGGGTGAGCGAAGTGGAGCTTTCCGGCGATCTCACCCAGGTGATGTATGTGCGGTTGCGCCCGGCCGATATGGCGGCGCGCGGCGTCACTGTGGCGGATGTGCAGGATGCCCTCAAGCGCGAGAACATCGAGCTGCCGGGCGGCGAGATCCGCAATAACTCCATGACCATGTCGGTGCAGATTGCCCGGCTCTACCACACAGCTGAAGATTTCCAGCAGTTGCAGGTGCGTACCGCCGCCAACGGTCAGAGTGTCTATCTGGCCGACATTGCCGATGTGGAAGTGGGGGCCAAGAACGAAGACAGCGCCTACCAGCGCAACGGCCGCGAGAGTCTGGGTATCGGCATCGTCGCCCAGTCCACCGCCAACCCGCTGGCGGTAGCGCAGGGTGTGGAGAAGAAGCTGGTGGAGATGCAGCGCTTCCTGCCGGAGGGGGCCAAGCTGGAGGTTGACTACGACTCCACCATCTTTATCAAGCAGGCCATCGACGAGGTATATGAAACATTGGCCATCTGCGCCGTGCTGGTGGTGGCGGTGCTCTATCTGTTCCTCGGGCAGGGGCGCACCACCCTCATTCCTGCCATCACGGTACCAGTGTCACTTATCTCCGCCTTTATCGGCGCCTGGTATCTCGGTTTTTCCATCAACCTCATCACCTTGCTGGCGCTGATCCTCGCCATCGGTCTGGTGGTGGATGATGCCATCGTGGTGGTGGAGAACATTCACCACCATCTGCAGCGGGGTGAATCACCCCTGCTGGCGGCTTGGCACGGCACCCGCGAGGTGGGGTTTGCGGTCATCGCCACCACGGCGGTGCTGGTAATGGTCTTTATCCCCATCGCTTTTATGGATGGCATGGTGGGCCGGCTCTTTACCGAGTTTGCGATGTTGCTTTCGCTGGCGGTGCTCTGCTCCTCGTTGGTGGCACTCACTCTCACTCCGGCCATGGGCTCCTGGCTGATGCGCCCGCTTGACAAGCCGAATCGGCTGACGGCGGCCCTCGATCGCACTCTGGGCCGGGTGGAAGGGCACTATCGCCACCTGCTGTCGTGGGTGCTGCGTCGCTCGCGTTGGATACCGCTGGCGCTGCTGCTCTGTCTTGGCGGTATCGGTGCTCTGTTCACCCAGCTGCCGAGCAGCCTCACCCCGACCGAGGATCGCGGCGTGGTCTTCGTCTTCGTCAAGGGGGCTGAGGGGACCAGCATCGAGCGGATGAAACGCAACATGCAGCAGGTGGAATCGACCATCATGCCGATGCTGGGCCAGGGGGTAGTCAAGGCGATGAGCTTCAGTACACCCGCCTTTGGCCGCGGCGGCGATCAGACCGGCATGGTGATCATCCAGCTCACCGACTGGGCCGAGCGTGATGTGACCGCCACCGAGTTTTCCCGCTCGCTCGGCGCCAAGCTGTCGGTTATTCCCGATGTGATGATCCGCACCTTCCAGCCAGGCTTTCGTGGCGGCTCTACCGCTGCGGTGCAGTTCGTGCTGCAGGGCAACGACTATGCCGAGCTCTACCAGCAGGGGCTGGAGCTGCAAAAAGCGGCGCAGGCGAGCGGCCTGATGATAAGCCCGGATCTCGACTACGCCGAGAAGACTCCTGAGCTGCAGGTGACCGTCTCGCGCGACAGCGCCAGCCAGCTCGGCATTCCGGTTTCCACCGTCGCCAGCACCTTGCAGGCGATTTTGGGCGGGGTGAGCAAGACCACCTATGTGGACAGGGGCGAGGAGTATGACGTCTACCTGCGCGCTAACCAGAAGGAGTTCAACGGCATATCGGATCTCGGTCGCATCTACCTGAAGGCAGCCAATGGCGAGATGGTGAGCCTCTCGACGCTGGCGACGGTCAAGCAGGTGGCGACCGCCAACCGCCTCAACCACTACCAGCGCCAGAAGGCGGTGACCCTGACCGCCGACGTGGCACCGGATCATACCCTTGGCGAGGCGCTCGACTTCCTCGACGGCTGGGCCAACGAGCATCTGCCGAGCGGCATGACGGTCGATTATGCCGGTGACTCCAAGGATTACCGCGACAATCAGGGGGAGATGGCTATGGTCTTCGGCCTCGCCCTGCTGGTGGTCTATCTGGTGCTGGTGGCCCAGTTCGAGAGCACCCTCACCCCGACCGTGGTGATGATGACGGTGCCGCTCGGCATCTTCGGCGGCTTGCTTGGCCTCTGGCTGACGGAGCAGGAGATGAGTATCTACAGCCAGATCGGCATGATCATGCTGATCGGCATGGTGACCAAGAACGGCATCCTCATCGTCGAGTTCATCAACCAGCTGCGCCAGCGCGGGGAAGGGTTCGAGGAGGCGATTATTGCAGGCTCGGTGCGCCGCCTGCGGCCCATCCTGATGACTTCGCTCACCGCCATTATCGGTGCGGTGCCGTTGATGCTCTCCATGGGGGCGGGCTACGAGAGCCGGATGGCGGTGGGTACCGTGGTTTTCTTCGGTCTGTCGCTGGCGACCCTGGTTACCTTGCTGGTGGTGCCCGCTATCTACCACCTGATCGCCCGTCACGCCGGCATGACCGGGCAGCGGGATCAGCAAGTGGATGAGGCGCTGGCCGCCAGGGGGGACACTTCTGTGCCATAACGGCTGTGTCCGGTGCCTGCTTTGACCGGGGCACCGGAATACATCACGCAAACGCGCAGAGCTTGATAGCCGGCTCTGCTGTTGTAGCCTTCGAGGGGATAGTGACATGATTGAATCGGCACTATCCTACTCACCACCTTTTTCTCCTCTATTTCTGCGGCTTGAGGCCATTTTTACCTGATTGGCACTTTTATTGCTTTCGGTCTGTCAGCGTCAATGAATTGTCTGGGGACGAAAATGGAAATAAGTGCAAGCAGCCTGATGCAAGAGATGCAGGCACTCAAGGTAGAGGCCGGTGCAACCCCGCTGCCACAGCCTGGCCGCCAGGTGACCTCTGATTTTGGCCTGCTGTTGCAGCAAGCTCTCGGTAACGTCAACGAGTTGCAGGGCGCCGCCAATGATCTGCGCACCCGTTTCGATATGGGCGACAAGTCGGTGGATCTGGCCGAGGTGATGATTGCTGGCCAGAAATCCTCTATCGCCTTCGAGGCGACAGTACAGGTGCGCAACAAGATGGTTGAGGCCTATAAAACCATCATGAATATGCCGGTATAAATGATGACTGTGCATCATGACATGTCAGCAATAAGGACATAAATCGTGGCAACTGACCAAAATGGCGATCTGCTGATAAATGATGAGGGCACCGCCGCCCTCGATGCCAACGAGCAGAAGAGCTCGGCACTGGGATTCTTGTCCAATACCGATGTTCTGCGCCAGATCACGCTGATCCTGGGGCTTGCCATCTGTCTGGCCATCGCCGTCTTTATCTTGCTATGGGGCAAGGAGCCGGATATGCGCCCTCTTGGCACCTACACCACCCAGGAGCTGGTCAAGACCCTCGACTTTCTCGATCAGCAGAAGATCCCTTATGAGGTGGACGGTAAGAGCGTGCTGGTCAGTGCCGAGAACTTTGCCAGCATCCGTTTGGCGCTGACCCGGGCCGGTCTCACCAATGCGGCTGATGTGACCAATGGTGGAGAGGATATCCTGCTCAAGGACTCCAGTTTTGGCGTCAGCCAGCGGATGGAGACCGAGCGCCTCAAGCTGAGTCGCGAGCGCCAGCTGGCTAGCGCCATCGAACAGTTCCAGAATGTGGCCAAGGCCCAGGTGCTGTTGGCCATCCCCAAAGACAACGTCTTTGCCCGTAACGAGCGCAAGCCCAGTGCCACTGTGGTTCTCAACCTGAAAGGGGCTGCACTGGGGCAGGGGGAGGTGGACTCTATTGTTGATATGGTGGCCTCTGCGGTACATGGCCTCGAGCCGACCCGTGTCACCGTGACCGATCAGAATGGTCGCCTGCTTAATTCCGGTTCCCAGGATCCCGTCTCTGCCCAGACTCGCAAAGAGTTTGCGATGCAGCAGAAGCAGGAGCTGGAGTACAAGCAAAAAATTGACGCCATTCTGATCCCGGTGCTCGGCGCCGACAACTATACGGCGGAAGTGGATCTCTCTCTCGACTTCTCCCAGCAGGAACAGACTCGCAAAACCTACAATCCCGATCTGCCTGCGGTGCGCTCCGAGATGACGCTGGAAGAGAACAGCTCCAGCGGCAGCAATGGCGGAGTGCCGGGGGCCCTCAGCAACCAGCCGCCTGCCGCGTCCAATATCCCTGAACAGGCCACTGGCGGTGATGGTACAGGTGCGGCGGCTTCGGGTCGTTCTCGCAAAGAGGCGACTCGTAACTTCGAACTGGATACCACCGTCAGCCACACCCGGCGCCAGATGGGTGGCATTCGTCGCATGACCGTTTCCGTTGCCGTGGATTACAAGGCAGTGCCAGGCGCTGACGGGGCCGTGACCCGCGAAGCGCGCAGTCAGGCGGAACTCGATACCCTGCGTCGTTTGCTCAGCGGTGGCCTTGGTTTTGATGTAACCCGTGGTGATACCCTTGAGGTAGTTGCCATTCCGTTCAATCGCCCCGAGCTTGATACCGTCGCCGAGGTGCCGCTCTACGATCAGCCCTGGTTCTGGCGTGCGGTACGGATTGCGGCATCTGTACTGGTGATTATTGTCTTGATCGTCACCGTGGTTCGCCCCATGCTCAAGCGGCTGCTCTATCCGGATGCCAAGCCGGAAGGGGAAGTGGACTTTGACAACCACACCGTACTGGGTGGTGACGACGAACTCAGCTTGTTGGCAGCTCAGGTTGAGGGAGAGCAGGTATTCGGGGTACGCGATGGCCAGCTGAAACTGCCGGATCTGCATCGTGACGAAGATTTGCTCAAGGCGGTGCGTGCCCTGGTGGCGAACGAACCGGATCTGGCCGCTCAGGTCATTAAAGAGTGGGTAACCAAAGATGCCTGAAGAAAGTAAAAACCAGGTAACCGGCAACGATATCACCGATAGCCAGCGTCAGTTGCTGGATCAGATGTCCGGTATGGAGATGGCGGCGGTATTGATGTTGAGCCTTAACGAAGAGGATGCCGCCCAGATCTTCCGCCATCTCGAACCCAAGCAGGTACAGCGGCTCGGTATGTCGATGGCATCCATGTCTGATTTCAGCCACGATCGGGTAGCGGCGGTGCACCGTCAATTCATCGACGATATCCAGAAGTACACCAACATAGGTATCGGCAGCGAAGATTTCGTGCGCAAGGCACTGGTAGCCGCGCTTGGCGAGGACAAGGCGAGCAACCTGGTGGACCAGATCATTCTTGGTTCCGGTGCCCGCGGCCTCGATTCGCTCAAGTGGATGGATGCCCGTCAAGTGGCCAGCATCATCCAGAACGAACACCCGCAGATCCAGACCATAGTGCTCTCCTATCTGGAGCCGGAGCAGTCCGCCGAGATCCTGAGCCAGTTCCCGGAGCAGGTGCGTCTGGATCTGGTGATGCGGATCGCCAACCTTGAAGAGGTGCAACCGGCAGCATTGCAAGAGTTGAACGACATCATGGAGAAACAGTTCGCCGGTGCGGCGGGTGCCCAGGCGGCCAAGATGGGTGGCCTGAAAGCGGCTGCCAACATCATGAACTACCTGGATACCAACATCGAAGGCCAGCTGATGGACTCGATCCGCGAGTCGGACGAAGAGATGAGCCAGCAAATCCAGGATTTGATGTTCGTGTTCGAAAATCTCATCGATGTGGACGACCGCGGTATCCAGACTTTGCTGCGGGAAGTGCCGGGGGATCTGCTGCAGCGCGCCCTCAAGGGCTCCGACGATCAGATGCGCGAGAAGATTTTCAAGAACATGTCGAAACGAGCGGCCGAAATGCTGGCAGACGATCTGGAGGCCATGGGGCCAATCCGGGTCTCCGAGGTGGAGGCTGCCCAGAAGGAGATCCTCTCCATCGCCCGCCGTCTGGCCGATGCAGGCGAAATCATGCTGGGCTCCGGCGGTGGCGAGGAGTTCCTCTAGACCATGACCAACTCATGGAACCTGTCTGCCAGCCCAGTATGCGGTCATGGCAAGGAGCGGCGCGAATAGATGAACAACAAGCTGCGTGGCTATGTACGGCCTGAAGGGGAAGAGACCAGGGTAGAGACCTGGGGCTGGCCCGAAATGGATGTGGCGGTCGAGACCGAGACCAATGCTCTCGGTCTTGCCCCTGACTGGTATCAACAGGAAGAGGAGGTGGTGGAACCGGAGCCCGAACAGGAACCGACTCCCAGCATCACCGCCGAAGAGCTCGAAGCGATCCGTCAGGCGGCTTGGGAAGAAGGAATGGCCGAGGGGCGCGAGGCTGGCTATGCCAAAGGGCTCGAAGAGGGCAAGCTGGAGGGACTGCAACAGGGGCACTCGGCCGGTCTCGAGCAGGGGCGGGAAGAGGGACTGGCCATGGGGCGCGATCTGGTTGAGCAGGAGATCGCTCACTGGCAGGGGCTCGTCGCCCGCCTCGCCAATCCCCTGATTGAGCTGGATCAGGCGGTAGAGCAGCAACTGGTCGCGCTGGTGATGCAACTTTCCCGCGCGCTCATTCGCCATGAAGCCGAGACCTCTCCCCGCATCCTGCTGGAGGCACTCAAGGAGGGGCTGGCATTGTTGCCCGCCGCCGAGCAGGGGGTGACTCTGATGCTGCATCCCGATGATATCACGCGAGTCGAGCAGGCATTTGGCGCTGACGAGTGCGCCAGACGCCACTGGCGGTTGCAGAGTGACCCCACCCTCTCCCCTGGCGATCTGCAACTGGCTACTGAACTCTCCAGCATCGATCTGACCCTCTCCGGGCGCATCGATCAGTTGCTGCGCATCTTCTTGCGGGACAACGCGTCGCAGAACCCGGCTTCGCAGGATCCACGCCCATAACCGATGCCTGACGATGTCGTCCGGTTGCACTTTTTAGTTCCCAGGAGGCCAGATGAGCGGCTCGCTACTGAACCGGTTGCAAGGGTACAAGGTACGCGACAGCGCCCCCAAACCGCCGGTTGCCGGCAAATTGACCAGGGTGGTGGGGCTCACCCTCGAAGCCATCGGTTGCCGTGCCGCCATCGGAGCCTTGTGTCGCATCGACACTCTCGAGGGAACTCTGGAGGCTGAAGTGGTGGGGTTCTCGGGCGATCGCCTCTATCTGATGCCGAGCGAACAGCTCAAGGGGGTGATCCCCGGTGCCCGGGTGGTGCCCGTCACCGAAGAGCATGGCATACCGGTTGGCATGAACCTGCTTGGCCGGGTCATCGACGGTATCGGCCAGCCGCTCGATGGCCTCGGCCCCATTCTCTCCTCCCGGACTGTGCAGTTTGCTCAGCATCGCATCAACCCGCTCTCTCGCCGCCCGATACATCAGCCGATGGATGTAGGGGTACGTGCCATCAATGCTGTGCTGACGGTGGGTCAGGGCCAGCGAATGGGGCTGTTTGCCGGTTCTGGTGTCGGTAAATCGGTGCTGCTTGGCATGATGACCCGCGGCTCGGTGGCGGATGTGGTCGTGGTCGGCCTCATCGGTGAACGGGGCCGGGAGGTGAAAGAGTTTATCGAAGATATTCTGGGGGAGGAGGGGCGTGCCCGCTCCGTGGTGGTGGCGGCCCCTGCCGATGCCTCGCCGCTGATGCGGCTAAAGGGATGTGAAACGGCGCTGGCCATCGCTGAATATTTTCGCGATCAGGGGCTCAATGTGTTGCTGCTGATGGACTCACTGACCCGTTATGCCCAAGCCCAGCGTGAAATCGCCCTGGCGGTGGGCGAGCCGCCGGCCACCAAGGGATATCCACCCTCGGTCTTTGCCAAATTACCTGCGCTGGTGGAGCGAGCGGGAAACGGAAGTGACGGCCAGGGCTCCATCACCGCCTTCTTCACCGTACTGACCGAGGGGGATGATCTGCAGGACCCCATTGCTGATGCGGCGCGGGCGATTCTCGATGGCCACATTGTGTTGTCGCGCGAACTGGCCGACGCAGGCCACTATCCGGCTATCGATATCGAAAAGTCCATCAGCAGGGTCATGCCCATGGTCACTTCGCCGGAACATATGGAGTTGGCGCGGACCCTCAAGCAGTTTTACTCCCTCTATCAGCAGAACCGGGATCTCATTACTATCGGTGCCTACAGCCAGGGTTCTGATCCGCGTATCGACCGAGCCATCATTCAAAAACCCTATCTGGATCAGTTCTTGCAGCAGGGGATGCGTGAGGTCATTCATTACGATGATGGCCTGCAAGCCTTGCAGATGGTGGCGATGCCCTTGATGCGTTGATGACGGTTGGGAAGAGAGGGTGAGGCAATGAGTAAAGGGTTGTTATTGTTGGCTGAGCGGCTGGCTGAGGCCGAGCAGCAGTGTGCTCTGGCTCTGGTAAAAGCGCAGCAGGACCTCAAGCTGTTTATGGATCAGCAAAATGCTCTCAACCAGTACCGCCAAATCTATCACCAGCAGTGGACCGATCGAGGTTTGCAGGGGATCTCGCCCCAGCAAAACAGCCAGTATCACGCCTTTATCAACAAGCTCGAGCAGGCTGCTACCCAGCAATACGAAGGGGTGCTGCAGGTACGTCAGGCTCTGGAGCAACGTCGTGAAGAGTGGCTGGCGGCTCAGCAGCGGCGCAAGGCGGTAGAGCTGTTGCTGGAGAAGCAGGCAAGCCGCGAGCAGCAGAAAGCCCTGCGTCAGGAGCAGAAAATGCTGGATGAGTACGCCATGTTGCGGCGTTTTCATCAAGCTGGCCTGTAACTTGCTTTGATCTGGACATTGTCGGCGGCTATCTCGTTGGGGCCGCCAGAATTCAGGGATGCCATCATGATGCAGACAGTGCTGACACAAACGCCTTCGGTTCCGGCTAACGGATTGGATAAAGCGCCTCTGAACGGCGCTTCCGAGAGCAATGGCATTGATATGGTGGGGAGCGAGAGCAAGGGGGATTTCGCCTCGCTGATTGCAAAGGTCCAGGGCAGTGAACAGGGTGTTGCTGATAGCAATCAGAGCGTTAAGACTCTTCAGTCTGCCAAATCTTTGGCGACCGAGAGTGCCTCTCCCCACGAGGAGCCCAGCAAGGAGCAGGATCCTGACGCCGACAACAAGATGGAGGAGGTTCCCGCTACCGACTTTCTGCTGCGTCTGCAAGACTCCCTCAAGCTTGATACCTCGCTAGTGACACCCCAGCTGGTGGTGGCAGCCCAACAGAGCGCCACTGCGCTAGACGGCAATCCGTTGCCGCAAGAGGGTGAGCAGGAGAGCATTGGGCTTGATGAAAGCGCGCTGGCCCCTGCCGCTTCCAGGATTGTCCGCCAGCTTGCTGGTCAGACCGGGGCGCAATCGCCGTTGGCCACGACCGCCACATCGACCCCGGACACCACAGTATCGCCCTCTGCGGCGCGAGTGGTGGCGCAGGGCGACGCATCATCCTCCGTCGTTCTCTCCCATGCGGCCTTCTCCTCTGAGGAGGAAGCTGTTGCCCCCCCATCGGATCAGCAGTCTGGGGAGAAAGTCTCTGCCAAGGGAGAACCGCTCGGGGTGGATGGCAAGCCAACCAAGCCCCTTACGGGGGCAGAGCGAATGACTCAGCTGGCCAAGGTGCTGCCGGTCGATGAGTCGGCCAGTACTACCAAGTCTGTTGAGTCACTCGTAGCGAAAGAGGGGGACGACAGCAAATCCGGCTCCTCAGCCAATGGTGTGGTGACCGGCAAGGGACCAACGGCGCAAGTCGTGACACAGGGGACTGTACTCAAGACATTCAGCGAGGGGCTCAAGCAACCTGATGCGGGCACCGTAACCACAATCGCTGAGAGCCTTGGCATGGCTGGCAAGGGGGCTGAGAAGCGTGCCGCCGAGGTGAGTCAGCAGACAGCCACTACCACAGTAGCCAATCAAGGCTCGGCACCGGTGATGATGACGCAAAGTGCCGCGGCTCAGGGGAGTGTGACGGTAAATGCGACGACTCAGACCGATAGCACTGCCGCTCCCGTGATGGTGGCGCCGCAGCAGGTGTTGGCCCAGGCCGAATCTCAGGGGCCACAAGCACCGCTGTCGAGCATTTCAGCCGGCATCAAGCAGATGGAAGTGACCGGCACCGACGAGGTGCGCAAAGCGATTCAGCAGGAGCTGAAACCGAAGGTCGGTGAGGCGGAGAAGAGTCTTGTTGCTACAACATCGAACAGTGAGAGCAGCCAGAGCCAGACTGTGCAGCATGGCCAGAACAGTCAGCCCCAGCCACAGGTGGCCGAAAGCCGGGCGCCCGCCACTGAGGCTACGTTGCGCCGTGAACCGCAGAATTTACCCCATCTGAAACTGGCCAGTCAGGAAGCGCCTGCCGAATTGCACCAGAAGGTCAACGTGATGCTGGCCGAAAAACTGCAACAGGCGGAAATTCAGCTTGACCCCCTCGGTCTTGGCAAGATGAAGATCCAAATCCAGATTGGAGCGGACAGTCAGGCTAACGTCCATTTCGTTGTTCAGCATGGACAGACTCGCGAGATGCTGGAGCAGGCGATGCCTCGTCTGCGTGAAATGCTGGCAGGGCAGGGGATCCAGCTTGGCCAGACGCAGGTTCAACAGCAGTCGCAGCAACAGCAACAGCAGGGTCAGCCCACTTTTGGCGGGCAGGGGCAGCAGGGCCAGGGTGGCGGTCAGTCACATGCCGGTAACGGGCTGGTTGAGGGAGAACTCACCACAGCCAACCTCAGTTTGCTGGTGGAATCGACAAACGGCTCTGGAATAGATTTCTATGCTTGATGCAATCCCGAGTAAGTTTATGATATCGAACAAGTTTGAGACTAGGGTGGACAAGGGATGGCTGACGATAACGAATTGACGCTAAAAGACCCGGCTGCGGGCAAGAAAAAGAAGCTGATCATTATCATTGCCCTGGCGGTTATTTTGCTGGGCGGTGGTGGAGCTGGTGCCTGGTTTATGCTCTCCGGCTCGGATGCGCCCCCTGCAGAAGCGGCGGAGGGAGCCGATGCCCAACCCAAGGTGGAAGCACCCCAGCCATCCCTTTATGTCGGGATGCCACGCCCCTTTGTCTTCAACGTCGCGGGTACCCAGCGGGATCGGTTGGTGCAGATCAAGATCCAGTTGATGGTGCGCGGCACCGCCGACGAGACGTTGGCCAAACAGAATATTCCCCTGATTGAAGGTACCTTGCTGCGGGTGTTCAGTGCGGCCAGTGCCGAACAGCTGATGACCTTTGAAGGCAAGGAGAAGCTGCGCAAAGATTCACTGGAAGAGTGCCGTCGGGTGCTCAAGGACCTAGTCTCTTCCCCCGTTATCGAACAAGTGCTGTTTACCGGCTTTGTAATGCAGTAGGTGAAGCGTGAGCGATCTGTTAAGTCAGGACGAAATTGATGCCCTCTTGCACGGTGTCGATGATGTCGAAGAGGAAGAGATAGGCGGCGCCGGAGATCCCGGTGTTGCCCAGTTTGACTTCTCCTCCCAGGACCGCATCGTCCGTGGCCGGATGCCAACCTTGGAGCTGGTGAACGAACGTTTTGCCCGCCACATGCGGATCAGCCTGTTCAACATGATGCGCCGTACCGCCGAGGTCTCCATCAACGGCGTACAGATGCTGAAGTTTGGCGAGTATGTTCACACTCTGTTCGTGCCGACCAGCCTCAACATGGTGCGTTTCCGACCATTGAAAGGAACCGCACTCATCACCATGGAGGCGCGGCTGGTTTTCATCCTGGTGGAGAACTTCTTTGGTGGTGACGGTCGCTACCACGCCAAGATTGAGGGACGTGAATTCACGCCGACCGAGCGCCGGATCATCCAGATGTTGCTCAAACTGGTGTTTGAGGATTACAAGGATGCCTGGGCGCCGGTGATGGACGTAGGGTTTGAGTATCTCGACTCTGAAGTGAACCCGGCGATGGCCAACATCGTCAGCCCGACTGAAGTGATCGTGGTAAGCTCCTTTCACATCGAACTTGATGGTGGTGGCGGTGATTTCCACGTGGCTATGCCTTACTCCATGCTGGAGCCGATCCGTGAACTGCTTGATGCCGGTGTGCAGAGTGACAAGGGTGATACAGACGTGCGCTGGAGCAAGGCGCTGCGCGACGAGATCATGGATGTAAAAGTCGAGTTGAGGGCCAAACTGCTGGAGACCGAGCTTACACTGCGTGAGCTGATGGAGCTGCAGCCGGGAGATATTATTCCGGTCGACATGCCTGAACATCTGCTGGTTTATGTGGAAGATTTGCCCACCTTCCACGCCAAGATGGGGCGGACGAAGGAGAATGTGGCACTCAAGATCACCGACAAGCTCAAGCGCCCGGAAGGGGTCAAGACCGAGATGCATCTGGTGACCCGGGGCGGTGTACGTATCGATGGTGAGGCCGAGCTGGAAGAGCTTGAGCGCAGCATCGAAGAACAACAGCGTTAATCGACGGTTTGCGGTTATGGACTGTCACGAAGCGGTATAAGGAAACAAGATGAGCGGAACAGAGGAAGAGGATCTGATGGCTGATGCCTGGGCGGCAGCACTGGAGGAGCAGGTGACGGCGGAAGCCAAACCGGCTCCGCTGGAAGAGCTCAAGGACGATGCCCCTATCAGTGCCGAGGAGCGGCGCAAGCTTGACACCATTCTGGATATTCCGGTCACCATCTCGATGGAGGTCGGTCGCAGCCAGATCAGCATTCGTAATCTGCTGCAGCTCAACCAGGGCTCGGTGGTGGAGCTGGATCGGGTGGCAGGCGAGCCGCTGGACGTGCTGGTCAACGGTACCCTGATCGCCCACGGCGAGGTGGTGGTGGTAAACGACAAGTTCGGTATTCGCCTGACTGATGTCATCAGCCAGATTGAACGGATTAAGAAACTCAAATGATGCGTCTGCTGCTGTTGTTGCTGCCACTGCCGGTATTTGCCGAGGTGGGGGGGGCAGCAAATGCTCCCAGCCTGAGCTCTTGGCTGATCTCCAGCCTGATGGTGATCGGGCTTATTTTGGTGCTGGGTTTTTTGCTCAAGAAGAGCAAGATTGCCAACGCCATGGGGGGCGGACAGATGAGAGTGATCGCCACGCTGCCAGTGGGATACAAGGAGAAGTTGCTGGTGGTCAAGGTGGGTGAGCAGCAGTTGCTGCTAGGGGTGACGCCACAGCAGGTCAACTTTCTCTATCGGCTGGAGGAGCCGCTGGACGAGCAGCAGCCGCAGGCATTTTCCCAGCAGCTGGGTAAATTGATGGGCAAACATGAAAAAAACTAACGGCTTGTTGTGGCAAACCGGATGGCTGGCTTGCCTGTTGATCCCGCTGTTTTACGCCTGGCCTGCGTTGGCGCAGGATGGTATGTCGGCAGTGACAGTCAAGACCATGGGAGATGGCTCTCAGGAGTACAGCCTGACCCTGCAAGTGCTGGCGTTGATGACCGCGCTCTCCTTCTTGCCGGCCATGGTCATCATGATGACCTCGTTTACCCGCATCATCATAGTGTTGGGTATCTTGCGTCAGGCGATCGGTCTGCAACAGAGCCCCTCCAACCAGGTGTTGATCGGTATTGCCTTATTCATGTCGTTTTTCATCATGTCGCCGGTGCTGGATCGTATCAATGATGAGGCGCTGCAGCCCTATCTGTCCGAAACCATTCAGGCCAAGGAGGCGCTGGAACGGGCTGAATTGCCCATCCACCAGTTCATGCTGGCTCAGACCCGGATAAAGGATCTCAATACCTTCATGGAGATCGCCAACGTACAGGTAGAGAAGCCTGCCGATGTGCCGCTGCGTGTGCTGATCCCGGCCTTTGTTACCAGCGAACTGAAAACAGCCTTCCAGATTGGCTTTATGCTGTTCTTGCCGTTTCTGGTCATCGATCTGGTGGTCGCCAGCATCCTGATGGCGATGGGGATGATGATGCTCTCGCCGATGATCGTCTCGCTGCCTTTCAAGCTGATGCTATTTGTGATGGTGGATGGCTGGAACCTGATCCTGGGATCGTTGGCTAACAGTTTCGGACTGGGTGCCGGTTAACCGGTCGCGAGCAAGGAGCCAGAACATGAGTCCCGAAACCTTTGTCGACGTCTTTCGTGAGGCGCTCTGGCTGGTCAATATCATGGTAAGTGCCGTTATCTTGCCCAGTTTGGCTATAGGTCTGGTTGTCGCCATCTTTCAGGCCGCTACCTCCATCAACGAACAGACCTTGAGCTTTCTGCCACGTCTCATCGTGACACTGCTTGCGCTGGGTGCCGGTGCTCACTGGGGAATGCAGAGTCTGATGGACTTCTTCATCCTGATGGTTAATCAAATTCCCGAGGTGGTGGGGTGACCTATACCACCGCTCTGATCATGGAGTGGTTGTCTGCCATTCTCTGGCCACTGGCCAGAATAAGCAGCCTTTTCATGGTTATGGCGGTATTTGGCAGCCGGCTGGTCGCAGCACGGATCAGGTTGGGGCTGGCGGTAGCCGTGACGTTTCTGGTTGCTCCTCTGCTTCCTCCCATGCCTCCTGTGGAGCTCTTCTCTGCCGGCAGTTTTCTGGTCTTGGGCCAGCAACTGCTCATCGGTATTGCGCTGGGGTTGATGACCCAGTTTCTGATGGAGAGCTTCGTGATGGCGGGGCAGGTGATCGCCATGCAAACCAGCCTGGGTTTTGCCACCCTGGTGGATCCGATGAATGGCCAGTCGGCCCCTGTGGTCGGTCAGATTTATCTGATGCTGGCGACCCTGGTATTTCTGGCGCTCGATGGTCATCTGGTGATGCTGCGCCTGGTGATCCTCAGTTTTGAGACGCTCCCCATCTCTGATAGCGGTTTGTCTGTCTCTTCGATGCAAACACTGAGCGCATTCCTGGGGGTCATGTATCAGGCCTCGCTGGTGATGGCTCTCTCTGCCATCGTGGCTTTGCTGCTTATCAACTTCGCTTTTGGCGTGATGACCCGGGCTGCCCCCCAGCTCAATATTTTCAGTATCGGTTTTGCCGTCAGCATGATGTCGGGTTTGCTTATCCTCTGGCTTACGATCGGCGGCTTCCTCGGCCATTTCGACACCTTGTGGGAGCGGGTGCAGGAGGTCAGTTGCGAGCTGATCGACACCCAATGTTTCGGAGGTGTCAATGGCTGATACCGACCAGGAACGTACCGAACAACCCACGGGCAAACGACTGCAACAAGCCCGTGAAAAAGGGCAGATTGCACGTTCAAAAGAGCTGGGAACTGCCAGCGTACTGCTGTCAGCCGTCTTTGGCCTGCTGTTGATCAAGGGTTACCTGGCGAGCGCCATGCTCAAGGTGGTGACTATGGGCTTCACGCTAAACAGAGAGCAGGCTTTCGATCCCAATGCCATGGTAGCCATGGTGCCGGCGCTGCTGGGGGAACTGGTGTTTCCGCTCGGACTGCTCTTCGCTCTGGTCGCCATCGCGGCTTTTATCGGCAATATCCTGATGGGGGGAATGAACTTCTCCACTGAGGCAATGATGCCGAAATTCAGCAAGATGAGCCCCATCAGCGGGTTCAAGCGAATGTTTGGAGTGCAGTCACTGATCGAGCTGGTCAAGTCCATCGCCAAGGTGGTGTTCATTACTCTGTTTGCCTGGTGGATGCTCTCAAGCCAGTTTAATCATCTGCTCAACCTCTCCATGGAGGGCTTTCCCGGCGGCATCATAGATGCCCTTGACCTTTTTTTGTGGATGCTGATCATCCTTTGCTGTGCCTTGTTGCCTATTGTGGCCATCGATGTGCCGTTCCAGCAATGGAACCATATGCGTCAGCTCAAGATGACCAAGCAGGAGGTGAAGGACGAGTTCAAGGATAGCGAGGGTAAACCCGAGGTAAAGGGCAAGATCCGCCAGTTGCAGATGCAGATGGCGATGCGCCGGATGATGGGGGATGTACCCAAGGCCGATGTGGTGATCACCAACCCGACCCACTACTCGGTGGCGCTCAAGTATGATGCGGGCAAACCCGGTGCCGCACCCAAGGTCGTGGCCAAGGGCACTGATGAAATTGCAATGAAGATCAGGGAGATAGCCAGAGAATACGAGATACCCATCATGCCGTCACCGGCCTTGACCCGGGCTATCTACCACTCTACCGAGTTGGGCCGCGAGATTCCGGAAGGGCTGTTTGCGGCGGTTGCTCAGGTTCTGGCCTATGTCTTCCAGCTCAAGAAATTCCGCCGTGGCCAGGGGCGCCGTCCTCAACCGTTGGCCAAGGATCTCCCCATTCCGACCGAATATCGCAAATGACAAAGTTCTGACGCTGTAAAAGTAAACTCATTGTATTTCAATGTTTTGCATTGTTGGCTTAATGTTTGCTTTAATCTGGCACCAGCAGGTTGACATTGAGAAGAGCGATGGATTTCAAGGCAGTATTGGGCCAGTTAAAACAGTCTCGGGGAGTGTTGAGCAAAGGCCTTGGTACCCCTCTGCTGGTGTTGGCTGCGCTCGGCATGGTGGTGTTACCCATCCCCCCGCTGATGCTGGATGTGCTCTTCTCTTTCAACATTGCGCTCTCTATCGTGGTGCTGCTGGTATCCGTTTATACCCGGCGCCCCCTCGAATTTGCTGCCTTCCCGACCGTATTGCTGCTCGCCACCTTGCTGCGGCTGGCGTTGAACGTGGCCTCGACCCGAGTGGTGCTGCTGGAGGGCCACAATGGCAGTGCAGCGGCAGGCCATGTGATCGAGGCATTCGGTAACGTGGTGATCGGCGGCAACTATGCGGTCGGTATCATCGTCTTTACCATCCTGATGATCATCAACTTTGTAGTTATCACCAAGGGTGCCGGGCGGATCGCGGAAGTGAGTGCCCGTTTTACCCTGGATGCGATGCCGGGTAAACAGATGGCTATCGATGCCGATTTGAATGCCGGTCTCATCAATCAGGAAGAGGCGAAGAAGCGTCGCCTTGATGTAACCCAGGAAGCCGATTTCTATGGCTCCATGGATGGTGCCTCCAAGTTCGTCAAAGGTGATGCGATAGCAGGCATCATGATCCTCTTCATCAACATCATCGGCGGCTTCATCATCGGGATGATGCAGCATCATCTTACCTTCAGCGAATCTGCCGAGATCTATACCCTGCTGGCGATCGGTGACGGTCTGGTAGCGCAGATCCCCTCCCTGCTGCTCTCTATCGCCGCAGCCATCATAGTGACCCGTCAGAATACCGATCAGGATATGGGCACAGCGGTATTAGGCCAACTGTTCGATAACCCCAAGGCCTTGATCATCTCTGCCGGTATCCTGCTGATGATGGGGTTGGTGCCGGGGATGCCGCACTTCGCCTTCCTGAGTCTGGGGGCGCTCGCTGCCGCCGGAGCCTGGTGGCTGCTGCGCCGCGAGAAACTGGCGGTAGCCAAAGCAGCCAGTGGCGAGTTGATGCCGACCAGTGCAGATCAGCCATCGCATGAGCAGAAAGAGTTGAGCTGGGACGATGTGATGCCGGTAGACATCATCGGGTTGGAAGTGGGTTACCAGCTAATCCCGCTGGTGGATCGCAATCAGGGGGGCGAACTGCTCAACCGGATCAAAGGGGTGCGCAAGAAACTCTCGCAAGAGCTGGGCTTTCTGGTGCCTGCTGTCCACATTCGCGACAACCTGGATTTGGCACCCAACCAATATCGCATCACCTTGATGGGAGTCAGTACCGGCGAGGCCAACGTCTACCATGATAAAGAGATGGCCATCAACCCGGGGCAGGTATTCGGCCAGATCCAGGGGATTGCCACTCTGGATCCCGCGTTTGGACTTGAAGCAGTGTGGGTAGCCAAGGAGCAGGTGTCACAGGCGCAGACCCTGGGGTATACAGTGGTGGATACTGCGACCGTAGTTGCCACCCATTTGAGCCAGATCTTGACCAACCATGCGTCACTGTTGCTCGGCCATGACGAGGTACAGCAGTTGCTCGACATGATTGGCAAACATCAGAGCAAACTGGTCGAAGGGCTTGTGCCTGAAGTGATCAGCATGGGTAACCTTGTGAAGGTATTACAGAATTTGCTCAATGAAGGGGTGCCAATTCGCGATATGCGCACTATCCTGCAGACCCTGGTGGAATACGCGCCGCGCAGCCCGGATCCGGAAGTGCTCACCGCGGCTTGCCGGATTGCCCTGCGTCGCCTGATTGTTCAGGAGATTGCCGGCCCTGATCCCGAGCTACCGGTGATTACATTGGCACCTGAATTGGAACGTATATTGCATCAGTCTTTGCAAGCGGGTGGTGGTGATGGCGCCGGTATTGAGCCGGGTCTGGCGGAGCGAATGCAGCGTTCACTGGTGGAAGCCACTCAACGACAAGAATTGGAAGGCCAACCGGCTGTGCTTCTGACATCGGGGATCCTGCGCAATACCCTGGCGAAATTTGTCAAGAATGCCATTCCTGGATTACGTGTGCTGTCCTATCAGGAAGTGCCGGACGACAAGCAGATTCGCATCGTCAGTGCGGTAGGGCAGAACTAGTTAGCGGAGACGACGGGTGAAGATTAAGCGGTTTTTTGCCAAGGACATGCGAACGGCTCTGGCCGAGGTCAAGGAGACGCTCGGGCCCGATGCCGTCATCATGTCCAACAAGAAGGTTACCGGGGGGGTAGAGATAGTCGCCGCTGTTGATTATCAATCCCAGGTTCCGGGCCCCAAAGATGCGCCGGTTCGCCGTCAGCTGAACGATGAGAGCGTCAATATTTCGTCTGCTGCTCGGCAGATGACCCGTCCCGAGCCCGCAAAGGTTCAGGAACAGAACGAACATTATGCTGATACCCTGGCCGCCCTCCTCGCGCGTCAGCAGAAACTGAAGCCTGGCAATGGGGCTCCCATGGGCAACACCCAATCGGCTGGTCTGGCTGCTGCCAATGCAGTGCCCAGAACGCTGGCCGAGCAGGGACAGTGGGGCACAGTCCCGGAACCTGCCAAACCCAAGGCGCGTGTCGTATCCGGCCAACGGGCCCATCAACCTGCCCAGCGGGATCAGGAGATGGAGGGGATGCGCAAGGAGATGGCCAGCATCCGTAAATTGCTGGAGCACCAGATCTCCGGTCTGATGTGGCAGGAGGTTGAACGACGCGAGCCGATGCGTGCCCTGCTCATCAAAGAGCTCAAGAAGATGGGCTTTGACGATGCCTTTTCCGATCAACTGGCGGGGCTGATCCCTGAAGACATGCCTATCCATCAGGCGATGGCCCAGTTGGCTGAAGTGTTGACGGCTCAGCTCAAGATCAGTGAAGACGAAATTTTACGTCAGGGGGGGGCGGTTGCTCTGCTGGGGCCAACAGGGGTGGGCAAGACGACCACCATTGCCAAATTGGCAGCCCGTTTTGCCATGAAGTATGGCGCCGAGCAGGTGGCCCTTATCACCACTGACAATTACCGGATCGGGGCTCATGAGCAATTACAGACTTATGGCCGGATCATGGGCTGTCCGGTTCGTCAGGTGCGTGATGCCGAAGAGCTGGCCAATGCCCTCTATCAGTTCCGCCACCGCCGGCTGGTATTGATCGATACGGCAGGCGTGGGGCAACGGGATATCCGGCTGACCGAGCAGCTCGATACCCTGGTCAAAAATGCCAAGGTGAGGATCCGCAGCTATCTGGTGATGTCGGCAACTTCCCAGCGTCGGGTAATGCAGGAAGCGGTTGACCATTTCCGGCGCATTCCCTTGAGCGGCTGCATACTTACAAAGTTGGATGAGAGTCTGAATCTGGGCGAAGTAATTAACGTGTGTATCCAGAATGTCTTGCCTATCAGTTACATCACTGATGGGCAGCGGGTTCCGGAAGATATTCAGGTTGCCAATGCGGCGCAGCTCGTCGGAGCTGCCATGGGCTCGCTGGAGCGAGAAACAGAGGAGCCCTATTTCTGGGGCACAGGCTTTGGCGAGGCCGAAGATTCGGAGTTTTATGAGTAACATGTATATGGATCAGGCGAGTGGTCTGCGCAAAATGCGTCAAAACAATCGAGTAAAAGTGATCGCCGTTTCCGGTGGTAAAGGTGGCGTAGGCAAGACCAACGTGACCCTGAACGTGGCGGGAGCCATGGCGGCCCAAGGCAAACGGGTGATGGTGCTGGATGCTGACCTTGGTCTGGCAAATGTTGACGTCATGCTGGGGTTGCGGGTTCATCGCAATCTCTCTCACGTGCTGGCAGGCGAGTGCACGATCGACGACATTATCGTTGAGGGACCGTACGGCATGATGATTGTGCCTGCAACCTCGGGGACCCAGTCTATGGTCGAGCTTTCGCCGGTACAACATGCCGGACTGATCCGCGCCTTCAGCGAGATGAAGACCCAGGTTGATATTCTGATGGTGGATACGGCGGCGGGGATCTCGGACATGGTGCTGAGTTTCACCCGCGCCGCGCAGGACATCATGGTGGTGGTGTGTGACGAGCCTACCTCTATTACCGATGCCTATGCCCTTATCAAGATCCTTTCCAAAGAGCACGGTGTATTTCGCTTCAAGGTAGTGGCAAACATGGTACGCAGCCTGCGCGAAGGGCAGGAGCTTTTTGCCAAGCTGACCCGGGTAACGGATCGTTTCCTCGATACGTCACTGGAACTGGTTGCCTGCGTGCCTTATGACACCAATTTACGCGCAGCAGTACGCAAGCAGAAACTGATTGTCGAGGCGTTTCCCAAGTCGCCGGCGGCTTTGGCTTTCCGCGCATTGGCCAACAAAGCGGCTAGCTGGCCGGTACCCAACCAGCCTGGCGGTCATCTGGAGTTTTTCCTGGAGAATCTGTTACAGACTCAGGCCACCACACAGGAAGGTTCCCGTGAATAAAGCCCAAGCGTACTTGCGTCATCAGGATTCCTATCTGCTGGTAGAGCGCCATGCTCCACTGGTCAAGCGGATTGCCCAGCATTTGCTGGCTCGCCTGCCAAGCAGTGTCTTGCTGGATGACCTGATCCAGGCAGGTATGATTGGGCTTCTCGAAGCGTCGCGGAACTTTGATGGTAGCAAGGGGGCCAGTTTCGAGACCTATGCCGGGATTCGTATCCGTGGTGCCATGCTGGATGAGATCCGGCGTGGTGACTGGGTGCCTCGTTCCGTGCATCGAAACAGCCGAGCGATTGCAGAAGCGATCGAAAATGTTGAGCAAGCCAATGGACGGGATGCTCGTGATACGGAAGTCGCAGCGCAAATGGGAGTCTCTCTCGCTGATTATCATGTCATGTTGCAGGATGTCTCCTGCGGCAAGATCATCGGTATCGAGGATTTGGGGGTCAGTGAGGATGTGATCGGTAACCCTGATGAAGCACCGTCAGGCTCCGGGTTTGATGAACTGGCCGCAGAACGATTTCAAATTCAACTGTCGGAGCAAATCGGTCGCTTACCAGAGAGAGAAGCTCTGGTTCTCTCTCTTTACTACGATGAAGAGCTGAATTTACGTGAAATTGGTGAGGTTTTGAATGTAAGTGAGTCGCGCGTGAGTCAGATACATAGCCAAGCAATGCACAGACTGCGCGCTCGTTTGAGAGATTGGCATCTATAAGTGTTTGTACTGGCTACACTGAGATGAAACTCTAAGGCATAATCCGCATGACACAACCCATTTTTAGCATCATGTAAGTGAGCCACTCAGGTGGCTATTGAGGAGGGAATTTTGGACAAGAACATGAAAATCCTCATTGTTGACGATTTTTCAACGATGCGCCGGATTATCAAGAACTTGCTGCGCGACCTTGGGTTCAACAATACCCATGAAGCGGATGATGGCAACACAGCACTGCCGATGCTGAAAAATGGTGATTTCCAGTTTGTGGTTACTGACTGGAACATGCCAGGCATGCAAGGTATCGACCTGCTGAAAGCCATTCGTGTCGATGAGAAGCTCAAGCATCTGCCGGTGCTGATGGTGACGGCGGAAGCCAAACGTGAGCAGATCATTGAAGCCGCGCAAGCCGGCGTTAACGGTTATATCGTCAAGCCTTTCACTGCAGCAACGCTCAAAGAAAAACTCGACAAAATTTTTGAACGCCTTGGCTAAGGAGCAGCAGGGATGATGGCCAAAACGAGAGCAATGATTTCGCTCGACCAGGCAAGGATGCTTGTTGCTCATCTGGAGCAAGGTGAATTCGAGCTGGCCGATGAACTGCTTGCCAATGTATGTGCCCCCAACGCAGCCGATCTGTTTGATAAAGTTGGTCAGCTGACCCGACAACTGCATAACTCACTTCAAGAATTTCGTCTCGACCCCCGAATTCCCGATTTGGCCACCCATGACATTCCCGATGCGCGGGAGCGCCTCAATTATGTCATCGATATGACCGATAAGGCTGCTAATCGCACCATGGATGCTGTTGAGGCTAGTCTGCCGATAGCTGATCGCCTGAATGATAATATCCAGTTGGTGATGCCGAACTGGAATGCACTGATGTCCAGGGATATGAGCGTGGGACAGTTTAAGTCCTTATGCCATCAACTCGATGATTTCATTAAGGCTTCTGAATCAGATGCCGATAAGTTACGACAACTGCTGACAGAAATACTGATGGCACAAGACTTCCAGGATTTGACAGGACAGATGATCCGCAAGGTCATCAAGCTGGTTCAGGAAGTCGAAACAAAATTAATAGAAATGCTGACTATGTTTGGTGAGGCTGCAGCTGAGCATGCAACTCGAACTCTCCCTGCGAACGGGATTGAAGCCGAAGGCCCCATCATGAATCCAGAGGCGCGTGCCGATGTAGTCAATGGTCAGGATGATGTGGACGATCTGCTGTCTAGCTTGGGATTCTAATGGAGTGACGCATGGCCTTCGAAGTTGATGAAGACATACTGCAAGACTTTCTGGTCGAAGCATCCGAAATATTGGAACAGTTGTCTGAGCAACTGGTCGACTTGGAAAAGCGGCCTGACGACAAGAATCTGTTAAATGCCATCTTTCGCGGTTTCCACACTGTAAAAGGCGGCGCCGGTTTCCTGTCTTTGGGTGAGTTGGTTGACGTATGTCACGGTGCCGAAAACGTATTTGATATCTTGCGTAACGGCAAGCGAACAGTGACTGCCGAGCTTATGGATGTAATCCTGCAAGCGCTGGACGCCATAAACGTGATGTTCGCCCAAGTACAAAACCGTGAAGCGCCAAGTCCTGCGTCTGATGATTTGCTCCATGACCTCCACGAGTTGTGCAAGCCTGAAGGAGAAGAGCAACTTCGAACCGCGACCAGCGGTGCTAATGGCATGGAGCCGGAGGCTGTTACTTCTGTTGTTGAGGTTGTCTCTGACCCCGAGGTCGTTGAACCGATAAACCAAGCAAGCGATCCTGCAGCTGTTAACGGGGGCGGCTCCATCGACGAGATTTCAGCTGATGAATTCGAGCGTCTGCTGGATGAGTTGCATGGCGTGGGGGGCACACCAACCACAACCAATAGTGCGGCAGGATCATCTGTTGCTGGCCAATCTGGCGATATCACCGATGATGAGTTTGAGGCCTTGCTGGATCAACTCCATGGTCAGGGACAGCACATGGGGGCGCCAGAGGTGAATCCTCTGAAGTCGGTGCAAAAAGAGGTGGACGAGCTTATCGATGATGATGAGTTTGAGCGCCTGCTTGATGAATTGCATGGTCGTGGTCAAGGGCCTCAGAGTACTCTGGCACCTGCCGCACCTGCCGCACCTGCCGCACCTGCCGCACCTGCCGCACCTGCCGCACCTGCCGCACCTGCCGCACCTGCCGCGGTGACTCCGTCCAAACCGGCCACTCCTGTAGCCAAACCAGCACCGGCTGCTCCCGCAAAATCTGCCGAAGCAGCCAAGGCACCAGCGTCTGCCGCCAAGGCGGCGCCTGCGCCAGTAGAAAATAGTGCTGTGCAAAGCGATACGACGGTGCGGGTGGATACCAAGACTCTCGATGTCATCATGAACATGGTAGGTGAGTTGGTACTGGTCCGTAACCGGTTGGTGAGCCTGGGTATTGCCAGCAATGATGAAGAGATGTCAAAGGCGGTTGCCAATCTGGATGTGGTAACGGCTGACCTGCAAGGTGCGGTTATGAAAACCCGCATGCAGCCAATCAAGAAGGTATTTGGTCGTTTCCCACGCGTGGTGCGTGATCTGGCCAGAACCCTCAAGAAAGAGATTGAGCTGGTGATGGTGGGGGAAGAGACCGATCTTGATAAAAACCTGGTAGAGGCGCTCGCCGATCCTCTGGTTCACCTTGTTCGCAACTCCTGCGATCATGGGGTCGAAATGCCTGATGTGCGGGAGAAAGCGGGCAAACCGCGGCAAGGGACGATCACCCTTAGTGCCTCCCAGCAAGGTGACCATATTCTGCTTTGCATTGAGGATGATGGAGCAGGGATGGATCCTGAGAAACTCAAGTCCATCGCAATCAGTCGCGGTGTTCTGGATGCAGATACTGCTGCTCGCATGAGCGACAACGATGCCTATAACCTGATTTTTGCCCCGGGCTTTTCAACCAAGGCCGAGATCTCCGATATCTCTGGCCGTGGTGTCGGGATGGATGTGGTTAAAACCAGCATTGTCAGCCTCAATGGGTCGGTGCATATAGATTCCACTTGGGGGAAAGGTACCCGTCTCGAAATCAAGGTTCCGTTGACGCTAGCCATTCTGCCGACTCTGATGGTTGAAGTGGGTGAGCAGACCTTCGCACTTCCCCTTGGTTGTGTGAACGAGATTTTCCATCTGGACCTGAAAAAAGCCAACATGGTTGATGGTCAGCTCACCATCATTGTGCGCGAGAAGGCGATACCGCTCTTCTATCTGCACAAATGGTTGATTCGTGGCGCCAACAAACGTTCACGTCAGGATACCGGACATGTGGTAATAGTGCAGATTGGCACTCAGCAAATCGGATTTGTGGTAGACAGCCTGATTGGTCAGGAAGAGGTGGTCATCAAGCCTCTTGATAACCTGCTTCAAGGTACCCCAGGCATGGCTGGGGCGACGATTACCAGTGATGGCGGAATTGCTCTTATTTTGGATGTGCCGAGTCTGCTCAAAGCATATGCGCGTAGACATTAATAGCTCAGGCCCAAGGAGTTAGAAAAACAACAATGGCAGTCAAGGTATTAGTTGTCGACGATTCGAGCTTCTTTCGCCGTCGGGTGAGCGAGATCATTAATCAGGATCCCATGCTGACGGTGATTGATACGGCCCAGAATGGACGTGAAGCAGTGGACAAGGTGATGTCGCTGCGTCCTGATGTGATCACCATGGACATCGAGATGCCCGTGATGGATGGCATCAGTGCGGTGCGGGAGATCATGGCCAAGTGCCCAACCCCCATTCTGATGTTTTCATCCCTGACTCATGAAGGCGCCAAGGCGACACTGGACGCGCTGGACGCCGGTGCTCTCGACTTCTTGCCCAAGAAATTTGAAGACATTGCCAGAGACAAGGACGAAGCAGTCAGACTGTTGCAACAGCGGGTGAAGGAGATCTCCCGCAAGCGCTTCCTGATGACATCCGCTGCCCGTCCCAAAGCACCTGAACCGGTTATTCGTGCTCCGCTGGGAAGCACTGCGCCCAGAACTCCTGATCGTCAGCCTGACCTACAACGTATTGTGCCAAGTGCTTCCTTCAAGCGCAGTGGCAAGAGTTATCAGTTGGTGGCAATCGGCACTTCTACCGGCGGACCAGTTGCTTTGCAAAATGTACTGACCAAGTTGCCGGGGGATTTTCCCCATCCCATCCTGCTTATCCAGCATATGCCAGCCACTTTTACCGCCGCGTTTGCTGCCCGTCTCAACGGGTTATGTCAGATTGGCGTCAAGGAAGCGGAAGATGGCGATGTGCTTAAACCCGGACATGCCTATCTGGCGCCTGGTGGTAAGCAGATGCTGTTGGAAGGTCGCGGTACTGGGGCTCGCATCCGCATCGTGGATGGCAACGACAAGGTAAATTACAAGCCTTGTGTGGACATCACTTTTGCCTCTGCGGCCAAAACCTATGCCGACAAGGTATTGGCGATTGTGCTGACCGGTATGGGCGCAGATGGCCGTGATGGCGCCAGACTGCTGAAAGAGCAGGGATCAACCATCTGGGCTCAGGATGAGGCTTCCTGCGTGGTATATGGTATGCCCCAAGCGGTAGCCAAAGCGGGGATTGCCAGCGAATCACTCCCTCTGGACAAGGTGGCCCAGCGTATTCTGGTTGAGTTGGGGCGCTAATCATGGGCTTGCTCGGTCTGCTCCTGGCATTGGGGGCGATTGCCATTGCCCAACTGTGGCATGGCGGCTCCCTGTTGACGTTGGTGGACGGCCCCGCTTTTTTGATCGTGCTGGGTGGTACCGTTGGTGCCGTCACGTTGCAGACTCCAGCCAAGTACATTCTGCTGGCGTTGCGCCAGCTGTTATGGATTTTTACCCCTCCCCACCAAGATCTCGCGGCGCAGGCCGAACGGTTGCAGTCATGGGCCGTCTTTGCGCGCCAGCAAGGGCTGCTGGCCCTTGAAAATCAGGCCGAGCAGGAGGAAGACAACTTTACTCGCCAAGGGCTTGGCATGATTGTCGATGGGGTCTCCACGGAGGATATTCGCATGTTGCTCGAAGCCGATATCGATATCGAGCAGGAGCGTAATGAACATGCCGCCAGGGTATTTGAAGCAATGGGGGGGTACAGTCCGACCATCGGGATCATCGGTGCCGTGCTGGGCCTGATCCAGGCCATGTTTCATCTCGAAGACCCATCAGCACTGGGAGCTGGGATCGCAGTGGCATTTGTGGCAACCATCTATGGAGTGGGGTTTGCCAACCTCATCTACCTGCCTATCGCCAACAGGCTACGCGCATTTCACTATCACTATGCACTCTTTCAGGAGATGACCCTGGAAGGGCTGCTGGCTATCGCCCATGGTGAAAACGGCTTGCAGGTTGAACGCCGGCTCAGGGCCTATTTGAAAGGAGAGTAGCCATGCGCAAGCGCTATCGGTTGCACTTGCAGGGTCGCGAGCATCTTGACCGCTGGCTGGTCTCCTATGCCGATTATATGACGCTGATCTTTGCCTTGTTCGTGGTGCTCTACTCTGTTGCACTGGTGAACAAGGACAAGTATCGCGCGGTGATTGATGGTATGAGCCAGGCGTTCAGTGTCATGCAGTCTGGCGGCAATGGCTTGCTTGAAGGGCAGGGTAATTCCCTGCTGGATAACCCGGTATCTGCCTCTCCATCATTGCTGGAAAGCCCAGCATCCCCCTCTCCTTCACTTGCTCCTATTTCTGGTGTGCCAGTGCTGCAAGATGGCGCGACACTTGCAAAACTCGATATGCAGTTGCAACAGAGCATGGGCTCGCTGGTAGATGCCGGTATCGTCAAACTGACGCAAGATGAGAACTGGCTGACGGTTGAACTCAGTTCCGGCTTGTTGTTTGGTAGCGGCAGTGCCTTTTTGGGACCAAACGCAGCACCGGTCATTAATACTCTTTCAAGTATTCTCAAACCGGTCGATAACTATGTAAGGGTTCGGGGTTATACCGATAACCAACAGATAAATAATGAAATTTATCGTTCTAACTGGGCGCTTTCTGCTGCTCGGGCCGAAGCGGTACTCAATGGTTTGATTGCCGATGGGATCGCCCCCCAGCGTCTGGCGTTCGAGGCATATGGCGAGTTTTCCCCCTTTGCTGACAACGGCAGCGAGCAGGGCAGACTGCAGAATCGCAAGGTTGTGGTCGCTATCTCCAAATTTGCCTGGGTGCCGCCGGCACCTGTGGTTGCAACGCCTACGGTAGTTGCCGAACCGGTTCCTGCTGTACAACAGGCGGTGGATGCAGGAGAGATAAAGGTGATCACCTTGCCCGGTGGTGGCATACGCATAACAACAAGGCAGGATTGATACAGTGATTGTTTGGACGGTTGCCAACCAGAAAGGTGGTGTGGGTAAAACCACCACAGTGGTCTCGCTTGCGGGGATCCTGGCCCAGCGTGGCCAGCGGGTGCTGTTGATTGATACCGATCCCCATGCTTCGCTGACTGCATATCTTGATTTTGATTCAGATCGCCTGGATGGAACCCTCTATGAGTTGTTTCAAGCTGTCAAACCGACAGCCGAGCTTGTCAATAAACTGACGCTTAAGACCAAGTTCGAAAATATCAACTTACTGCCAGCATCTATTACCTTGGCGACCCTTGATCGGGTGATGGGCAATCGTGAGGGGATGGGACTGGTACTGAAGCGGGCACTGCTGCGCATTCAGGAGCAATATGATTACGTGCTGATCGATTGCCCGCCAGTACTGGGGGTGATGATGGTCAACGCGCTGGCTGCCTGCGATCGCATTCTGGTGCCTGTCCAGACCGAATTTCTGGCCCTCAAGGGGTTGGAGCGGATGATGAAAACATTCGAGATCATGCAGCGTTCCAAGCGTGACAAGTTCCGTTATACCGTGATCCCGACCATGTTCGACAAGCGCACCCGTGCTTCTTTGATGACCTTGAAATCGATCAAGGATCAATATGGGGATTCGGTGTGGAATGCGGTGATCCCTATTGATACCAAGTTTCGGGATGCCAGCTTGCTGCATATCCCCCCGTCTATCTATTCTCCCGGGAGTCGTGGAACCTATGCATATGAAACGCTGCTCAACCATCTGGATGCCCTTGAGCGGCAACGGGTTCATGAGGTGACGGCATGAGAGATACCATTCAAGTACGGGCGATGGATGACTATTTCCACTCCCTGCTGCTCGATGAGCCACTGGTGCTGGATGAGGTGGAAGAGGTTCAATCTGCCCCTGTTTTACAGTTGCAACGTCAGCCCCAAAGCGTCCCTGAGGTAGTCTCCGCACCTTACCTCGAAAGCGATCCACGGCTTGCCCAACTTGGTGAGCTATTGGCTCAGGTGGGACAAGTCCAGTTCGAAAATGATGCCTTCACCCAGGAGATAACACTCACCACTCCGCTGGAGATTGTGGCAGAGGAATCACTGCTGCCGGTGGAGCCTGAATGGCCTGCGGAGGTTCTGCTTCCCGAGGTTGCAGAGCCCCATACTACTATCCTGACCGAGACTGCGCTGGAGGTTGCTCCGGTAGAGGCCAGTGAACCGGTTGCTTGGGAAAATATCGATACCGGTAAAGAGTTTCAGGCCCTTTTCTTTGAAGTCGCGGGTGTGACGTTTGCGGTGCCGTTGACCGAGCTGGGTGGTATTCATCAGTTGGGCGAGATCACCTCCCTGTTTGGCCAGCCTGGCTGGTACAAGGGGATCATGACCTCTCGCGAGCAGAAGATGAATGTGGTCGATACTGCCCAGTGGGTCATGCCGGGTCAGCATCTCGAGATGGATGATTACAAGTATCTGATTATGCTTGGTGAATCGCCGTGGGGATTAGCCTGCCACCATCTCAAAGGGACTGAATTGTTACACCGTGACCAAGTGAAATGGCGCCATCAGGAGGGCAAGCGCCCCTGGTTGGCGGGCATGGTCAAAGAAAAAATGTGTGCCCTGTTACACGTCCGCGAACTGCTCCTGTTGCTGGAGCGTGGGGTTAACATAGAAGGTCGCTGATAACTTCTGCAATCGAGCTGTTTTATTGCTAGTTTTAGCAGTAGACGTTTTCATAAAAGGAATAAAAACATGACAGAAAAGCGCAATATCGCACAGAATCTGGCCGAAGATGAAGTGCTGCAATGGGTAACCTTCCAACTGGAAAACGAAACCTACGGCATCAATGTGATGCAGGTTCAGGAGGTGTTGCGCTACACCGAAATTGCACCGGTGCCGGGTGCGCCTGAGTACGTACTGGGGATCATCAACCTGCGTGGCAATGTGGTGACTGTCATCGATACCCGTTCCCGTTTCGGTCTGCCTTCCGGTGATGTGAGCGAAAATTCCCGTATTGTTATCATCGAGGCCGAGAAGCAGGTGATTGGCATTATGGTCGATAGTGTGGCGGAAGTGGTTTATTTGAAATCTTCCGAAATCGATGCGGCTCCGGCCGTGGGAACCGAAGAGAGTGCCAAGTTCATTCAGGGAGTCAGCAACCGTGACGGTCAACTGCTGATCCTGGTTGACTTGAACAAGCTGCTCTCCGATGAAGAGTGGGAAGATATCGGTTCCCTCTGACAAATAAGGTGATGTTTTGATAATCGAGATGGTTGCCTTGGGGGTGTCCCTGATTGCCTTGGTGTTTGCCTCTTATAACTGGTTCAAGAGCAAGCGTAGCAAGCAGGAGTCCGAGGCCAGTGTGGCAACGCTGCAAGGTCAGTTGGAAAGCTTGCGCAAACAGATGATGGAGCTTCATAGCGGCTCCATTGGCATGGGACAGCGGTTACAGTCGGTAGAAGGCGCGATGCAGCAGGTCAATGAACGCCAGCAAGAACTGACCATGCAAGATCCCGAACGCAGGCTCTACAGTCGAGCGGCTAAGATGGTCGAACTGGGCGCCGATCTTGATGAAGTCATGAGTGAGTGTGAGTTGCCAAAGGCAGAAGCAGAGCTCTTGATATCGTTGCGAAAAGGTCGCTCTTGATTATTCAGGGAGGCAGTCGCCTTCCTGAATTTTTTTCTGCTCCTTGCATACAGCTCTCTGATGTAGCGCGATGTACAGTGAGATGATTGAATTATTATGTTTTAAGATGATTTTTTATTAATCTTTTCGATTTGATGTATTTTGAAGTCGTTGATTGTCATCATTTTTCCCGCCTATTTTCTCTTATGCGCGATCTTCTCCACAAAAACAGTGGATGATGGGCATCTTGGAAAAGACGTATTCCAATACTGTGTTAAGATGCAGGCCGCTTCATTTTCTCTGAAAAAATCTCCATGCTGCTTCAAGTTAACAATCTGAGCTGCGTGCGTGAAGATCGCACTCTGTTTGAACATCTCTCCTTTGCGGTAGTTCCCGGTGATCTGGTGCAAATTGAAGGTCCCAACGGGGTAGGCAAGACCAGCCTGCTGCGCCTGCTGACTGGGCTGTCTCAGCCGTTTGCCGGTGAAGTGTGCTGGAATGGTGAAAATATTCGCCATTGCCGTGATGAGTACCATGCCAATCTGCTCTATCTCGGTCATCAGCCCGGGGTCAAAGCTGCTTTGACTCCGCTCGAAAATCTCGCCTTTTACCAGAAGCTGCATCATGTGTCCCGGCAGACGGTCGATTTGTGGCAGGTGCTTGCCCAGGTTGGGTTGGCCGGTTTTGAAGAGAACCCGACCGGGCAGCTCTCGGCAGGTCAACAGCGCCGGGTGGCTCTGGCCAGGCTTTGGCTCAGTGACAAAGCGGCTCTCTGGATCCTGGATGAGCCCTTTACCGCCATTGACAAGCAGGGGGTCAAGGTGCTGGAGAGGCTGTTTCTGGCTCATGCCGAGCGGGGGGGGATGGTAATCCTCACCACTCATCAGGATATGACGCTGATGCAGGGGCGACTGAAGACCCTCTCGCTTACGCCCTTGCTGCAGGAGTAGTTTCGATGTTGCGTGCCGTCATGCATTTGATCCACCGCGAGTTATTGATGGCCTTGCGCCAGCGTGCAGACATTCTTAACCCGCTCTGGTTTTTCCTTATTGTCATCACCCTGTTCCCACTCGGTATCGGCCCTGAGCCCAAGTTATTGGCTCGCATTGCTCCCGGCATCATCTGGGTTGCGGCTTTGCTGGCGGCCATGCTGTCGCTGGAGCGGCTGTTTCGCGACGACTTTGGCGACGGTTCGCTGGAGCAGCTGATGTTGATGCCCCATTCACTCGGGTTGCTGGCGCTGGCCAAAGTGATTGCTCACTGGTTACTGACTGGATTGCCGCTGCTGCTGATTTCGCCCTTGCTGGCGATTTTGCTGTCGCTGGATATGGACAGTTATCTGGCGGTAGTCGCCACTCTGGCACTCGGCACTCCGGTGCTGAGCCTGCTCGGTGCGGTCGGTGTAGCCCTTACGGTCGGACTGCGCAAAGGTGGAGTGCTGCTCAGTCTGCTGATCCTGCCGCTCTATATTCCGGTGCTGATTTTTGCTACCTCTGCTATTGATGCGGCGGGGATGGGCTTGCCCTATGGCGGTCAGCTTGCCATTCTGGCCGCCATGATGGTTGGTGCCTTGACGCTAACGCCACTGGCCGTTTCGGCTGCCTTGAGGGTCAGTCTTAACTGATGGTCTATTGGTAGAACGCAGTGTGGTTTCGTGTGGGGGCTTTCTTTTCCTGAAATAAAGTTGCGATGGATCAAGCGGATTGCCGCTTATTGCTTTCGAGGTATTTGATGTTATCCCGAGGTCAGTATGTTTAGGCCTCGCCAAACAATTAATAACAAAAAGGTTTGTGAGTTATGTGGAAATGGTTGCACCCTTACGCTAAACCCGAACGGGCATATCGGTTGGCAGGAACCTTGTTACCCTGGTTTGCCGTGATAAGTCTGCTGTCGTTCATCATCGGCACTGTTTGGGGGCTGGCTTTTGCCCCCGCCGATTATCAGCAGGGTGACTCCTTCCGGATCATCTATATCCATGTTCCTTCCGCCATTCTTTCAATGGGAGCTTACTCTACCATGGCTGTGGCAGCCTTTATCGGGCTGGTATGGCAACTGCGGATGGCGGACATGACAGTGGCGGCTATTGCTCCTGTCGGTGCCGTGTTCACTTTTATTGCACTGTTTACCGGTGCAGCCTGGGGCAAACCCATGTGGGGAACCTGGTGGGTGTGGGATGCACGGCTCACCTCCGAGCTGATCCTGCTGTTTCTCTATCTTGGCGTGATTGCCCTCTACAACGCCTTCAGTGACAAGGTTGTTGCTGGCCGTGCCGCCGGCATTCTGGCGCTGGTCGGGGTGATCAATCTCCCCATCATTCACTACTCGGTTGAGTGGTGGAATACCCTGCACCAGGGGGCCACTATTACCAAGTTTGACAAACCCTCTATCTCTCCCGAGATGCTTTGGCCATTACTCATCATGATCCTGGCGTTTGCTGCCTTTCTCGGGGCCCTTACCCTGATGCGTTTTCGAAACGAGCTCTTGATGCGGGAGTGGCATCGTCCCTGGGTTCAAGAGATTGCCGAGCAGGAGAAGTAAGCATGTACTTTGCCTCATTCAGTGACTTTCTGGCGATGGGCGGTTACGCCTTTTACGTCTGGCTCTCCTTCGGACTGACCTTGCTCTGTCTGGTCGGTATCATCATTTCCACCCGTATGAAAACCCGTAGTCTGTTTAATGAGTTACGCAGCAAGCAGGCACGCGAGAGCCGTCGCAAGGCAGCTCGGCAGATGGAGAACACCCTATGAACCCGAGACGCAAAAAACGCCTCACCATTATTCTGGCCATCACGCTGGGCCTCGCTACCGTGAGCGGGCTGGTGCTTTACGCCCTCAGTCAGAATATCGACCTCTTCTATACCCCGAGCGAGCTGGTGGAAGGGAAGGGGCCGGACAAGATCAAACCGGAAGAGGGGCAGCGCCTGCGCATTGGTGGTCTGGTGGTCCCCGGCACAGTCAAGCGTGATCCGAACAGCCTCAAGGTCAGCTTTAACCTGATCGACAATGGTGGTCATCAGGTGATGGTGCAATTTGATGGCATCCTCCCGGATCTGTTCCGCGAGGGGCAGGGGATTGTGGCGCAAGGAACTCTCAAAGATGCCACCACGGTCGAAGCCTTCGAGGTACTGGCCAAACACGATGAAAACTACATGCCGCCAGAAGTGGCCGATGCCACCAGTGGCATGCACTTCAAACCGGAATACACTGATGCGCAGTTGAAGGGGAATAAGCCATGATCCCGGAATTAGGACAGTTTGCGCTGATCCTGGCCTTTGCGACCTCTCTGTTGCTGGGTAGCTATCCGCTGCTTGGTGCAAGTTGGGGGCGTCTTGGCATGATGTCGGCAGCGCGTCCGCTCGCCTATGCCCAGTTTTTGTTACTGCTGCTGTCGTTTCTCTGCCTGACCTGGGCCTTTATCGACAACGACTTCACCGTGCAGTATGTGGCCACTAACTCCAACAGCCTGCTGCCGCTTGCCTATCGCATTTCCGCAGTATGGGGCGCCCATGAGGGCTCTTTGTTGCTGTGGGTGCTGACCCTGGGCGGCTGGACTGCGGCGGTGGCCATGTTCAGCCGCCGTCTGCCGCTCGATGCGGTGGCGCGGGTGCTTGGCGTGTTGGGGCTGATCTCGGTCGGCTTCACCGCGTTCGTGCTGTTCACCTCTGATCCCTTCACCCGCACCTTGCCCTATTTTCCGGTCGATGGCCGCGACCTCAATCCGCTGCTGCAGGATCCGGGTCTGATCTTCCATCCACCGATGCTTTACATGGGCTATGTGGGATTCTCGGTGGCGTTTGCTTTCGCCATAGCCTCATTGATGACCGGTCGTCTCGATGCAACCTGGGCCCGCTGGTCGCGCCCCTGGACCATGGCGGCCTGGGTATTCCTGACCCTCGGCATCGTGCTGGGCTCCTGGTGGGCCTACTACGAGCTCGGTTGGGGCGGCTGGTGGTTCTGGGATCCGGTAGAAAACGCCTCCTTCATGCCCTGGCTGGCGGGTACGGCCCTGCTGCACTCGCTTGCGGTGAGCGAGAAGCGCGCAACCTTCAAGGCGTGGACCGTGCTGCTGGCCCTCTCGGCCTTCTCGTTGAGCCTGCTCGGTACCTTCCTGGTGCGCTCCGGCGTGCTGGTGTCGGTTCATGCGTTTGCCTCCGACCCGACCCGCGGCCTGTTTATTCTCGGCTTTTTGCTGGCGGTGATCGGCTCATCCTTGCTGCTGTTTGCCTTTAAAGGTTCGCAGGTGAAAAGTCACGGCAAGCATGAGCTGTGGAGTCGCGAAACCCTGCTGCTGGCCAACAACATCATGCTGGTGGCGGGCCTGCTCACCGTGCTGTTAGGCACCTTGTTACCGCTGGTGCACAAGGAGCTGGGGCTGGGGAGCATCTCTATCGGTACCCCCTTCTTCAACCATATCTACAGTTGGCTGATCATTCCGTTTGCTCTGCTACTGGGGGTTGGTCCGCTGTTTCGCTGGCGCCGCCAGGAGCTTGGCGAGCTCAAGGGCAAAGTGATCCTTGCGCTGGTGCTGAGCCTGGCTGCAGCCCTGCTGTTGCCGCTGCTCTTGGCCGAAACCTTCAAGCCGTGGGCGGCGGTGGGGATTGGTCTGGGGGTCTGGATCATCGTTACCAGCCTGCAGGAGACCTGGGTGCGGGCCACCCACAAGCACCATTTTGCGGTCGGTGTGCGCAAGCTTGGCAACAGTCACTGGGCGATGATCCTTGGCCATGTGGGGCTGGCAGTCAGCATCATAGGCATCGCCTGTACCCAGAACTACAGCATCGAGAAGGATCTGCGGATGCAGGCGGGTGATCGGGTGCACTTTGCTGATTACGAGTTCGTCTTCACCGGTATCAAGGAGAAGAATGGCCCCAACTATGATGGCTTCAAAGGCGTGCTGGAAGTACACAAGAATGGCAAACAGGTAGCCCTGCTCAAACCCGAGAAGCGGATGTACACAGTGACCCGGATGCCGATGACCGAAGCGGCCATTGATGCCGGTTTCACGCGAGATCTTTATGCGGCCCTTGGCGAGCAGCTAGACAATAATGCCTGGGCTGTGCGGATCTACTACAAGCCGTTCGTGCGCTGGATCTGGTTCGGTGGCGTCTTTATGGCTATCGGTGGCGTGCTGGCGATGCTGGACAAGCGTTACCGTTTCGGCCGTCGTGAGGAGGAAGCCAAGGCATGAACAAAAAGGTCTGGTTGTTTCTAATTCCCTTTATCGTTTTTTTGCTGGGGGCTGTGTTCCTGTTCAAAGGGCTCTACTCCGATCCCACCAAACTCGAATCCGTGATGGTGGGCAAGGAGGTGCCGGTATTTACCCTTCAGGACATTTACGATCTGGGTAAACAGCATGATCGCACCATTCTGACCGGCCGGCCCATGTTGCTCAACGTCTGGGCTACCTGGTGTCCTACCTGTTATGGCGAGCACACTTACCTCAAACAGCTGGCAGGGCAGGGGATCCCCATTATCGGCATGAACTACAAGGATGAACGCGCCAAGGCGATCAAGTGGCTGGCTGAGCTGGGCAACCCCTATCAGGTCAATCTCTATGATCCGGACGGCATGCTGGGGCTTGATCTGGGGGTGTACGGCGCGCCGGAAACCTTCTTTATCGACAGCAAGGGGATAATCCGTTATCGCCACGTGGGGGATATCAACCCCCAGAACTGGGTATCGACCCTCAAACCCATCTTTGATGCCATGAAGTGAGGGGTGTTTCGATGAGAGTGTTTATTGCTTCCCTGCTACTGTTGCTGGGATGGGTGGTACAAGCGCCGGCCATGGCTGCTATCGATGTCTACACCTTCGAAAACGACAATCAGGAGCAGGTCTTTCGCGAACTGACCAAAGAGCTGCGCTGCCCCAAGTGCCAGAACCAGGATATCGCCGACTCCAATGCGGGGCTGGCCAAGGACTTGCGCGACAAGACCTACCAGATGGTGCGCGAGGGCAAGAATAAAGAGGAGATCGTGGACTACATGGTTGCCCGCTATGGCAACTTTATCCTCTATAACCCGCCCCTGATGGCTTCGACCCTGATCCTCTGGCTGGGCCCGCTGTTAGTGATCGTTATCGGTCTCGGCGTGGTGGTGATACGTAGCCGACGCTCTGCGGCAACGTCAGAGCCTGTGGATAGCACCCTGAGCGATGAAGAGCAGCGTCGCCTGGCCGAGCTGCTCAAAGAGGAAGAGAAACAATGACCGCCTTTTGGATTGTGATTGCGGCCCTGCTGGTGCTGGTGAGTCTGGCTCTGGTGTTACCGTTGTGGCGCAGTGAGGGGAACCAGAGCATCAGTCGTTCAGCGCTCAACAAACAGCTCTATCGTCAGCGCTTGCTGGAGATCGGCGAGGAGCGAGAACAGGGTGTGCTTGCCGAGGAGCCCGATTCGCTCATCGAGTTGCAGCGCAGCCTCTTGGATGATATTCCCGATGTGGAGCAGACAGCCCGCAGTGGCAAGAGTCTGAGCTGGATCCCAGGTGTGCTGGTGCTGGTGGTGGTGAGCCTGGGTATCTACTACAAGCTGGGTTCATGGCAGGAGGTGAGCCGCTGGCAGGATGCCAGCAGCCGTCTTGGTGAGCTCAGCAACCGGATTCTTGTGGAGCGTGATGCCCAGGTAACCGAGCAGGATCTGCTGGACTTCACGCTGGCACTGCGTACCCGCCTAAAGGATGAACCGAACGACTACCGCGGTTGGCTGCTGCTGGGACGCTTGGCGCTGGATGGCAATGATCCCGAGATGGCCAACGATGCGCTGTCGCGTGCCTACACGCTGGCTCCCCAGAAATCGCTGGTGGCGGTGCCCTATGCCCAAGCGCTGATGATGACGGGGGAGGAGGTGCAGGCCGATGCACTGCTGCGTGCAGCCATCGCGCAGGAGCCTGATAATATCGAGGCGCGCTCCGTCTATGCCTTTATGGCGCTGCAGAAAGAGGACTTCCAGACCGCGCTGTCTCGCTGGCAGGCGATGTTGCCCTTGATGGAAAAAGGCTCTCCCCGTTATGTGATGGTTGAGCGCTCCATGGAGTATGCCCGCACGCAGCTCAAGCAGCGTGGCATAGAGGTGACGAATTCAGGCGCAGCCAAAACGGGAACAGAGCAGGTAAAGCAGTCTGACGTTAATGAGGGAGAGTTCCCCATCCACATCACGCTGGCTGCGGGCATCCAGATGCCGGAAGATGCTCACCTCTTCGTCTTTGCCGTGGTGCCCAACGGACCACCCATGCCCATCGCGGTGAAACGTATCGCTGGGCCAACCCTGCCTGTCACCCTTTCACTGGGGGATGGTGACGCCATGATGGAGGGCAGCAAGCTGGAAGCGTATCCAGAACTGCAGTTCAAGGCACGTCTCTCCCGCGGTGGCAATGTGATGAACAAGGAAGGAGCCTTCGAAGGGGTATCCGTGCCGGTCAAGACGGCCGAGCCCCCTACTGCTCCGATTGACATCCGTATCGATCACGCCCTCTAATATGTCCTTTGAATAACCCGGCTCCTTGATAGGGGCCGGGTTATCTATACTTCTGATAAATCAAAATAAAACGTCAGGACAATCATATGTATCTTCGTTCAGGGGCCATACTGGCAGCCCTCTTGCTGGCTGGTTGTGCCGGTGGCCCGCCCAAGCCTGGCCCAGAGAGTCTGGATCTCAATCCCGGTATGAATCGTCCGGGCGCCACCAGTACGGCGGCCGACCCGCGTGATCCCTTCCAGGGAGCAAACCGTGCCATGTGGGCGGTCAATTATGATGTGCTGGAGCCCTATGTAGCACGTCCTGTGGTACATGCTTACGCTCGCTATATTCCGGTGGGGGTGAAGGATGGCATTGCCAACTTTGTTGCCAACTTTGATGAACCGAGCAGCATGGTGAACCACCTGATCACCGGTGATTTGAAGGGGGCGGGGACCAACCTGGGGCGCTTTACCCTCAACACCACCGTCGGTCTGCTGGGTATCTTCGATGTGGCCAAACATGCCGGTCTCGAGCGCAACAAGCTGGAGATGGACACAGTGCTGGGCAGGGCCGATATCGGTAATGGTGCCTACATCATGGTGCCTGTCTACGGCCCGACCACCACTCGGGAGCTGGTTGGTGACACCATTGACACCATCTACTTCCCCTATGCCTTGCTGACTATCCCGTTAAGGGTTACTCATTGGGTTCTGGATGGCTTGGGCAATCGCGCCAAGCTGATCGATCAGGAGCGGATCATCGACAACTCCCTCGACCCCTATGCGCTAACCAAGGACTTCTACCTGCAATATAACCAGGGCAAGGTGACGGGCAAGCAGACCGAGCTGAAAGCGTCTCAGCAAGAGCAGGCCGACGATGCCAATCTGGATGAATACATGGACGAGCTGGACCAGTAAACTGGCTATCTCGATATGTAAAAGGCGCCTGCGGGCGCCTCTTTCATTTACGCAGCCATCTAGATATAAAAAAACGCCCCGCAGTGCGGGGCGTTTTGGCAAGCGAGGCTGATTAGGCAGCCAAGTTCTTGGCCACAAATTCCCAGTTAACCAGAGCCCAGAAGGTTTCCATGTACTTCGGACGCAGGTTGCGGAAGTCGATGTAGTAGGCGTGTTCCCACAGGTCAACGGTCAGCAGCGGGGTGGTACCGGCTTCAGTCAGCGGGCAACCTGCGTTGGAGGTGTTAACGATAGCCAGAGAGCCGTCAGCTTTCTTCACCAGCCAGGTCCAGCTGGAGCCGAAGTTACCGATGGCTGATTTGGTGAAGGCATCCTTGAACTCGGCGAAGGAGCCGAATGCCTTGTTGATGGCATCAGCCAAGGCGCCAGTCGGCTCACCACCGCCATTCGGGGAGAGGCAGTGCCAGTAGAAGGTGTGGTTCCAGATCTGGGCTGCGTTGTTGAAGATGCCGCCGCTGGAGGTCTTGATGATCTCTTCCAGAGACTTGCCTTCAAACTCGGTACCCGGCACCAGATTGTTCAGGTTGACCACATAGGTGTTGTGGTGCTTGCCGTGGTGATATTCCAGAGTTTCCTGGGAGATGTGCGGTTCCAGAGCGTTGATTGCATAGGGCAGAGCGGGAAGTTCGAATGCCATTTTCTACTCTCCATTGGCTGGACCGTGCGAAGGCGACGGTTGCAAGACATTGCGTACTCTTTTCTATATCTGAAAAGAGTTGTTTTTAAAATGATGGGGCCGAGTAGCCCAAAGCCAAGGGATTGTAGCAGTATCAAAGATGGCCTAACAACTCTTGATTGGCGCCATGATCGCGATCAAGCCTGAGTAGGTTCTTTGCACAATTCGAGCCGGGTCACCCCTTTGTCAGTTTGTGCTCTGGCAAGATTGCAGTAGAATGGCCGCCGAAATCGCTCTAGTGAGGCACCTATGGAAACTATTGAAAAGATTAAGCAGCAGCTGGCTGACAACCCCATCATCCTCTATATGAAGGGATCCCCAAAGCTACCCAGCTGTGGCTTCTCTGCCCAGGCCTCCCAGGCACTGATGTCCTGCGGCGAGCCGTTTGCATATGTTGATATCCTGCAAAATCCGGATATCCGTGCTGAATTGCCGAAGTTTGCCAACTGGCCGACATTCCCGCAGTTGTGGGTTGAAGGTGAGCTGATCGGCGGCTGTGACATCATGATCGAGATGTTCCAGGCTGGCGAGTTGCAGAGTCTGATCAAAGAGACTGCTGCCAAGTACAAGAAAGATGATGCAGCAGCCGAGTAATCGGTCCTGTGTTGTCTATAGGGAGCCACATCGGCTCCTTTTTTATTATCCCGGTTCTGGCAGGCAAGAAACTGATCACCGGTTGCAAAAAGCAACGCGATTGCCCTGAAAAATCTAATCTTTGCCGCTTTGTTTTGGAGTTGTTAACCATATTGATTTTCCAATCTACGATTACTTTTTTTAATCATTTTGGATTCAAGTGTCGCTGTCATCACATTTTTTGATAATTTCACCGTTACGCAGTCTCTTTGTAGATTTTTTTGTGTTTATGCTCACATTAATTGCAAGTGATAGAACCTAGTATCGCTTCGCCCAGTGAAATAAAACCCTACAAATTAATAAATAAAAAGAGATTTGCGATGAAGATGTATAGCAATCTGCCCATTGGTCTTCATGATATTACCGAAGCCAAAAAAAGACTGACCAACCATATATACAAGACCGCGCAATTACCCTCTAACTATATCAGCGAACGTTGTCATGGCGAGGTTTACCTCAAGCTTGAAAACATGCAACGTACTGGCTCTTTTAAAATTCGCGGTGCTTTCAACAAACTCAGTTCATTAAGTCTGGAGGAGCGTCAAAAAGGTGTTGTCGCCTGCTCTGCCGGTAATCATGCGCAGGGGGTATCTTTGTCCAGTGCCATGCTGGGAATTGATGCCAAGGTGGTCATGCCTTGCTGCGCACCCAAATCAAAAATTGCTGCAACCAGCGATTATTCGGCGGAAGTTATTCTGCATGGCAATAGTTTCAATGACACTATTGCCAAAGTCAGCGAAATCGTGGAAATGGAAGGTCGCGTATTTATACCCCCTTTTGACGATGCAAAAGTGATTGCCGGCCAAGGAACCATTGGCCTGGAAATTATCGAAGATTTGTATGATGTCGATAACATCATAGTGCCGATTGGCGGCGGTGGTCTGATTGCCGGTGTTGCCATGGCCATCAAATCCATCAACCCGACTATCCGTGTGATTGGCGTGCAGTCGGAGAATGTTCACGGCATGGCGGCTTCATACTACGCAGGCACCATTACCAATCATAGAACCAGTAGCACGCTGGCTGATGGCTGTGACGTGGCAAGACCCGGCACCCTGACCTATGAAATTGTCAAAGAGCTGGTCGATGATATTGTTCTGGTGACTGAAGATGATATTCGTCATAGCATGGTTGACCTGATTCAGCGCAACAAGGTGATTACCGAAGGGGCGGGAGCTCTGGCCTCGGCAGCACTGCTCAGCGGCAAACTCAAGCATTATGTCGAAGGCAAAAAGACCGTCAGCATTATTTCGGGTGGCAATATTGACCTGACCCGGATCGTCGAAATTATCGAACAGAACAATATCCGTCAATTTAGCCTGTAAGGAATACAGTCATGATCTTGGATAGTGTCGTTAGCAGCAGTAAAGAGAGTGTCAAAGCATGGCGTAAATCGGATACAACCTGGGGACTCGGTCTGTTTGGTACAGCGATCGGTGCAGGTGTTCTATTTTTCCCCATTCGGGCCGGATATGGTGGCCTGATACCAATATTAATCATGTTGGTGCTGGCTTACCCTATTGCATTTTATTGCCACAGAGCGTTGGCCAGATTATGTCTTTCCGGCAGTAACCCATCGGCAAATATTACCGAGACCGTTGAAGAGCATTTTGGCAAAATGGGCGGGGTGGTAATTACCTTCCTCTATTTCTTTGCCATCTGCCCACTGCTGTGGATATATGGTGTGACAATCACCAATACCTTCATGGCATTCTGGGAACATCAACTGCAAATGGCGCCGCTCAATCGGGGTGTTGTCGCCCTTGGGCTGCTGCTGTTGATGGCCTTCGTGATCTATTTCGGCAAGGATCTGATGGTTCGCGTAATGAGCTATCTGGTCTTTCCCTTTATTGCCAGTCTGATCGTTATTTCTCTCTCCCTCATTCCTTACTGGAACAGTGCCGTCTTTGATCAGGTCAACCTGAGCGAGATATCCATGTTTGGTCACGACGGTATTCTGGTCACCGTCTGGCTGGGGATCTCCATCATGGTCTTCTCCTTCAACTTCTCGCCGATTGTCTCCTCTTTCATCGTTTCCAAACGGGAAGAGTATGAGCATGAGTTCGGTCGCGATTTTACCGAGAAACGCTGCTCCAAAATCATCTCCGGTGCCAGCATGCTGATGGTTGCCGTGGTGATGTTCTTTGCCTTCAGCTGTCTCTTTACCTTGTCGCCGCAAAATATGGCGGACGCCAAGGCCCAGAACATTCCGGTGCTCTCCTATCTGGCCAACCACTTCTCCTCAATGACGGGCAGCAAGTCTGCGTTTGCCACCACTTTGGAGTATGCGGCTTCTATCATTGCGCTGGTTGCCATCTTCAAATCCTTCTTCGGCCACTATCTGGGAACGTTGGAAGGGTTGAACGGCCTCATCCTCCGCTTTGGCTATCAGGGCGACAAAAGCAAGGTTTCCAGTAAAAAGCTGAACATGATCAGTATGTTGTTCATCATGGGTTCTACCTGGCTGGTTGCTTATGTCAATCCCAACATCCTCGACCTGATTGAGGCAATGGGGGCGCCGATCATCGCTTCCCTGCTCTGTCTGCTGCCGATGTATGCCGTCAACAAGACACCGGCACTGGCAAAATATAAAGGTCAGGCCAGCAACCTGTTTGTCACCATCATCGGTGTGCTGACCATCCTGAATATTGTTTCCAAGCTGTTCTGAAAACCTTTTCTGCAAGTCATCAGCCATTCAGACCCTGACCCCTTGGCGGGGTCTGCATGGCGTAGTCAGAAGCGCGCAATAACCGGTTCTTGGTTGGCCCAATTATTTGGGCCGAGGGCAAGGCTATCCGTTATTTGGCCACTAAACACAGTGGCAAAGATGCTCTGACTGCAGTGACTCGACAGCATAAATATCGAGGCGATGTAATGAAGTTTGATTCGTTGGTTCTGGTTATCAATTGTGGCTCTTCGTCGGTCAAATTCTCGGTACTGGATAGTAAAACCTGCGAGGTGGTGATCTCCGGGATGGCCGATGGTATCGAGACCGAACATCCCCAGCTGAAAATTGATAAAAACTCGGCCACCCCCTTGCCGGAAAACAACCATAGCTGTGCATTGGCGGCGATTGCAGAAGAGCTGAAACTGCGCGGTTTACTCGATGCCATCACCCTAGTGGGCCATCGCATTGCCCATGGCGGCAATGAGTTCAGCGAAGCGGCCATCATTGACGAGCGGGTACTGGCCAAAATCAGGCAGGTCTCGCCACTGGCACCGTTGCACAACCACGCCAATTTGAGCGGCGTGATGGCCGCCCGCCAGCTCTTTCCCAACCAGCCCCAAATTGCGGTATTTGATACCGGCTTTCACCAGACCCTGAAGCCGGAAGCCTATGTCTATGCGCTGCCTTACCAATATCTGCAGGATTACGGCGTGCGCCGCTATGGCTTCCATGGCACCTCCCATCGCTATGTTGCCGAGCAGGCCTGTGCATTCATGGGGCTGGACGATCAGCATGCCGGTCTGGTCATCGCCCATCTGGGCAATGGCGCCTCTATTTGTGCGGTACAGGATGGCAAGAGCGTCGATACCTCGATGGGGATGACGCCGCTGGAGGGGCTGATCATGGGCAGCCGCAGCGGTGATATCGATTTTGGCGCGCTGGCCTATATCGCCAGCAAGACGGGCCAATCCATCGAGGATATCGAGCGGGTATTGAACAAGCAGTCCGGCCTGTTGGGTATTTCGGGGCTCTCCTCCGATATGCGGGTATTGGAAGCTGCCTATCACGAAGGACATCCCGGGGCAAAATTGGCCATTCACGCTTTTGTCCATCGTATTGCCCGCCATATCGGCGGTCATGCCACCTCATTGCGCCGGCTGGATGCCGTTATTTTCACCGGCGGGATCGGCGAGAACTCGGCCTTTATCAGAAAGCTGGTATGCGAACGACTGCAGGTATTTGGTGTAGCGATCAGTGAGTCGTTTAACCAGCGTCCCAATAGCGAGGGCTGCCGGGTAATTTCGGCGGCAGAGTCCATGGTACTGGCGGCGGTTATTCCCACCAATGAAGAGAAAATGATCGCGCTGGATGCCATTCGTCTGGGGCAGCAGGTTCGTCAGGCCGAGTGCGTCTGACATCTTCCACTGTAGTGTCATGAGTAGTGAATGAGGTTTATTTGATGAAAGTTGATATGCAATTGGATCAGGATAAATTCCGTCAGGCATGGCAAGGGTTTGCCGGTGAAAACTGGAAGCACGAGATCAACGTCCGTGATTTTATCCAGCAGAACTACACCCCCTATGAAGGTGACGAACAGTTTTTAGCAGATGCGACCGAAGCGACCACCACTTTATGGAACAAGGTGATGGAGGGGATCCGTATCGAGAATGCCACCCACGCACCGGTCGATTTTGATACCAATATTGCCACGACCATCACCGCCCACGGGCCGGGTTATATCGAGCAGGGGCTGGAAAAGATTGTTGGCCTGCAAACCGACAAGCCCCTTAAAAGAGCGCTGCATCCATTTGGCGGCGTAAATATGATTCGCAGCTCTTTTGAAGCATATGGCAGGGAGATGGATCCCGAATTTGAATATACCTTCAGCGAATTGCGCAAAACCCACAATCAGGGGGTGTTCGACGTCTACTCTCCCGAGATGCTGCGCTGCCGAAAGTCAGGGGTATTGACCGGTTTGCCGGATGGTTACGGCCGCGGTCGCATTATCGGAGATTATCGTCGGGTCGCGCTTTACGGCATAGATTATCTAATCCGTGAGCGGGAGCTGCAGTTTGCCGATCTGCAACCGGCTCTCGAGCAGGGAGAGCAGCTGGAGCAGGTGATCCGCCAGCGCGAAGAGTTGGCCGAGCACAAGCGGGCACTGGTGCAGATCAAGCAGATGGCGGCCAGCTACGGCTTTGACATCTCCGGGCCGGCGCGCACTGCCCAGCAGGCGGTGCAGTGGCTCTACTTTGCCTATCTGGCGGCGGTGAAGTCGCAAAACGGTGGCGCCATGTCCCTCGGCCGTACCGCCACCTTCCTCGACATCTATATCGAGAGGGATCTGAAGGCGGGGCTCATCAGCGAGCAGGATGCCCAGGAGCTGGTCGATCATTTCATCATGAAGATCCGCATGGTGCGCTTCCTGCGTACTCCCGAGTTTGACTCCCTCTTCTCCGGCGATCCCATCTGGGCGACCGAGGTGATCGGCGGTATGGGGCTGGATGGTCGTACTCTGGTGACCAAGAACTCCTTCCGTTACCTCAACACCCTCAAGACCATGGGGCCGGCGCCCGAGCCCAACCTTACCATACTCTGGGCGGAAGGGCTGCCACGGGCTTTCAAGACCTATGCCGCCCGCGTCTCCATCGATACCTCATCCCTGCAGTATGAGAACGATGACCTGATGCGCAACGATTTCGAGAGCGATGATTACGCAATCGCCTGCTGCGTGAGCCCCATGGTGATCGGCAAGCAGATGCAGTTCTTCGGGGCCCGTGCCAACCTGGCCAAGACCCTGCTCTACTGCATCAACGGCGGGGTGGACGAGAAGCTGAAGATCCAGGTTGGTCCGAAAGTGGCGCCTATCATGGACGAGGTGCTGGATTACGACACTGTCATGGCCAGCCTCGACAGCTTTATGGATTGGCTGGCGGTGCAGTACATCAGCGCGCTCAACCTTATTCACTACATGCACGACAAGTACAGCTACGAGGCCTCGCTGATGGCGCTGCACGATCGCGATGTCTATCGCACCATGGCCTGCGGCATTGCCGGTCTGTCGGTAGCGGTCGATTCGCTGGCGGCCATCAAGTACGCCAGGGTCAAGCCGGTGCGCGATGCGGACGGGCTGGCAGTCGATTTCGTGATTGAGGGGGAGTATCCCCAGTACGGCAACAACGACGAGCGGGCCGACTCCATCGCCTGCGAGCTGGTCGAGCGCTTCATGAAGAAGATCCAGGCGCTGCCGACCTACCGCAATGCGGTGCCGACCCAGTCGATCCTGACCATCACCTCCAACGTGGTCTATGGCCAGAAGACAGGTAACACCCCGGATGGCCGCCGTGCCGGTGCGCCGTTTGCGCCGGGGGCCAACCCGATGCACGGTCGGGATCGCAAGGGGGCGGTCGCTTCGCTCGCCTCGGTAGCCAAACTGCCGTTCAAATATGCCAAGGACGGGATCTCCTACACCTTCTCCATCGTGCCGGGGGCGCTCGGCAAGGAGCCGGCTAATCGCGAGAACAATCTGGTGGGGTTGATGGATGGCTACTTCCACCATGAGCGGGATGTAGAAGGGGGTCAGCACCTCAACGTCAACGTGATGAATCGCGAGATGCTGCTGGATGCCATCGAGAATCCGGACAAGTACCCCAGCCTGACCATCCGGGTCTCCGGCTATGCGGTGCGCTTCAACGCCTTGACCCGCGAGCAGCAGCAGGACGTCATCTCCAGAACCTTCACCAACATGATGTAACTCTCATGCCCGGGTTGAGCCGGCTTGCTCCGGGCCTACTTTTTGTTTGTCAGCACGAGGAAGTAACAGATGTGGCAGGTTATCAGTACCAAAGCGGCGCCTGGCGCCATCGGCCCCTATGTGCAGGCCACCCGGATTGGCAACATCCTCTATACCTCCGGTCAGATCCCGCTGGACCCGGTGAGCGGCGACATTGCGGAGGGTATCGAAGCGCAAACCCTGCGCTCCCTGCAAAACGTCAAGGCGATTGTCGAGGCGACAGGCGGCCAGGTGCGCAATATCTTCAAGACCACGGTGTTTGTCTCCGATCTGAACGACTTTCCCGCGGTCAACCGGGTCTACAACGACTTCTTCACCGAGCACGATGCCGTGTATCCGGCGCGCTCCTGCGTGGAGGTGGCCCGCTTGCCCAAGGATGTGAAGATCGAGATAGAGGCGATTGCTGCGCTGGAGTCCTGACGCGGCGATCCTTATCAATAAAAAGAGCGGCAGCCCGAGGGCTGCCGCTCTTTTTTCATCGAACCCGCCGTGCGCGATAAGGGCGCAAGGAGCAGATCACGCTGGATCAGGCGATCCGTTCGATACGAGCCATGTAGAAGCCGTCGAAGCCGGTCTCGGCCGGGCTTACGGTGTGATCGTCACGCAGACGGAAGTTCTCGTTGGCAGCGAGGAACTTGTCCACCTGCTGACGGTTCTCCTGGGGCAGAATGGAGCAGGTTGCATAAACCAGCAGACCGCCCACCTTCACCATCTGGCTGTAGCGCTGCAGGATCTCTTCTTGCAGTGCGACCAGTACAGGCAGACGCTCGGCGGTATCACGCCACTTGGCATCCGGATTGCGTTTGAGTACGCCAAGACCGGAGCAGGGCACGTCCAGCAGTACGCGGTCGGCGCTCTCTTTGAGGCGCTTGACGGTCTTGCTGCTGGTGATGACCCGGGTCTCCACATTGTGGGCACCGGCGCGGCGGGCGCGTTGCTTGAGGTTATCCAGCTTCCACTCTTCCACATCCATCGCCAGCAGGCGGCCTTTGCCCTGCATCATGGCGGCGATATGCAGAGTCTTGCCACCGGCACCGGCGCAGGCGTCAATGACACGCATACCCGGGGCAACTTCCAGAGCTGCCGCAACCAACTGAGAGCCAGCGTCCTGTTGTTCGAAGCAACCATCAGCAAAGGCCTTGGTGCGGAACAGGGCGGCGTCGGAAGTGACCTGCAGGGCCGTCTCCACACCTTCAACCGGAATAGTGGTGACCTGCTCTTTGGCCAGAATGGCCTGCAGCTCATCACGGGTGCACTTGAGGGTGTTGACCCGCAGGTAACGCTTGGGCATCCAGGCCAGGGCAGCACGCTCGGCAGGCCAGGCTTCACCCAGCTGTTCGTTGCCCAGTTTCTCCAGCCAGCTCGGGCAACCATCCATCAGCACCGGGTTCTTCTTCGCCTCGGTCAGACGGCGGCGGAAGGCCTCTTCGTTGAAGCGATCCAGCGTCGGGTTGTTGGGCTGGGCGATTTTGTGGAAGGCGTGCCAGCTGTGCAGCAGCGGCCAGACATTCTTCTCGGCCTGACGCACCTGAATACCTGTCAGAGCACAGTAGAGGCTCAGCCGACGCAACAGGTCGCCGGTGACCAGGGCAATCCTTGCCTGTTCTTGCGGTTTGAGTTCGATGCCTGAGAAGTGACGGGCATAGGCACGGTCGAGGGTAAGACCCTGACCGAGCACATCGTCAATAATGGCAACGACCAGATCCCCGAAACGGGGCAACAGTGGGGATTTGAGCATGAGATTAACCTTGGCCAGATAAAGATGAACTGCACCTTTGTGAAGAGGGGCTGTTCTAAAATTGACAAATCCGCGCAATGATAGGGGTTAGACGGGGTTGGCGCAACACTCCCACTCGGGAATGGTGGAAAGGGTTGCTTCAGCTTTGTATTGATGTGGCCGAATAAAAATAAAGTACAGGCCGCAATTCAGGCGATTGCATTAATACAAGGACTAAAAACAATGCATGTGACGAAATACTCTAGGGTGGCCTTGCTGGTTGCCAGCATGCTGGGCTCAACCAGCCTGATGGCCAGCGAATGGAGCACGGTTGCCGCCAGAGCAACAGCTGACGAGGGTTATGAGGTACGGGCTCATCAGTTCCGGGTCGCCAAGGTGCCGCTCGACTATTTTGCCGGGTTGCAAGCGGGGGCCAGCAAGCTGACCTTGCCACTGCCTGATGGGGGGGAGGTTACCTTTGCACTGGAAGCTTACAATGTACTGCCCGCAGACCTTGCAGCCAAGTATCCTCAGATCCGCACCTTCAAGGGGTACAACCCGGCTCATCCGGTTGATACTGGACGCTTCGATCTGGGGCCGCAAGGTTTTCATGCCATGTTCAGCCATCAGGGCAAGATGGTGTTTGTCGATCCGCTGCGCAATGCCGAGGGGTATGCAATTTACTACCAGCAGGATGCCTACAGCCGACTGGAAGAAGACGCCGACAAGGTGATCGGGGCTGACGCCAAAACGTTGGCTCGCAAGGTGCAAGTGGATGGTAATGTTCGCAAACGTTACACCATCGCTATCTCGGCCGCAGGTGAGTACACCCAATATCATGGCGGCTCCCAAGTGCTGGCCCTGGCGGCCATTACTACCCTGCTCAACCGGGTCAACGAGGTGTACCAGCGAGATGTGGGGGCCGAGTTCGTGCTGGCCAGCGGCAACGATTCTGTGATTTTTACCGATCCGGTAACAGACCCTTTCTACAACGGCGATAACCCTGACTACGTGAGCGGCGTGAGCAGCATCTATGAGGCTGATGACACCAGCAAGAACGTCCTGGTACAGGGAGAAGCCTTCGCCAATGGTGAGCTGGGCGCATTCGATATCGGGCATGTGGTCAATACCGGGGGAGGTGGCCTGGCCGGGCTCGGCGTGCTGTGCACCGCGGACAAGTCGGCCGGGATGACGGGCTCCGATAAGCCGGTGGGGGATGCCTTCTTTATCGACTACGTGGCTCACGAGATCGGCCACCAGTTCGGTGCCGACCACACCTTCAACGGCACCACTGGCAGTTGCGGCGGTGGCAATCGGGAGGCGGCACAAGCCTGGGAGCCGGGCAGCGGTACTTCTATCATGGCCTATGCCGGGATCTGCGGGGACGAGAACATCCAGCCCCACAGCGATCCCTATTTTCACAGCAAATCTATCGAGCAGATGCGGGCGCACATGGCGACCGTGCCGGCCTGTGGCACCACCCTGAATCTCGTCAACAACACGCCCCAGGCGGTGGCCGGAGCCAGCCATATCATTCCCGCCAACACGCCATTCGTGCTCAAGGGGGCCGGCGCCGATTTGGACAAGGATCCCCTGACCTACACTTGGGAGCAGATTGATCTGGGCGACCCGTCCAGCAGTGCTCTTGACATGATCGATGACGGCTCCCGTCCGTTGTTCCGCTTCGTGTCGCCGACCGGCTCGCCGGAGCGGATTTTGCCGAGCTTGCCATCCCTGCTCTCGGGCTCGCTCGCCAAGGGCGAGGCATGGCCCACCACTAACCGGGATCTCAACTTCCGATTGACGGTGCGTGACGGCAAGGGCGGTGTCGCCAGCGACGACATGAAGGTCCAGGTGATCAACACTGGCAGTGCCTTCCGATTGACCGCCCCGATTGGGGTGGCATTGACGCCGGGGGCAAGCCTGGCTGTCAGCTGGGATGTGGCCGGCACCACGCTGGCGCCGATCAGCTGCAGCAAGGTAGACCTGTTCATCACCCAAAACGAGGGAACCAGCTGGAGCAATCTGGCGGTCAGCCAGCCCAACAGCGGCGCCGCCACTGTCACCCTGCCGGCGGATCTGGCCAGCTCTGCCCGCCTGAAGGTGGCCTGCAGCGACAACATCTTCTTCGCGATCAGTCCCTCCAAGCTGCCGGTTGTCCAAAGCGGCGGCAGTTCGGGCGGTAGCGGCGGCGGTGGTGCCCTCGGTCTCTGGACTCTGGCGCTGGCCCTGCTGGGTTGGCAACGGAGGCGCGGATGAGGGTTGGCTGGCTGATGCTGGTGTCCCTGCTTGGCGGCTGTCAGGCCGACGCCGATACTCTGGAGCAGGCGGTCAGCGCCAGCCTGGCAAAGCAGGATTACCGGTTGATCGTGCGGGCCGGGCGCGGCGAGGTGGCGCCCGGCATCGCGCCGGAGCAGCAGGCCTCGGCCAAGGCGCGCTGCGGTGTGCGCTACCTCGACGGTCTGGGGGATGTCATCAAGCCCGGACAGGAAGAGGCCCAGGCCAAGCTGGCGGCCTATGCGGCCGATTACAACCGGCGCATGCTGGCGCATTGTCCTGCTGTCGCTGGCAGGCAATAAGCCTGCGCGTACCAAGATCGTGCGAAGGGTATATCAAGGAGGGAGGCGTGAGCCTCCCTCTTTTTTTGCAGCAGCCATTTGCTGGTCACAAGGCTTGTACCCATGGCGTGCTCGTCGCACAATGCCAGCACGCATGGCCGCATGGGCGGCAAAGAGAGAAGGAAAATCAAGATGATGGATGTTGCTGATCTGCGTCGGGAGTATACCCGTGGCGGGCTGCACCGGGCCGATCTGCCGGCCGAGCCGCTGGCGCTTTTCGAGAAGTGGTTGGCGCAGGCTTGTGAGGCCAAACTGACCGATCCCACCGCCATGGTGGTGGCGACCGTCGATGCCGATGGTCAGCCCTGGCAGCGTACCGTGCTGCTCAAGCACTACGATGCCCAGGGGATGGTCTTTTACACCAACATGGGCAGCCGCAAGGCGCAGCAGCTGGAAGGCAATCCCCGTATCAGCCTGCTCTTTCCCTGGCATACGCTGGACAGACAGGTGCATGTGACCGGTCGGGTGGAGAAGATGAGTACCTTCGAGGTGATGAAGTATTTCCACAGCCGTCCCAAGGATAGCCAGATTGCCGCCTGGGTCTCCAAGCAGTCGACCCGCATTTCGGCGCGCGGTGTGCTGGAGGCCAAATTCCTCGAGCTCAAGCAGAAGTTTGCCAATGGCGAAGTGCCGCTGCCGAGCTTCTGGGGCGGTTTTCGGGTGCGGATCGACACGGTCGAATTCTGGCAGGGGGGTGAGCATCGCCTGCACGATCGTTTCTACTACACCCGCGATGGGGATGGCTGGCATATCGAGCGTCTGGCTCCCTGAGTGCGCTGTTCAAATCTGTTTTCACAAGGAGTGTGTATGCGTCTGTATGGTGATCTGCGTTCCGGCAACTGCTACAAGGTGTGGCTGCTGGCCCGCTGGCTGGATCTGCCCCTTGAGTGGGTAGAGGTGGATATTCAGGCGGGGGATACCCGTACCCCCGCATTTTTGGCCATGAACCCCAACGGCAAGATCCCGGTGCTGGAGATTGGCCAGGGCGATACGCTGGCGGAATCCAACGCCATCCTCTTCTATCTGGGGCAAGGCAGTGCCTTGTGGCCAACCGATCTGCGCCAGCAGGCCGAGGTGCTCAAATGGATGTTCTTTGAGCAGTACAGCCATGAGCCCTACATCGCGGTGGCCCGCTTTATCGTTCACTATCTCGGCCGCCCCGAGTCGCAGGAGGCGCGGCTCGACGGGCTGAAAGCCGGTGGCGAGAAGGCGCTGGCGGTAATGGAGCAGCAGCTGAAACAGAGCCCCTACCTGTGCGGTGATGCGCCGACCATCGCCGATATCGCCCTTTATGCCTACACCCATGTGGCAGAGGAGGGGATCTTCTCCTTGCAGGGGTGGCCTGCTATCCGCAGCTGGATCGCCCGTATCGAAGCCCATCCCCGCCATCTGACGCTGCCAGTGGCCTGTCAGGCCAGCTGATGGAATTGCTGATCGAGGCCAGTCTGTGGCAACCGCAGTGGGCTGCGCTGTTGCAGCACTGGCAGCAGCAAGGTCATCGCTGGCAGCTGCTACTGGGCAAAGAGGCGGCCGCCCTCGATCAAACCGATGCACCCTGGGCGAGCAGCCCTCCAGACGGGGTGCTCTGCCCGGGAGCCCTGCTGGCTGCCTGGCTCGATGGGGATCTGCTGACGGATTTTCATGTTGATCCCAGCCGCCAGGTTCTGATCAGTGCCTCTACCTCCCTATTGACCCTCGCCAAGGAGCAGGGACTGCTCACCCTTGGCCCTGTGGGGGCCGATCTGCCGCTCACCCCCGAGGCCGATTTGGGTGTCGTGCTTAATCGCCTGCTGGCGCGCCGCGTGATGATACCGACGTTGGCCGAGGATTCGCACGCCGCTGGCGTCGTGCTGCGACCACTGCAGGCCGCCGATGAGCGCGAGATAGTGCGCTACTGCAGCGACGAGGCGCTGGCCCGCTATACCCTCAATATTCCTCACCCCTATCCGCCGGAGGGGGCCCGCGACTGGCTGGCCCTTAGCTGGCGCAAGGCGGCGCTTGGCCTTGGCTGGAGCTGGGCCATCACCTTGCCAGAGGAGCAAGGGGCGGCGCTGGTTGGGGTGATCTCCTTGCACTGGAATGGCGAGCTCGCCTGGTGGGTGGGCGTGCCCTGGCAGAATCGCGGTCTGGCGACTCGGGCCGCTGGCTTGGTCAAGGAGTTTGCCTTTGACCAACTGCAACTGCCGGCGCTGACGGCTCGCCATATGCCGGACAATTTAGCCTCCGGCCGGGTGATGGCAAAAGTGGGGATGCACTATCGCGGGCGGCGCCATATCAGTGGTCGCCAGCCGTGTGAGGTGAGTTACTGGCGACTGGATCGCGCTCCCTCCTTACCCAATCCTTTGCCCGAGGAGATTTCCCGCTGGCTGGCTGATGAGCGGATCGCCGTGGTGATCCTGTGGGATCCTGTAACGTTGGATCGGCAGAGCGCCAACGGCAAGCTGGCTATCTCGCTCTTTGTGGATGAGAGGGGCGCGGGGGAGGAGTCCTGCTCTATTCGCTGCCCGCCGCATCTTGAGAGGTTGCTGGCGCTGCACTGTTATCCCGTCGATTTGCTGGAGCAGGCCGAACCGGAGCAGTTGTCCCATCTTGGCGGCGTCTTGCTGAAAGACAGGGATGAACAGGGGCTGGCGTGGTTGCTGCAACTGGCCGCGCTGCAGCGGCAGGGGCCCGATCTGCTCAGCCGCGAGAAGCGCGCATCACGGCGCCACTGGTTCAACCAATTGATGGCGCAGGCGCTGGGCGGCAACGGTGACTCATCGCAGATACGCTATCAGCAGTTACGGCTGCTGGTGGAGCTGCCGGAGCTGGTCGACGAGCTGGATGGTTGTTGGCATCAAACGCCCGAACTGACCTTTGAGCGGTTGGCGCGGGAGGCTCCCGCCCTCTGGCTTGCCTACCGGGAGGCGATGAACAGGGCCACCCCGGCTACGCTAACCGCTTTGCAGCAACAGTTTGCAGCTCGTTTTCCTGAGTGCACCCTCCCATTTTTGGACAAAGGTACTCAGAATGACCAGCCGTTGTGTGGAATAATGCCCGCTCTGCTGTACGAGGAGTAATACCTGATGTTGAGAACCGAGCGCCCCGGTGACATGCTGCCGGTCTATGAGCTGCTGAGTGCCGCCTTCGGTCGTTCCGATGAGGCCGAACTGGTCAACCGCCTGCGCGAATGTGGCGCTGCCGTGGTGACCATGGTCGAAGAGGAAGAGTACGAGTTCATGGGGCACCTGATGCTAAGCCCGATCACCATTAACGGCATGGAAGGGCCCTGGCTCGGTCTGGCGCCGGTCGCGGTTCATCCCGACTGGCAAGGCCAGGGGATTGGCTCGGATCTTATCCGTGAAGGGCTTGATACGGCGCTCGAGATGGACTGGAAAGGGGTGGTGGTACTCGGGGATCCGGCCTATTACAGCCGTTTCGGTTTCCGCCCGGCCAGCGAGTTTGGCCTGCACTGCATCTATGAGGTACCTGTCGACTGCTTTATGGCGATGGAGCTGCAGGAGCGCGGTTTTGCGGGTGTGCAGGGTGAGGTGCTCTATCACCCCCTGTTTGATGAACTCCCCGACGAGCTGCCGGACGCGCAGGCAGAAGTGTCCCATTTATAGCGAGACGTCGCAGCGACAAGCCATAGCGAAAAAGCCCTCATTGAGGGCTTTTTCATCTTGTATTGATCCCTGCCGGGCTTATTCGAGCAAATTGGCTCAGGCAATGATGTCGAGCTGGGTGCCCTTGCGAGTATCTTCGCCCACCATGTCACCCATCTGCTGGGCGAGCGGGCTCTGCTGGAATTGCATGTAGTCGCTGAGATTCTGCTGGCGCTGGTAGCGAGTCGCAGCCTGATACATATCAGCCGTGCTCGGGCCCGACTTGCTGTCGCTCTCCTGACCGCTGGCTTCCAGGTAGCGCTCCACCACGGCTTTATCTTGCTGGTTAGCCGTATAAGAGACAGCCAGGGTTCTGCGAGCCGTTGCTTTCTCTTCGCTCTGTGCCTGTAATTCATCCTTCTTGATCAGCGCTTCGTTACGGGCCTGATTGACCTGTTCGGGCGTGACAGCCTGAGAGGAGGGATATTTGCCGTAATCGGGCAGCGGCATGGGCCGGGAGGTGATTTGCATGGTGGCGCTTCTCTTGTGAACAGGGATGGACGCATGATACCCATCCATTTTAGTTCAATAAATCACCACCTGTCGGTTCATCAAGAGTGGGTTCAGCTTCGCGCATCGATTGTTAATTGAACCGCCTCTGAGTGACAAAAAAGGCGCCATAAGGCGCCTTTTAATCCTTCGGTTATCGCCGGATCAGTTGAAGAACCAGTAACCGCGATTGACCAGTCGGGTCAGCAGTTGCAGGAAACCGGCCTGATCGGCCAGCTCCACCATATCGGCCTGAGTGATGATGTCTTTGTCACACAACAGCGAAATGGCTGCCGCATCTTCGCTCTGCAGGGTCCAGGCTTCGCCATCGATATAGCACTGCTGGCTCTCGCCGCTGAACCAGACGCTGCGCAGGCCCGGCACCTTGATGGCAGGCTCGCCCTGGGTCAGCAGGTCTGCTACCTCCTCGGCGCTGTAGTCCGGCTCGACCGGATTGACGTCCAGATCGTGCTTGGCTTCGGAGATCATGGTGCCGAACCACTCCTTGAACAGGGTCTCGTCATCGAGAGCCTGCTGCATCAGCTCGCGCAGACGGTGCAGCTCGTGGGGCTGGATCTCGCCGTGACGGGCACGGGGCTTGAGATCGGCATCGCCGTAACGCTCGGTACGCACCTCGTTGTCGATCAGGTGATCGGCAAAGGAGGAGATAAGCGCCTTGGCATCCGGTGCGCGGAAACCCACCGAGAAGTTCATGGAGGGCTCGATGGCGTAGCCTTCGTGGGGGAATCCGGGTGGAATGTAGAGGATGTCGCCCGGCTCCATGATGACGTCGATGATCGCCTCGAACGGCTCGCAGTGCAGCAGGGCGGCATGGGCGGCGAACTCGTTGAGGGGCTTGGCATCGCCAACCCGCCAGTGGCGTTTGCCCAGACCCTGGGTGATAAACACATCGTAGTTGTCGATGTGGGGGCCGACACCCGCATGGGGGGTGGAGAAGCTCACCATCACATCGTCAAAGCGCCAGCCCGGGATGAACTGGAACGGCACTGCCAGCTCGTTCACCTCGGGGGCCCAGTGGTTGCAAGCCTGTACCAGAATGGTCCAGTTCTCTTCGCCCAGATGGTCGTAGGATTCGAAGGGGCCGTGGGCGGCATCCCACTTGCCGTCGAAACGGGTGACGAGGCGGGACTCGACCACCTCTTCCATGGCCAGGCCCGCCAACTCGTCCGGGCTGATGGGATCCTGAAAGTCCTTGAAGCCACCCTTGATAAGGAGCGGGCGCTTCTGCCAGTAGTGCTCAAGGAAGTGAGCGATATCCAGATTGAGTTCGTACATGCTGTTTCTCGTGTCTCGCAAAGAGGTTTTGCCCAAGGTGGGCTTGGGAAAAGCCACTCGGGATCCTGCCGTGGCAGGGAAAATAACAGGGGCCCTGTGGCATATCGTGCACAGGGCCCCTTCGTCACTGCCGGTTGGCTTACTTCAGCAGATCGACCAGACGCTGGGCGTCACCGATGTAGTTGGCCGGGGTCAGCTTCTTCAGCTCAACCTTGACCGCTTCCGGCAACTCCAGGGTGTCGATAAAGGTACGCATCCCTTCGGCATCGACGCGGCGACCACGGGTCAGCTCCTTGAGCTTCTCGTAGGGCTTCTCGATACCGTAGCGGCGCATCACGGTCTGGATCGGCTCGGCCAGCACTTCCCAGTTGGCATCCAGATCGGCGGCCATGGCGGCGTCGTTGGCTTCCAGCTTGGAGATACCCTTCAGGGTCGCCTGATAGGCAATCAGGGAGTAACCCACCGCCACACCCAGGTTGCGCAGTACGGTAGAGTCGGTCAGGTCACGCTGCCAGCGGGAGATGGGCAGCTTGCTCGCCAGATGCTGGAACACGGCGTTGGCCAGACCCAGATTGCCTTCGGAGTTCTCGAAGTCGATGGGGTTGACCTTGTGCGGCATGGTGGAGGAGCCGATTTCCCCCGCGATGGTGCGCTGCTTGAAGTGGCCCAGGGAGATGTAACCCCACACATCGCGGTCGAAGTCGATCAGGATGGTGTTGAAGCGAGCCATGGCGTCGAACAGCTCGGCGATGTAGTCGTGCGGCTCGATCTGGGTGGTGTAGGGGTTCCAGGTCAGGCCCAGAGAGGTAACAAACTCCTCGGAGAACTGGTGCCAGTCCACATCCGGGTAGGCGCTGAGGTGGGCGTTGTAGTTGCCGACCGCACCGTTGATCTTGCCGAGGATCTCCACCGCCATGATCTGCTTGAACTGGCGTTCCAGACGGTAGGCGACGTTGGCCATCTCCTTGCCCATGGTGCTCGGGGTGGCCGGCTGGCCGTGGGTACGGGAGAGCAGCGGCATGTCACGGTACTCGTGGGCCAGACGCTTGAGCTCGCTGATCAGCTTCTCGCAATAAGGCTTGATGACCTCTTCGCGGGCGGTTTTCAGCATCAGACCGTGGGAGTTGTTGTTGATGTCTTCCGAGGTGCAGGCGAAGTGGATGAACTCGCTGACAGCCGCCAGCTCCGGGTTCACTTCGACTTTCTCTTTGAGGAAGTACTCCACCGCTTTCACATCATGGTTGGTGGTGCGCTCGATCTGTTTGATACGGGCAGCGTCACTCTCGTTGAAGTTGCTTACGATGCCATCGAGCAGGGCGTTGGCGGCCGCGCTCAGGGCAGGGACTTCCGGGATCCCGGCGTGGCTGGCCAGTTTTTGCAACCAGCGCACCTCGACTTCGACGCGAAAACGCAGCAGGCCGAATTCGGAGAAGATAGGGCGCAGGGTATCGGCCTTGTCGCCATAACGACCGTCAATCGGGGAAACAGCAGTCAGCGCGGACAGCTCCATGGGGTGAACTCCTGATGATTTGTGTGGGGGATCCGTATCCACTCGCGCGTGGGGCTGAGTTGTCATCAAGGCTGATGTGCGGCTGTTCACCCTGATGTCGACCTCGCTTGCCCACGCGCGAGCCGATGATTAGTAACGTTTGGCCAGCTCCACCATCTTCTTGCGAGCGAAGATGATCTGGGTGCGGCTGCCACCGAGCTGACGCCACAGCACGCAGGCACGAATGCCCGCCAGCAGCAGGGCGCGCACCTTGTGCTGCACCAGTGGTTGCTGCAGGAACAGCGGGGTACCCGCCACCTGGATGCGTGGCCCGATGGGGCTGATAAGATCGCTGTAGATGCTCGCCATGTTGGCTAAAATCTGCTCGTCGAGCAGATCGAAGTGCTGTTGCTGGCGGCCAATCAGGCTGATCCGCTCACCCAGCATATTGAGAATGTCCTTGCGCTTGGCCAGCTTGCGCTCCAGTGCAATCAGGCTTACCACGTAGCGGGTCAGCTCGGCATTCTTCTGGCTGCCGTCGGCACCCAGCTGCTCGACCAGCGCACGGTAGCCGTCGCGAATGGCCAGATGGGTGTTGTTGAACACCTCGAGCGGCTGGCTCGGGTTGGTCACCAGAATGCTGGAGAGGCTCTCGCGCAGGGCGGCCTCGTCACAGCTGCCGTCTCGGGCCACCTTCTGCACCAGATATGCGGCCTGGCAGATGCCGGCAAAGGCCATTGTTCTGTCTTGGAATTTATCGCTCATATCTTCACAGCCCTGTTCTGTTCATTCACCGGCCGATGCCATGATCCGGCCTGGACGTTACCAATCATGTATCGTTGCCTTGTGCTGTTTTTTTCTTTGTCCCCTCTCCCTCAGGGAGAGGGTCAGGGTGAGGGTGGTTACCCCCTCATCCCCAACCCTTCTCCCGCGAGGGGAGAAGGGAGTACAGCGCGGACGCTCCTGAGCGCCCAGCCCTTAGACCGGATGGCTGAAACGTTGTTCGATGATGCCGCCGCCCAGACACACTTCCCCGTCGTAGAAGACGGCGGACTGGCCCGGGGTCACCGCAGCCTGTTTCTCGTCGAAGATGACCCGGATGGTCTCGTCGTCGATGGGTTGGATCAGGCAGGGGATATCCTGCTGGCGGTAGCGGGTCTTGACGGTGCAGCGGCGGGGCTCGCGAATGGGAGTGCGATCCACCCAGTGCAGCTGGCTGGCGATGAGACCGTCGGAGTAGAGACGGGGATGTTCGCCCTGCGCCACCACCAGCACGTTGCGCTCGACCTCTTTGTCGACCACGTACCAGGCCTCTTCGGTGGCATCTTTGCGACCACCGATACCGAGTCCTTTGCGCTGGCCCAGGGTGTGATACATCAGACCCTGATGCTCGCCGATCACCTTGCCATCCACGGTCTCGATTTTACCGGGCTGGGCGGGCAGGAACTTGGCCAGGAAGTCCTTGAACTTGCGCTCGCCGATAAAGCAGATACCGGTGGAGTCTTTCTTCTTGGCGGTGATGAGATCCAGCTGCTCGGCGATGCGGCGCACCTCCGGCTTCTCCAGATCGCCAACCGGGAACAGGCTCTGACCCACTTGCTTCTCGCTCAGGGTATAGAGGAAGTAGCTCTGATCCTTGTTGGTATCGAGACCGCGCAGCAGGCGAGGGCGGCCGGTGCTGTCGTCACGGCGCACATAGTGGCCGGTGGCGATGTAGGTGGCACCCAGCTCTTCGGCGGCAAATTCGAGGAACGCCTTGAACTTGATCTCCTTGTTGCACAGGATATCCGGGTTCGGCGTGCGGCCAGCCTTGTACTCTTCGAGGAAGTGCTCGAACACGTTGTCCCAGTACTCGGCCGCGAAGTTGATGGTGTGGAGTTTCATCCCCAGCTTGTCGCAGACGGCCTTGGCATCAGCCAAATCCTGGGCGGCAGAGCAGTACTCGTCCGTGTCGTCTTCTTCCCAGTTCTTCATGAACAAGCCTTCGACCTGATAGCCCTGCTGCTGGAGCAGGTAGGCCGAGACGGAAGAATCCACGCCGCCGGACATGCCGACGATCACCTTGATTTGGCTGTTGTCTGTCATTAGTCGAAGTTACCAGTTCGTTTAAACGGGGCGTATTCTACCAGAGTTTTGCGCCCCCGGTCACATATCCATGCCGCAGTTCCCATCAGGAGCCTGATAGCAGGAAATCGTTTTTCTGTTGTTGGCCTTTGTCACCGAAAAAGAGTGTCAAATGGCCTCAGATAAAGGCCTTGAGGGCCGAGAGTGGCAGCCGTGTCCCCGCCAGATAATCCTGAATGCACTGCCATACCAAGGGGCTGCGCAGGGCCGGTTTGCATTCCGCTATTTCTTCCAGAGTGAGCCAGTGGCAAGCCAGCACATCGCCGTCAGGATCCTCTGGATGGTGCTGACCCGGCGCTTTTTCAAGGTCGAAGATGATGGCGGTGCGCACATAGGTGGCCTCGCTGTCGGCCGGTTTGTAGAGATAGGTGCCAAGCCAGGCGGTCGGTGTGGCGGTCAGCCCCGTCTCCTCTTTCAGTTCGCGACAGGCCGCTTCAAGCAGGTTTTCCCCCGGCTCCACATGGCCGGCGGGCTGGTTGAAACGGCGCTGGCCTTTTATCTCCTCTTCCACCACCAGAAAGCGCCCCTGCCACTGCACCAGGGCGGCGACCGTCAGGCGCGCCTCCATGCGGGCGTGGCTGGTGGCCGATTGCTCTGCCTGATTGCTCATCATGACTCCTTGTCGTTGCTATTGGGATTGCCCGCTCGGGCGGGTCTGCGTGCCGTTCCTCGCCCGCTGCTGCGGGTTTTGCCGCCAGTCGGGCTTGAGGTTGAACGCTCGGTTGGGTGAGTGCTGCGGGGACGCTCGTCCCGTCTCGGCTGGCTGGCCCGCCGTGGCGCATCTCCTGCCGGTTTGGCCGGTTTGGCGGTATGAGCGCCTGAACGGGATGAGGAGGGACGAGGGCTGCGGCTGGAGCTCGGCGCCAGCTCGGGGGCGGGCAGGGCGCGGCTCTCGCCGGGTGCCAGACCATCCAGGGTCCAGTCACCGATGGCGTAGCGAATAAGGCGCAAGGTGGGGTGGCCGATATGGGCGGTCATCCGCCGTACCTGCCGGTTGCGCCCCTCGATGATCTTGATCTCCAGCCAGCTGGTGGGGATCTCCTTGCGCTCGCGGATCGGCGGATTGCGCGGCCACACCGCAGGTTCATCCATGATGCGCGCCCCGGCGGGCAGGGTCATGCCGTCATTGAGCTCCACACCGGCGCGCAGGGCGGCCAGTTTCTCCTCGCTCGGGATGCCTTCCACCTGCACCCAATAGGTCTTGGGGGTCTTTTCTCCCGGCTGGGTGAGGCGCGCCTGCAGCTTGCCATCGTTGGTGAGCAGCAACAGCCCCTCGCTGTCGCGGTCAAGCCGGCCTGCGGCATAGATGCCGGGCTCTTTGATGTAATCCTTGAGGGTCTCGCGGCCCGCCTCGTCGGTGAACTGGCAGAGCACCATATAGGGCTTGTTCAGCAGGAGCAATTTGCGATCCGCTGGGGCCAGCTCCGGTTTGCGGGGGGATGCATGGCGGGGTGCGGCTGGTTTGGCCGCCGTGCGCGGGGCGTTATCGCGCGGCGCACGGCTGACAGAGAGACGGGAGCGGGGAGATTTCATCGGATACACACTTCAGACAGACGATGGCAGCGAGTGTACCACAGGGTGCTGAGGGCTGGATGAATGGCTGGCGTTACAGCAAGCAGCGCCCAGAGCCAATTCGCCTAGCTTAGCAGGCTCTCGATCACGATAGCCTGACGGGCGGGGGCCGAGCCCGCCAACAGCAGGGCGTGGCTGACCACATCGTCGATCATCGCCTGCGCCAGTCGGGTGAGGGGCCGCAGGGTCTCCCGTCCGCTACCAATCGGCACCGCCAGCAGAATAATGGTCTGCACCGGCCCGATTTGAGAGCCCCACTCGATGGGCTCCTTGCAATTGAGCAGGGTCAGCGCTGGCTGGCTGATCCCTTCGCTCAATACATGAGGCATGGCAAGGCCGGGGCGGATGATGGTGGCCGAGACCTGCTCGCGCCGCTCCACTGCGGCGGTCAGTGTGGCGCGGTCGGTGATCAGCTCGGTGGGCAGCAGATCGATCAGATGCTCGAGGGCTTCGGCTTTGGTCAGCGGTTCGGGGCTGTGGGCCAGCTGGCGCAGGGCAAAATGGTAGTCGGGCAAGGCGTTTGCCAGTCGCAACTCCGCCAGCGCGGCGGTGCGCGGGCGCACCAGCGGTTGACCCAGCTCCCCGCACCAGCAGGTGAAGGCCATGTGGGCGAGCTCGGCATCGCACCCTTCAATTTGCAACTGGCAGAGATCGCCGGGCTGGGTGGCGAGGGTCAACAGGGAGAGCTGGTTGCTGGCGGCAACGGTCTGGCGCCGGGTGAGGTTGGCACAGCGGATGGTGGATTTGAACATCCCCGCCAGCCGGTTCAACTGCTTGGCCTGGGTGATGCTCAACCCCTGCTGGCAGTAGAAGGTGATTTCGCGGGTCAGCATCAGGCCGGGATCGGCAGGGCCTTGAGTACGGCGTTGGCATCCAGCAGCACGGTTTCCAGTCTCACCTGATGGATGGTGCAGCCGAGGAAGCGCTCTTTCTGCTCAATCTCGATATCGGAAGCAATCAGCACCAGGTCGGCGCTGGCAATATCGCGGGCGGTCAGCATGTTCTCCATGCCCATGGCGCCCTGTGTCTCGACCTTGATCTTGAGTCCCAGCCCAGTGGCGGCTTTTTGCAGGGCATCGGCAGCCATATAGGTATGGGCAATACCGGTCGGGCAAGCGGTGACGGCGACGATCTTCATCTGCTCTCTGTGATGCTGACAAGGGGGAGCAACAAGATAGCGCCAGCGGGGGGCTTTTACCAAAAGCGCATATGAAAAGTGGGATCTTGATGGGGATATGCCTGCCCCTTGAACGGCAGTGCAGGCTCATGCCGGGCCAGTCGGGTGGCTGGTTGCTCCAAACAACAAGGGCCACCCCGGTGGGTGGCCCTGAACAATCTGCGTCTGTTGTTATGGCTATCAGGCGGTCTGGGCGGCCAGTTCGGCGGCTTTCAGTTCGCGCTTGATGCGGCGGATCTTGCGCTCTTCGGCGACCGCGACACAACCCATCAGTACCAGACAGGCGGCGGCTGCGATATCCAGCGCGGCGAAGGTGCCGGTCCAGCCGGTCAGACCGAAGATGGGGGTGCCATCGGCGATCATGCCCAGACCCAGTTTGGCGAAGCTGTCACCGATGAGGTAGGCAAAGGTGCCCTTGACGCCATCAGCCACGCTGATGCCCTGCTTGGGGACGAAGCCTACGGCGGCGACGCCGATCAGCAGTTGCGGACCAAACACCAGGAAGCCTAGGGTGAACAGGGAGCCCAGGAACATAAACTGGGTAGTCGCATGCTGGTAGAGACCCAGGGTGGCGATGATCAGCGCCAGCGCCACGCAGGCAACCAGACCACGACGGCCATTGGCCAGATCGGAGAGGTAACCCCACATCAGGGTGCCGACCAGTGCGCCCACTTCGAAGAAGGTAAAGCCCTGAATAGCCACGTCTTTGGAGAAGCCCAGCTCCTGGTGGGCATAGACGGTGGACCACTGGTCGATACCGATACGCACCACGTAGAGGAAGATGTTGGCAAAGCAGAGCAGCCAGATCACCTTGTTGAGCAGCACGTACTTCACGAAGATCTGCCACTTGGTCAGCTTCTGCTCTTCGGTCGCGATATCCTCTTCGCTCGCCACTTCGTCAAACAGCTCTTCCACCTTGCCAAGGCCATAGGCTTCCGGTGAATCACTACCAAAGCGCAGGCCGATAAAACCGACGATCAGCGCGATGATGGAGGGGAAGATAAACATGCCGAGCACGTTGCCATCGAACAGGTAGTTGGCACCGAACAGCGCCACACCGGCCGCACCGGCACCGCCCACGTTGTGGGAGAGGTTCCACATGCCCAGATAGGTGCCGCGCTTGTTGCGAGGGGTCCACTTGGTGATGGTGGAGTAGCTGCACGAGCCACCACAGCTCTGGAAGAAACCGCTCAGGGCATAGAAGAAGATCATGAAGTAGAGGCTGAAACCGGTGCCGCCCATGCTGGCACTGAAGCCCAGCATGCAGAGCGCGGAGAGGATCAGCATCAGCGGCAGGAACTGCTTGGTGTTCTTGCCGTCGGCATAGTAGGAGACGATGGTCTTGCCCACCCCGTAGGTGATGGAGAAGCCAAGGCCGATCATGCCAAGCTCGGTCATGGAGAGACCGTACTCCTGGATCATGTCATTTTGCGCAATGTTGAAGTTCTTGCGGATCAGATACATGGTCAAATAGCCAATAAATACAACCAGATAAGATTGCATAAACGGCTTGAACCAGAGCTTGCGCCGGGCTTCGACCGGCAGGTCGAGGGTGGGGACCCGGACCTGTTGGAGCAATTTCAACATCTTCGTTCATCCTCTGCGAGATAGACGGTATTTCCGCCGCGCCCCTCATTTGTAGATAGGTTGTTCGAGGTCACGCCACGGAAGGGGGAACGGAACGTCGGGGCTGTCAGCCGTTGCTGCGCTCGACGCTCCATCCATATAAACCCGGGCCCGGCACGGGATGACGGGGCACATTGCCCGTCGCGGTGCGGGTCACGACATCAGGTGGGGTGACTCTAATAAGAGGGGCAAAAAATGGCTTGAGAGCCATCCCTAGTGGGGCTAGGAAATTTTCCTAGTTTTTGCGCTTTCGCGGACAAAGCGTGAGAAACATCACACCGCTGACGCCAGATTGCTGCCATTTCAGCCAGTTTGGCGCTCTGTGTGAGTGCTGGGCTGGGCTGGGCTGGGCTGGGAAGGGTGCCAGGGAAAGGCAAGGGGAGAGGTGAAGGGAGAGTGCTTATCGACCACTATTTCTCGGGGGGCGATTTTGGGAAATACGGCTCGTCAGCCATCCCAAAAAACAAGAGGCCACCCCGTGGGGTGACCTCTTTTTATGCTCTACGAGACGACATGGCGATGGAGGCCTCAGGCCGCCTTGGCCAGAGTTACCTCATCACTCTTTTTGACCCGCAGTTTTTTCAGGGCAACCGCCACCACGCCGGTGACGATGGCACCGCAGATCATGCAGAGCAGGGCCAGCAGCGGCTTGTTGACCGCACCCAGCAGGGCCACGATGGGGCCACCGTGGGCGACGCTGTTGGTGATGCCAAACAGGAAGGCCATCACCGCTGCGGTCATGCTGCCCAGCACGTTGGCCGGGATCACGGCCAGCGGGTCACGGGCGGCGAACGGAATCGCCCCTTCGGAGATCCCCACCAGACCCATGGCACCGGCGGCTTTGCCCGCTTCGATTTCAGAAGCATCGAAGATTCCTAGCTTGCGACCGAGCACGGTCGCCAGCGACATGCCAAGGGGCGCAGCCGGGATGGCGCAGGCCATGGCACCCATAAACTGGGTCTGACCGGAGGCGATCATGCCGACGGAGAAGAGGAAGGCCACCTTGTTGACCGGGCCACCCATATCAAAGCCGGCCATACCCCCCAGCACGATACCCAGCAGCACCAGACTGCCACCGCTCATGGAGAGCAGCATGGCGTTGAGGCCGGTCATCATGTCGGCAATCGGGGCGCCGATAATGAAGATGAATACTGCCGCGATAAAGAGCGACCCGACGATGGGGGCGATCAGGATCGGCACCAGCGGTTGCACCATCTTGTGGTACTGGCGGGTGGCAATCCAGCGCACCAGATAGCCGACCAGCAGGCCCGCAATGATGGCACCGATAAAGCCGGTACCTGCGTCAGCGCCGTAGAAACTGCCGTTATTGGCGATCCAGCCACCGATAAAGCCCGGTGCTAGCGCCGGACGATCACCGATGGCGTAGGCGATATAGCCCGCCAGAATGGGGATCATCAGGGTGAAGGCGGCCACGCCGACGTTGAGGATCTGGTTCCACATGCTCCCTTCCGGGATTTGCATGCCGCTCGGGGTCGGGTTGCCGCCGATGGCCAGTGCCAGCGCAATCAACAGACCGCCGGTCACCACGAACGGGATCATGTGCGATACACCGTTCATCAGGTAGCGATAGAGATCGGAACTGCCGCCCGCGCTCTTCTCCTCACCTTTTTTATCTTCTTTGCCAGCCACATAGGCGGGGGCTTTCAGGGCCTGCTCGATCAGACCCTTGCCATCCTTGATGGGGGCCTTCACGCCGGTCTTGATGAGCGGCTTGCCGTTGAAACGGGCCATATCCACCTGCTTGTCACAGGCGACCACGATGGCGGTGGCGCGGGCGATCTCGTCCGCGGTCGGGCTGTTCTTGACGCCGATGGAGCCGTTGGTCTCCACCTTCACCTCATAACCCAGCTCCTTGGCGGCGCGCTCCAGCGACTCGGCAGCCAGATAGGTGTGGGCGATACCGGCCGGGCAGCCGGTGACACCGATGATAAAGCCCTTGCTGGTGGTCGGGGCCGCGATCTGCTCCTCTTTCTTGGCCAGCAGCAGCGCCAGCGCATCGGCCGGGGTGTTGGCCGCCAGCAGTTTGGCGATAAACCCCTCTTCGATCAGCTTGCCGGAGAGCTCGGCCAGCACCTCGATATGGTGGTTGGCGCCGCCATCGGGGGAGGCGATCATAAAGAAAATGTGGGACGGCTTGCCATCTTCGGCGCCGTACTCGATGCCGTTGCGGCTGATGCCGATGGCGACCGCCGGGTTGCAGACCGCTGTACTCTTGGCGTGGGGCAGGGCCACGCCCTCTTCAAAGCCTGTGTTGCCCAGCTCTTCGCGGGCCCACAGATCCTTGATAAAGGCCTGCTCGTCGCTGACCTTGCCTTGCGACGCCAGCAGGCGGGCCATCTCGGTGAAGACCTCTTCCTTACGCGTCGCTTTCAAATCGAGGTTGATCAGATGTTCATTGATCAAGGTGGTTATCATGGCGCTCTCCCCGCTCCGTTGCCGGAGCCTGTTGGCATGCCGCCCTTGCAGGCCGGCATGCAGACAAAATTGACCCGACTATTATCGCGCCGAGGGAGAGGTCACCCTATCGGACAAATGTGCGAATAACTGGATTTTTGTGCGCCATCACTTTGAGTGTGACCCTGATCGCAAAGCTGAACAGCTGCTGAAATGGGGGCGGATTGAATCGCTCATATTTTTATTGATGATTAAAATCAATTGTTTGTGTTTGTTCGTGGTTCAGCGTTTTGGCCGTGCGGTGAGTTTTTACGCAGTGGATGGGCGCGCTCTTTCTATAAATTTGTGAGGTGAAAAATGGCTGCTGGATGTGAGCCAACGCACAGAAATGGCCTCGCTGGCGGGATGCGAGGGGCGGACGCAGAGGAGGTGCGAGCAGAACAAGCTGGATAAATGGGTTGCACCATCGGTGCCAGACAGCTCACCACAACGGGCAAGAAAAACCACAGCCATTGGCGCACCATAGGGTGCAATAAACAAAGTGAATTGCACCGCTTGTTTGGGCAGGCTGGGTGGTGGCAAAGATAGAGGTGCAATGCGCTGCGCTTATTGCACCCTACTGGATTGATGTTGATTACGCGAATGTCTGAATATGCTTCGCTACCCAAGCCTATGAGCTCATTGGATCGGTTTTAGATGGTCCAAATATGGTGCACATAATTCTAAAAAAATGGTTTTCCAGCGTTCAGGAAGACCATTAAAATCATTGTCCCAATTTTGGGATATATGTTGAAATGCTTTGTATGGTTTTTCACTCGATGGAGCATCATAGCCTAGAAGGTCTTCAATACACTCTTCAATCATAATTCTTCGATCAGCTCCAGTTTCAGCCAAAATAGGTGCATTCATCGCTTCGGCTTTAGCTGTTCCCGCATCTCTATCATGCATAAAAATATATTCAACATCTAATGCATTAAGATACTTGGCTATGGATATCAATACGGCTTTTCCTCTAGCTCTTAAAAATTCACAGTTACCGATAACTCGAGCTTTATCTTCGGGAGATAATCTCTTAATAGTTTCGCGCACAACAACTTCTTCAGTATCGCCTTCAACAAAGACACACTTGTTCGTAAAAAACATTCGAGATATATAATCATCTATCTTGAGTAGCATTTTAAGATTTTGTTTTTCATTGTCTTGAAGGTTTGAAAATGCGCTTTCTAAGTTGAATGAAGTCGTGTCAGTAAATCGGTCTGCATTATAGGAAAATTTAGTTAAGCTCACACTTTTTTCCGTGCCTAGATTAACCATGTATGGTGAGTGAGTTGTTGCTACTATTTGACAGCTTGGCCCGGCTAAATCATAGAGTGAATCTCTTAATTGATTTGCCGCGGAAGGATGCAAATAAATTTCAGGTTCTTCAAAACAAAATATTGTACTTCTTGGATTATCTGCCGTTCTATTTACAAACTCTTGAACAAAGCGTAGCAGTTGAAATGCAGTTGCACGTATCATTCCATGGCCTTGATAAGAAACCTCAGTCTTGACGTTACTTTCTAACTCAACCGAAAATTGAGGTTTTATTGTTTTTTCTGGTTTGTCTAGGGCTGCTGAAACATGAACAGATGAATCTGGAAATAGATTGTGAGCCATTCCATTCAACTCTTCTATGAGCTTGCCAAAGTCAGTTTCTATATCATTTGGGTTGAGCTCTAAAGCCAATCTGTTTAGAAATATTTGTGCTTGTTCGTAGTTTTCAGATGTGGAGCGCACTTGTTCAAATAAATCACCTAAGAGTGAATGTAATGCTCCACTGCTAGATGTAAGTTCTGATACGCAGGATTCAGCAGGAATAATTACAATGCGTGGTAATTTAGATAATACGTTGCCTGGTATTCCACCAGGATTTTCAACCCATTTCGGTTCTTGATTATCTTGAACCTCCCAGTAATCGGTTAGGTCTTCCAGTTTTTCTTGATTAGCTTTTAGGGATATTTTTTTGTCGAAGTTAGTGTCACCAAAAAACTCTCTCAAGAAGTCTGCTGAGAATGTTTCACTAACCAAATCTGATACATTTATTACATTTGAAAAAACATCCTTTGGTTTTTTAGGATATTCTAACATGTAAAATTTGGGTTTTGACTGTTTGATAGACCATACTTTTTTATATACGATACTGTTAGATGTTTCATTTTTTAGTGGTGTATCGACATGAATAACTCGACCTTTAAAACCTATCCACTCCTTCGCGTCATCCGGTAAGTTGTGATATCGGGCGATAATTTCTATTTCTTCTGCATACTCATAGAGCTCTTGCTCATCGTTGTATGTCTTTGAATAGTCTTCTCGTATGGCGTTACCAGCACTATGTAATAGTTTAATTGCAGAGAATACACTGGATTTACCTGCATTATTAGCACCTATTAAAAATGTTGAATCTCTAAAATGAATGGTGCAATCTCTAAGCTTCCTAAAATTCTTAATGCTTATTTCATGTAATCTCATATAGTTACCGTCATTGAGATGATGTGATAATTAAATGTAAAAATAAAATTTTTTGTCGAGAGATAATGATTAATTCGGAATGATATATAAATTATGAATACTATTTATCTCTTCTTTTTAAGACCAATTTTCACTATTTGTAGACTATGGTCTCTACTCTGCAGCAGTAATTCGTCCATATAAAATGGTGGCCAAACAGCTTGATGCATAAACCTAGGTAGGCCGGTTTCCAACTGAGGCATATTAATCTCGATTAAAATTGAATGAAACCATGACAGGGCAAAAACCTGCCAGAGATCAATAAATTACTCATTAAGTGGGTGTTATCTGTCCGCCTGGCGCTGTGAGTGCAAGCTGAGCTTCACCTCTTGCCGGGTACTACCGCCACTCAATACTCCAGAAACTTCTCCCCGCAGCGTTCGCAAATTAGATGTTTTACATGGGTGGTCTGGTAGGCCAGTGTTTCACCAAACGCCCAGTTGGTGATGCTGCTGGAAGTAAAGGCTTGCCAGAAGGCTTTGCGCGGATCCTTGGGCATGATGTCCTGGCAGTGATCGCGGGCGACCAGCACCACGATATGACGGGTACGCTCCCTGCATTTGTCACAGCGATGGATTTCAGTTGGCGGATTCTGGTCGTGCGGGTTGCTCATAAAGGGGCTCGTGAAGAGATGCGGGCGCCCATCATATTCCTCTCCACTTGACTCTCAATCTCTCCTTGCCAGCGCAGTGAGCAGGCTCACATTTTGCGCCCCCTCTTTGTTATTTGCCCGCGCGCCGCAGCCGTGTGCCTCTGGTCGATGCTCGCTTTTGCGGTTTGCTGGTGAGCCGTGATGATATGGCGGGTGGGGCGAGCTCGGGTTGCTGCATCTGGGTCAGCATCCGCCTTGCCGTCTGACGACCGATTTCACGGGCCGCCTATCTGCAGCGGCTCAACGCGGCTTTCCCCGCCATCGACTATCGGGTGCCCGAGGGAACCTATCTCGCCTGGATTGATTTGAACGGCCTTGGCATCGACTCCACCGAACGGATGGATGCGCTGCAAGCTTTGCTGGTGGAGAAATACCGGGTCGCCATCATGCGCGGCGACACCTACGGCCCAGAAGGCACAGGCTATATCCGCCTCAACGTCGGCTGCCCTCGCTCGAAAGTAGATCAAGGACTCGACGCCCTGATCGGCGCGCTGGGGGAGGTGGGGTAAGGGTTGGGATATCTGGCTGGATGAGCTGTTGATTCATCCAGCCGGTGACCTTGATAGAGGCGTTCGGCTCGGTTATTGCGGGCTCAGAAGGTGGCGATCAAGGGGCTATTGCAAGTGACCTGAGCCTGAAGGTCCTGGCACAACATCTGAATGTGGGGCTCATCGATCTTCTCGCGAGGGATATAAATACCGATAGTCCCCTTGTTGTACTCTTCGCCCATATTCAGCTGGCCAATACCGAATCGGGAAAAATAACCAGCCATGCTCACCGGATAAGGCATGACAGCATTGCTGTTATTGACAATATCAATGCTGGTGAGCAGGGAGTTGCTGCTATAAATGATTTTGTCATTTAACTTCATGGCGGCGCGTTCCTGCTTTTTTCTCGCCAAATCATCGACCAGATGCAGATATTTATCCTCATCCGGCGTCACCAGCAGGCTGGGATAATCGACCAGGTCCTGCTTGCTGCATATTTTCCCTGTGAGGGGATGGCCCGCTCTGACAAATACCCCATCGTGAGAAATAAATAGCGGGATAAATATCAGGCTGTAATTTTTGGCCAGCCCGTGAATTTCATGTCCGAGAAACAGATCGATATGATTGCCCAACAGCAGATCGAGCAGACGCAGATGGTTGCCGACTTCAATATTGATGGCGCAGGATGGGTTGGCCTGCTGATAGCGGGCGGTGACAGGCTGCAATACCGGTTGCCACCATGCATGTCCGGTGCCCACGTTTAGCGGTCGTGCGGTGCGCTCGCGCAGGGTGGCCAGCTGCCTGAGGGTATCATCGTAGATCCGCTGCATCATGCGCGCCTGCTCCAGCAGCAGCTCTCCAGCAGCGGTGAGCGTCACGCCGCCCGCGTGCCTGACCAGCAAGGTCGTTTCCAGACTCTCCTCAAGTTTTTTCATGTTGTGTGTCAGCGTCGGCTGGCTGAGTCCCATTTGCCTGGCGGCCAGACTGACATTTTTGTGGGTGGCTACTGCAATAAATTGTCTTAGATGCTTGTCCACGAATATGGCGTCCGGTCATGGGCGGGTGGTGCGCCAAGCTAGTGTAATCACCATGGGCTGTCAAATAATCCTCTTCGCTGACAGGCTATTTTATGTGGCTCCCTTCACGTTGTTTTCAATACATTTTTGCCACCTGATAGCCGGTTTGGTGCTGGGGATCACGTAATTTCATCTGGTTATAGATGTTATCTATGCCTATTGGGTTGCAGTCTATTTTTCTGGTGAATGTTGACCACGTAGACTGGCAAAAACAGTTTTACTCAATGCTGTTTCAATAACAAAACAAAAAAGTAACGAAGGGAATATATGAAAATTCGTCCATTGGCATTATCCGTGGCGTTATGCTGCGGCGGGGTTCTTTTGTCCGGTTGTAACGACAGCTCATCCAGCGGCAACGATAACGGGGCCAAACCCGAGGTGAAGGCGCCCTGGAATTTTGATCTCTATATGGTCGGTGAGTTTAGCGGCTGGGGTCGTGAGGAGAAGTTCAAACTGACCTTCAAGGATGGTGTCTATCGTCTGGACAACCTGAAAATGAACTCGGGTATGTCCCCGTTCAAAGTGGCTGGCCCCGAGTGGACCAAATATCCCGATTTCTCTGCGGATTCCCGCAAGGAGACCAGCATCTTCCCCGGTCAGGTCTATCCCATGTACTACCAGAACAACGGGCAGAACAACCGTCTGGTGGTGACGGAAAAGGGGCTGCTCGACATTCAGGTCAAGGTGACCAATGCCGATCTGGCTGCACCGGCCATCGAGTTTTCCATGGTGCGTGATGACCCCAATTACAGCGAGAGTCTCTATCTGAAAGGGATTGATGGCAATCTGGAGCCTGTCCTGCAGATGGTCTATCAGGGGGACAAGCAGTATGTGATGGTGGCCAAGCTGACGGCGGGTGAGCACAAGATTAAGATCGCCTCCGCGCAGGAGGGGATCGGCTTTGGGCTCAATGGCGTCATTGCATTGAACAACCCGGTCAAGATGCAGCGCTGCGATGCTCAGTGCCAGCTGGCAACCGTGCGGGTAGAGCAGGAGGGGTATTACAAGTTCCTGCTGGATGCCAGCCAGGATGAGAATGCTCCTCTGTTGCAGGTCAGCGTTGCAGGCGATAGTGATTTGGGCATGATCAATCCCCATGAAGGGCATGAGCTGATCGAGAAGCGTGAGTATGAGACCTATAAGCCCGGAGTGACGGAAACGGCCACCTTCTCGGTCAAGCGGGCCAGTGACGAGTATCGTAGCTATGCGCAGTCGACCACTCAGGAGTTGCGTGATCCGGGTGATAGCTTTACTACCTATCAGGAGCAAGCGGATCTGCCCCGCCTGCGCTCCGGCAACATGGTCTTTGATGCCCTGTTTGCGCTGGCTACCCACGAGATGCGCCAGAACAGCGTGGCGCAGGTCAAGGATGGCAGTTACAACGGGGGTCAGGCGATCCCGTGCGACTGTTTTGAAACCGGCGCCAAGTGGCATTACGTCTGGACGCGGGATCTCTCCTACGCCACCGATCTGGGGCTGGGGGCGCTTGATCCTCAGCGTGCGCGTAACTCCCTGCGATTCAAGCTCTCGGATTTCAGAGCCGAGCTGAAAAGCGATCTGGACAATTTGATCCCGCAAGGACGCCAGATCATCCAGGATACCGGTACCGGGGGCAGCTGGCCCATCAGTACCGACCGCATGAGCTGGGCCCTGGGGGCCGAGCGGGTGCTGGCCGCCCTGCCTGATGCCGAGCGCAGTGCGTTCTTGCCCGAGGTCTTTGAAGGACTGAGCAACACCATAGAGAGTGATCGTCTGGCCGCCTTCGATAGCGCAGATGGTCTCTATGTCGGCGAGCAATCCTTCCTCGATTGGCGCGACCAGACCTATGCCAAGTGGATCACCGCCGATATCGCTCACATCGGCATGAGCAAATCTCTCTCCACCAACGTGACCCACTATCAGGGGTTGCTGCTGGCCGCGCGGGTGGCGGGCGAGCTGGGGCACGATGAGCTGGCGATCCGCTATAACCAGTGGGCGGGAGATCTGAAACTGGCGATTAATCGCGCTTTCTGGCTGGCGGACGAGAAGATGTATGCCAGCCTGATCAACACCACTACCGATCAGAGCCCGGCCTACAAGTTCGATCTATTGGGGGAATCCCTCGCCATTCTGGCCGGTGTTGCCGATGAGGCGCAGGCCAAAGAGATCATCAGTCGCTATCCCATGGGCCCTTATGGTGCGCCGGTCTACTTCCCGCAGCAACCCGATATGCCGGTTTACCATAACCGCGCCATTTGGCCCTTTGTCTCCGCCTACGGGCTGAAGGCGGCGGCCATGGTGCAGAACGTTGCCGTGGTCGATCACCATATCGACTCCCTGATGCGCGGTGCCGCGCTGAACCTATCCAACATGGAGAACCTCGAGTGGCTCTCCGGCCAGCCCTCCCTGATGGATCTGACCCATCCCGATTTGACGGGACCGGTGATCAACTCCCAGCGCCAGCTCTGGTCTGTCGGGGGCTACCTTGGCATGGTGACCGACACCACCTTCGGCTACAAGGTGGAAGAGGGGGGGATCCGGATCAAGCCGTTTGTCACCGCTCACTTGCACAAGCTGATGGGGGCCAAGCCCGAGGCTGCACTCAAGGGATTGAACTATCGTGGCAAGCAGATTGACATAGTGCTGCAACTGCCGGAGCTGGGCGGGGAGGGCAGTTACTATCCGGTGCAGAGCGTGACGCTCAATGGCGTTCCGGTGGGGGAGCAGATAAGTGAAAATATGCTGGCCCCTGGCAACCGGATTGAGGTGACGCTCGGTGCCGCCGTGGCTGATGATCAGGAGATCCGCCTGATCAAGGATGTGGCGCCGCTGGATGTCGAGAACCGGCTGGTGTTTGCACCGACCGAGCCGACCCTGCTCGGGGTTAGCGAGCAGAGTGGCAAGCTGGTTGTTGCCCTGCAGGATAGTGTCAACAAGGGGGCGCTCAGCTACAACATCTATCGGGATGGCAAGCAGGTGGCCTCCGGGCTGGATCGGGCGACCAGCTGGGTCGACGACATGGTGTTACAGCCGGGCCAGGCCTATTGCTACAGTGCCGAGGCGGTCTATCCGGAGTCTGGCAACCGCTCCCATCATGCCAAGCCGGTTTGCTATCAGCCTGCGCTGCAACATATCGCCATCGATGCGGCCAACGTCTCCCATACCGGCAGCGTGAGCGCCGCCGATGGGGCCATTCCCGTCCCTTACCTCAAGGATTGGGGCCGCCCCGACGACAGCCTGCTGGTGCAGGGGGTCAAGCTGGATGGCAAGCGTACTATTCGTTTGCAATACAGCAATGCCCAGCATGCCATCAATCTGGGGGTGACCAACGGGGTGAAACGGATCTCGGTGCTTAGTGGTGGCAAGGTTGTCGCCAGCGGCATGGTGCAGATGCCCCATGTGATGAAAGAGGGCGACCTCAAACCGTTGCGTGACTCGACGCCGTTCGTGGTGGATCTGCCCGCCGGAGAGTATGACATTCGGGTGAGCGATTTTTACAACATGAGTTACCTGAAGGCGAACGACACCTACAACGATGCAGGCGGTCAAAAGGGGGCGGTCAATCTGATCGATCTCGCCAGCATCACCGTCTCGGCTCGCTAGGTAGCCAAACAAAACGGCCAAGCAAAACCGCCCCGGAGGTCCGGGGCGGTTTTTTATTTGGTGATACCGAGACGAGTCGTCTGGGTGGGCAGGGGCTCAGCGATAGCGGCCACGTACCGAGCTGCTGGCGCGGCCGGCCATCTTGATCAGGCTCTGGCGGGTGTGCAGGTGGCAGAGCGCGACGCCGAGGGCATCTGCTGCATCCGCCTGCGGGGTGGCGGAGAGTTTCAGCAGATGGGTCACCATATGCTGCACCTGCTCCTTGGCGGCGCCACCGGTGCCCACCACTGCCTGCTTGATCTGGGTGGCAGAGTATTCGCTCACCGGCAGATAGGCGTTGACCGCGGCGACGATGGCGCTGCCCCGGGCCTGTCCCAGTTTCAGGGCCGAGTCGGCGTTGCGGGCCATAAAGACCCGCTCGATGGCAAATTCGGTGGGTTTGAACTGGGTGATGATCTCGCATACCCCGTCATAGACCTGCTTGAGGCGCTCCGGCAGCTCGCCGCAATCGGTGCGGATGCAGCCAGAGCCCAAGTATTCGGCCTTGCCGCCCACGACCCGGATAACCCCGTATCCGGTGATCCGCGAACCCGGATCGATGCCCAAAATAATGCTCATGGGTGTTGATTGCTCTAAACGCGAGTGATGGCCGCCAAGATAGCAAACTGTGGCCCGTTTGGCTGTATGTCCCGGGTCAAGCGGGCAAAGATTGGCCAGCTTGCGTCGGGCCTGGTTAGCCCTTGAACAGCGCTATGGTGTCGCCATCCTGCAGGCTGCCTGCGCCACGCACCACCACCCGATCCCCCTGCTTGAGGGCGCCGCTCACCGCAACTTGCTGGCTGTCGCCAAACAGCACGGTGACCGGCACCCGATTCACCTTGAGCGCCTTGCCGCTTCGCGCCACCTGATAGACCACGCTGCCATCGGTGCCGAGCACCAGAGCGTCCCGGGGCAGCAGCATGCTCTGCTGATCCCCCAGTGGCAGGGCAACCCGTACCGGCGAGCCGATGATAAAGGTGCCCGCTTCCGGTTTGAGGCGCAACTCGATGAGGCGCGACTTGGGATCGGCGCTGGCGGCTCGCTGGTAATAGACGCCGTGACCGCTCAGCTGCTCCCCCTCCACCCGTAGCCGGGTTTGCGGCGCCAGCTGCTGGGCCCAGAGAATGGGGGCTTGCAGGCGGATATCCGGCTGATCCGGATTGACCAGTTCCAGCGCCTGCTCGCCCGCGTCCACATGCTCGCCGGGCTGGATGAAGTGGTTGTTCACCACTCCGTCGAACGGGGCATAGATGTGGCTGCGGCGCAGCTGTTCTTCAATCTGGTTTACCTGTATGGCGGCCAGTCGCTCGGCCAGCGCGGCCTGCTCCACATCGTAGCTGGCCTTGTCGTACTGGCTCTGGGAGGCGCTCTTTTGCTGGTGCAGTCGGGTGATCCGTTGGGATTCGGCGCGAGCGAAGCGCAAGTTGCTCTGCCATTTCGCCTGCTCGGCGCAGGCCAGCTCCAGCGAGAGGCGCAGCGCTGCGCTGTCGAGGCGCAGCAGCTCGTCCCCTTTTTTGACCCGGCTGCCAAATTCGGCGATCCACTCCACCCGGCCGCTCACTTCGGCACTGAGCGCAGCTTGCTGGCGACTCGCCACCGTGCCGCTGACCCAGATATTGGCGGCCGCATCCCCTCGGGTCACATCCGCCAGGGTCACCATCTTGCCCTGATCGGCCAATACCGGTAGCGCACTGCCTGCAATCAGTGCAGCGCCAGCCAACATTCGGGTAATCATATGTGTCATTGATGAGCTCCTTGCTCAGGCCCGCTGGCGCAGGGGTTGTGGGATCGCCACCTGCTCCCCGAGACGCAGGAAGGCAGGCAACAGGATCAGGGTAAACAGGGTGCTGCAACTCATGCCGCCAACAATGACGGTGGCGAGCCCGCGGTAAATTTCGCTCCCCTCGCTCGGGCTCAGCATCAGCGGCAGCATGCCGAAGATGCTGGTGAGGCTGGTCATGGCGATGGGGCGCATCCGGCTTTGCAAGGCATCAGCTACCGCCAGCTGACGGCTCATACCGTCCCGTTCGGCGGTGCGGGTCTGATGCACCAGCAGGATGGCGTTGTTGACCACCAGTCCCAGCAGGATGACAAAGCCGATGATGGTGAGCAGGTCCATAGGCAGCGGCACCAGCAGCCCGCTCAGTTGCAGCGCCAGCACGCCGCCAACCGAGGCAAGGGGCAGGGTGAGCAGCACCAGCAGGGCATCCTTGATGGAGGCAAACACCCCCCACAGCAGCACCAGCAGGATCACCACGGCGAACAGGAAGATGGTCCCCAGATTGTCGAGTGCCTGTTGCAGGCTGTCGGCATTGCCGGCAATGCGCAGCTCGCCACCGGCGGGCAGCAGGGGGCGGATGGCGGCAAAACTGCGGTTTTTCAGGGTGTCGATCACCTGCTCCATGGTCATGCCCGCCGGGGGCGCTATCTGCAGGATGATGCTGCGACGCCCATCGGCCCGGAAGATACTGGCCGGGCCCATGTCGTGCTCCACCCGCAGCAGCTCGCCAAGGGGGACGATGCGCCCGGAGGGGGTGGCCAGCGGCACTGCCTTCAGTTCGTCCGGATTGGCGGAGCTCTGCCCCATCAGCATGATGTCGAGCCGATCCTCGCCGTCGAAATACTCGCCAACCCGCAAGCCGTCGCCAAAGGTCTGGATGATGGTGGGCAGGGGCGTGCGATCCCAACCCACTTCGGCGAGACGCCGATCTTGCGGCACCAGTTTGAGCTCGGGGGCGGTGAAGTCGAGACTCGGTTCGGGCCGGATCTGTGCTCCCGGCAGGTCCTTGCTGAGGATCCCCATGCTGGCTCGGGCCGCCAGATAGAGCTCGGGCAGGTTGCCTCCCTGCAGCAGCAGGGAGACGCCGTTCTCGCTGTCAAAGCCGCCAAACAGCGACCCCTGACCGCCGAACACCCGGGTGTCGGGAATACCCACCAGCAGCTGTTTCATCAACAGGCTCTCCAGCTCCTTGATGCGGGTCTCGTCCTTGGGTCGCACGCCAATCTGGGCGCCCCCCGGGTAGCGCAAGATGTAGTAGTTCTTGAGGGCAGGCTCTTTCTCCCCCTTCATGTAGGGGGCGAGGCGGGCTATCAGGGTATCGATCACCTCTTCGCGCTGGGCCTTGAGGTTGACCCCGGGGGTGAAGTTCATCCAGACATCCACCGCGTCCCGTTTCACGTCCGGCAGATAGTCCATCTTCGGCAGCAGCGCCCAGGTGGCCAAGGCCGGCAGGCTCATCATCAGGGTGATGACCGTCCAGCGCTGGCGTGAGGTCGAGGTCCAGCGGATCACATGACGAGTGGTGCGCTGCCACAGCGACTCATAGGGATCGGTCAGTGTTTCATGTCCCATCCAGCGCGCAGCCACCGCAGGCAGCACGATGACGGCGACCAGCATGGAGACCGTCACGGCGCAGGCGATGGTGAGCGCCAGATCGGCAAACAGCTGACCCTCCACATCGTTGAGCAGCAGCACCGGCAGGAAGATGGCGACCGTGGTGAGGGTGGAGGCGACCAGCGCCGTCCACACCTGACGGGTACCTTCGAGCGCCGCCTCTGCCTTGCTCAAATCCCCCCGCTCGTGGCGCCGGTAGATGCTCTCCAGCACCACGATGGCGGCGTCGAGCACCATGCCGACGGCAAAGGCGATGCCCGCCAGCGAGATGATATTGAGGGTGCGATCCATCACCTTGAGCAGACAGAAGGTGAGCATGATGCTGATGGGGATGGCGAGGGCAATCATCAGGGTCGCCTTGAGCCGGCGCAGGAAGAGCCAGAGGATGGCACAGGAGAGCAGCACCCCGAGCCCCAGGTTGGCAGTGACCATGCTGATGGCGCGATTGATGTAGAGGGAGGCATCGAACGACTGCTCCATGTGCAGCCCGACCGGTTCCAGCACCTCGCGGTTAAGCTCGTTCACCCGGGCCTTGATCGCCTCAAGGGAGGCCAGGGCATTGGCACCGCTCTCCTTGAAGATCTGGGTGGCGATGGCGGTATTGCCGTTCTGGATCCGCAGCACCGGGTTCTCTTCCCGGGCCACCCTTACTTCTGCTACATCCCGCAGATAGATGGGCAGGCCATCGCGCCAGTCCACCACCTTGTCCCCCAGCGACTCGACATCGTAACGACCGGCGAAGCGCAGCTTGTACTCCCAGCGACCGATGTCGAGGGTACCGGCCGACACGTCCCAGCCGGTGGTGGCCCGGCTGGCCAGCACCGGGATCTCCACCCCCAGCTCTGCGGCGCGGTAGGGGTCGAAGCGGATCTGGATCTGGCGCTCGTTGATCCCCTCGACTGCGACTGTCGAGACCCCTTCGATGCGCTCCAGCTCGGGTTTGACCCGCGCCTCGATCAGCGCCTGATGATCATCGATCACCCCTTTGGCACCGGGCAACTGCTGGATGAAGAAGAAGGTGAGGGTATCGTTGCTGCTGTAGTTGTTGACGTAGGGGCCGCCGATCTTGTCCGGCAATCCCGAGACCCGGTTCAATCGCGAAATCACATCGAGTTGGGCCCGTTGCATGTCGGTGCCGAGGGCAAACTCCATGTCGATTTCGGTAAAGCCGGGATAGCTTTTGCTGACAAGGCTCTTGAGCCCTTGCACCCCCTGCATCTCCTGCTCGATGGGGTCGGTGATCTCCGACTCCATCTCTTGCGGCGAGGCTGAACGCCAGCTCACCGAGATGTTGAGGTGTGGACGGTCGATGTCGGGGAACAGCTGGATCGGCAGTCCCCGGATGCTGAGCAGGCCCAGCAGGAAAATCAGCACGATCGAGACCGCCACCCAGATGGGGCGTTCGATCGCCGTTTTGGCGAGGTTCATTCACTCTTCCTGAGTTGTTGTTATCGGCCATTCCGCTGGCCTTGCTTCCAAAGCCCCTGCAACAGGGACTCAAGCATTTAACTGGAATTCTCCCGGCTTGTAAATGCATGGTTAACAAACAAAAAACCGGCCACAAGGGCCGGTTTGGTACTGGTTTGCCAGGGGATCAGGCGGCGTGCTCGACCTTGTTTGGCTGCTTGTTTGCTTGCTGGGAGAAGCCTTCCAGCTCGCCCGGGGCGAAGTTGTCTACCTGGATCGCTTCGTAGCGCAGGGCATCGGCGGCCAGCAGCTTGTCCGCTTCGTCCTTGCTCAGGATGGAACCGGCCAGCGCGGCGGCAACCAACTCCGGCAGCGCCAGTTTGCGGGGCAGTTTGCCCTCTTTCTGGGCCTGCACCAGCTTCTTCTCGTAGGGCTGCACAGCGACCATGGCCTGGAAGGCGCGCTCCATCAGGCCGACCGGATCCGTCTCGTCCTTGCCGACGTAGCACAGCGCCGTCAGACGGTCGCGGAATTCGCCCGGCTTCATCATGGCCAGACAGATGGCGTGGCAGCGGTCGTCGGCCGGCATCTTGTAACCGACACCGAACGGGAATACCACGCGCTTGAGTACGGCACCCACCACCTTGTTCGGGAAGTTCTGGAAAAAGCCCTCGAACGCCTTGCCAATCAGGTAGAGGTTGCGCTCCACCGCGTACTGCACGAACGGCAGATCGGAGACCATACGGCCCTGATCCTCGTAGTGCTTGAGGGTGGCGGAGGCCAGATAGAGGTGGCTCAGCACGTCACCCAGACGGGCGGAGATCATCTCCTTGCGCTTGAGATCGCCACCCAGCATCAGCATGGAGACGTCGGCGCACAGTGCCAGCCCTTTACTCATGCGAGACAACTGCTTGTAGTAACGGGCGGTTTCGCCGGCCACCGGCGCGCTGTTGAATTGACCCAGAGTCAACCCCTGGAACAGGGAACCGAAGAAGTTGCCGGCGCCAAAGGCGATGTGTTTCATCAGCAGGGTGTCAAACTTCTCGAGACCGCGCTCCACGTCGGTATCAGCCGCCGCTTCCAGCTCGGCAAAGACGTACGGGTGGCAGCGGGTGGCCCCTTGCCCGAAGATCATCAGGTTGCGGGTCAGGATGTTGGCCCCTTCCACCGTGATGGCGACCGGAATCCCCATGTAGGCGTAGCCGGTGTAGTTTTTCGGGCCCAGCTGGATGGCACGACCGGCGTGGATGTCCATGGAGTCATCCATGATCTGGCGCGCCATCTCGGTCATGTGGTACTTGGAAATCGCAGTGACGATGGCCGGCGCCTGACCCAGGTCCAGGGAACCGGCGGTCATGCGACGGGCCCCTTCGAGCTGATAGGTGAGGCCGCCGATACGGGCCAGCGCCTCTTGAACACCTTCAAACTTGCCGATGGACATGCCGAACTGCTTGCGCACATAGGAGTAGGCGCCCACGGTGCGGCTCGCCATGTGACCGCAAGCGGTGCCCAGAGCAGGCAGCGAGATGCCGCGACCGGCGGAGAGGCACTCCACCAGCATACGCCAGCCGCGACCGGCGTAATCCGGGCCGCCGATGATCCAGTCGAGCGGAATGAACACATCCTTGCCGAAGGTCGGGCCGTTCATGAACGCCAGACCCATGGGGTAGTGGCGATCGCCAACGCGCACACCCGGGTGGCTGGTGGGGATAAGCGCGCAGGTGATACCGAGCTCTTCCTTGTCACCCAGCAGCTTTTCCGGGTCATAGAGTTTGAACGCCAGCCCCAGCACGGTGGCTCGTGGCGCCAGGGTGATGTAGCGCTTGTTCCAGTTGAGGCGAATACCCAGCACCTCTTCACCCTTGTGCATCCCCTTGCAGACGATCCCCTTGTCAGGAATGGCGCCGGCATCGGAGCCCGCTTCCGGACCGGTCAGGGCGAAGCAGGGCACCTCTTTGCCACTGGCCAGCCCCGGCAGCCAGAAATCTTTCTGGGCCTGGGTGCCATAGTGCATCAGCAGCTCGCCCGGGCCGAGGGAGTTGGGCACCATGACGGTGACCGCCACGCTCAGGCTCTTGGTGGCGATGCGGGTGACGATAGTGGAGTTGGCAATCGCCGAGAACTCGCGGCCGCCATAGGATTTCGGGATGATCAGGGAGAAGAAGCCTTCCTTCTTCAGATAGTCCCAGACCGGCTCCGGCAGGTCTTTGGTCTCGTTGACGATCTTGAAGTCATCAACCATGGCGAGCAGGGTTTCGACCTGATTGTCGATAAAGGCCTGCTCCTCGGCGGTCAGCTCGGCCTTGCCGTAGCCGTGCAGCTTTTTCCAGTCGGGGTTGCCGCGAAACAACTCGCCATCCCACCAGACGGAGCCGGCTTCCATGGCCTCCCGCTCGGTGGCCGACAAGGGCGGCAATATCTTCTTGAAGATGCCGAACACAGGACGGGTTACCCACTGTTTGCGCAGTGAGGGGACGCCGAGCACAACGGCAATCGCCAGCACCAGCAGGATAAGCAATGTGATCATACCGAAGTTCCTTCTATTTCACTGTTTCCGTTGATTTATTGTTGGTTGTTACACGGCCAGGGAGAGCCTGGTCGACTCCACTGGCGCCCCGACTCCGGACGCCAGATAAGGAATGACGTTGCGAACCAGCCCCTCGACATCGAGCTGCTGGCCAAAATCGGCCAGGGCGATGTCGCGCAGCGCATCGGCAGAGGCCATGGTGAAGACGACGGTGCCCAGGGTGAAGTGCAGGCGCCAGAAGAGATCCGCTGGCGACAGGGCCGGGTTGGCTTTGGAGATGGCCTGGGTGATCCGCTGCAAAATGGGGCCATAGTGGGCGGTGATAAAGCGGCGCAGGTGACCCTGGCTATCGATATAGCCGCGCCCCAGCAGCTGCATGAAGATGGCCGGGCCATTGGCCCGCACCGCCGAGAGCTTCATCAGCGGTTCGACAAAGCTTTCAAACAGTTGCAGCAGGGCCAGCTGCTCTTGCTCCATCAGCACCCGCAGGCGGGCATCTAGATCAGGCATAAACAGACTCAGATAGCGGTCGAGCACCGCCTGGATCAGCTCCTTCTTGGAGCCGAAGTGATAGTTCACCGACGCCAGATTGACGTCGGCCTCACTGGTGATCAGACGCAAAGAGGTATCGGCGAATCCCCGCTCGGCAAACAGCACTTCAGCGGCGTCGAGAATACGGTTTTTGGTATCGATTTTACTCACAGGACACCTCACTTAAACGAATGTTTAAAAAGTACGTTTCATAACGTGAAGTGTCAAGAGAATGTGAATGAGTGTTAGCGGAATGTTTTTTGTTAAAAGGGGCAAAAAGATTGGAACTAACTCCACAGCAGGAGACTCTATATCAATGCCACTGCAATTAAACATTAAGTCTCGCCCAACCTGCTTCTTGCTAGTTGGGCATTTTTTTGCCCTGTTGACAGCGATGTGGTGGCAAACAGGTAAAAAAAACCGCCGCAAGGCGCGACGGTGGGGAAAATGAGTTCGTGTCATCCTGACGACAAACTGTCGATGCGAGTTCAGGCGTGTATCGACGGGGGCAGTATGCCAGTCAGGGCCCCTCAGACTATGTCAGTTCCTCGGTATTTTGTGACAAAGTGTGGCAAGTGCCGGCGTGGCCCAATTCCCCCTACTTTGTTATGCTGCCCCTTCAAGATATGAGGGGAGAGAAGATGAAGTACCCGGTCGATACCCACACTCACACCATTGCCAGCACTCACGCCTACAGCACCATCCACGACTATCTGCCCATCGCCAGGGCCAAGGGGATCAAGCTGTTTGCCACCACGGATCACGGGCCCGAGATGGCCGATGCCCCTCATGTCTGGCATTTTGCCAACTTGCCGATCTTGCCAAGAGTGGTGGACGGGGTGGGGATCCTGCGGGGTATCGAGGCCAACATCAAAAACCTGGAGGGGGAGATCGATTTTCCCGAGCGCTATGAGTCGCGCCTCGACATGATCATGGCGGGTTTTCATGAACAGGTATTCCCTCCCTGCGATCGGGCCACTCACACCCAGGCAATGATCAACGCCATCAAGAGCGGCCGGGTCGACATGATCAGTCACCCGGGCAACCCCGCATTTCCCATCGACATTCAGGCGGTGGTAAAGGCGGCTGCGGACTATCGGGTGGCGCTGGAGATCAACAACTCCTCCTTCATTCACTCGCGCCCGGGGAGTGAAGGCAACTGCCGCGCCATCGTGGAAGCTGCGCGAGATCTGGGGGCTTACCTCACCTTCGGCTCCGATTCCCACGTGGCATTTACCCTTGGTGATTTTGACCACTGTCACCGTCTGGTGACCGAAGCCGGCTTCCCGCAAGAGCGGATCCTGGTGCGCGCCCCCCGCGTCCTGCTCGATTTCCTCGAAAGCCGCGGCCGGGCCCATATCCCCGAGTTTGCCGACTTGTAAATCGGGCTCTAATACCATGAGCCAATTCATAAAATCGAGTTGGCTCGATTGACTCGCTGGCCATTTTTCATGAATGTGGATAGCAACAAGCCGGTATAGCTCAGTTGGTAGAGCAGCGCATTCGTAATGCGAAGGTCAGGAGTTCGATTCCCCTTATCGGCACCATATAAAACAAATGGTTAGCTTCTCATCGAAGCAGGCCATTTATGCTCTTTAGCGTATTTGCCCAACACCATGCCCAACACTTCACAGTGTATAGGCTGCCCATGACGGGCGGCTAACTTGCCTTGTACGCAAGAGAGAACACCAGAGGAAAATAAAAGAATCGAGGGGGGATAGGATAGGTCTGTTCGATTACGGGGGAAAATTGCATGGAGGGGAGCAGGGGGTAAGGGGGGTCTTCTTATATATGCAATGAGGCTTGAAAAAATCTCACAGAAAATATGACAAATGGCCCCCTCTGCAAGAGTCAATACAACCCCATGAGCATACTGGCTATAGGGGATAGTAATCAGATGGGGGCTGCATGTCTTGAGAGGCGTGAGGGGTAAAGTACCTCTCCTCTATCACCGGATTACTTCATCTTTCACTGCTTCATAGTAGGAATAGTGGGAGTGTCGAGCGCATAAGGGGCAAGAAATCCGCTCCTCTTGCCAATCTCTCTTCTGAATGAGCGTTACGCCCTTACAAGCTGGACACCGATGGTTGATATTCAGCGCCCTTAGTTCTTCTTGGCGTTCACTGTCAACATTCAGAAAGGCCAAATCAAGCGCCCCTTGTAGCGAACGAGTATTGGTATAGACACCATCACACAAAGCCATATCAAAGCCTTTAAGTTTGGGTGGCGTAATACGGTAAGTGTTCTTGTTACGCTCAATGACAACGCCCTTGTAAGAGAATCTAGTAATTTCTGATTTGTATTCATGGAAGCGGACAGGCTTATCAGCCTGCCCTCCGAACTTGTAATTTGCAGCCTTTGGCGTCTTGATGAGAGACATTAACCACCTCTAAGTTTCCTGAAGAAGTCAGCAGCATCTTGGCTGTTGGTGAGTGGGCTAGGCTTGTAACCAGCTTTCACACGTCTAGCACGCTCCCATTGATTCCATTGCTTGGTTGTCCAATTGGGATTAGCTAATTCATCCCCTGTAAACTCTGTTTTTTGAATAGGATCTGAGAAACCATGTTTACGCATGGCGTCAGTCTTAAGAGAGCGCATGTATTCAATGTGCTCTTTAGACCCTGCACCAATACCAAGAGCTTTCATGCTCTTACTGACTTTAGAGACGTCGCCTTGAGCCTCTTGAATGATGGCTGCAAGCTGGTCATCACTAATTGATTCGTCTTGAAACAGGCCTTTGATTTGTTCATTCATCTTTAGTTTCTCCGAAAGGAATTGGGTGCCCATGTAAAAGGGGCGTCAATGTCATAGTTCTTGAATTTTGAATAATCGCGGTAGTGGTCACAGTGGGTTACAGGAACCCGTTTACGTGTGTTAAGAAAACACCACATAGTAGAGTCCTACTTTGCTAAAAATGGCTGTTTTAAGCCTTGATATACAAGGGCTAGAGAGGAAGTGACATAGGGGGGAGGTACTACCCTACAGGGTAGTGTGAGTGGCACTAATAAGCTCGTTACGCAATCGGTGATAGGTACGTTTAGAGATGCCGTATTTGGTATGTAATACGGAATGAGAACAACCTAGCTTGATCTCTTGCTCTAACTCGGGGGTACGCTGGTAACGTATCCCTTTCGATTTATTCAATTGCTCTTGCTTGGTGAGCAAGGATTCATCGATTGCCTCTGAGAGAGCGTAGGTATCAGTGACTAGCATTCGGCTGTAAAGGCTGGTCGGCCTGATGCCTGCAATAATCTTGATGATACCATTTGCGCTTTGGCGCTCTACGCATACCGCCCTATCTTGTTGGTTGTAATAGACATGATAAAGGTTCATACGGTAACAACCTCCTCGCCAACTACAACCGTGATGCCTTGGGACGAGACGGTGTTGCTAATCTCTCGCATAGCTAGGCTTATGTATTTTTCTGGGAGCTCTTTGTAACTCACCGCGTTATCTAAGCTCCCTGCTAGGAGAATTAATTCACCTGCTCGCTCTCTTTCTACAGCGCAGCAGCGACGATATTTATCGAGGTGCGCTATTATTGTTCTTTGCATTCTTCTTCTGCTCCCACGGTATATAGGCCTAGATTTTTAAGAAGAGTGCGTACACTCTCACGAGTGAAGGGCTTACCTCGTTGGGTTAGATAACCTTTCGCATTCAGTGCTGAAGCCAAAGCCTTGTATCCGTAACCAAACGCCAAGAGCTCTTGCACTGGCTCTAGCAGCTTAGTGAAGTAGGTTGCATTGGCCGCCTCTTTGGCAGTGTTGAATTGTTCATGAGTGGAGTTGTATCGTTGCATTGTCGTTACCTATTGGATTATAAAAATTGAAATCATGTGGGTTAAATAGACTACAAGGGGATATAAAATTAGGATTTTACCAATCATCTAGATCATCCTCCCAAGCATCCCCTTTAGCTTCTGGCTCTGCCGATACTGGCGTCAGCTTGTCTAGGTTAAGGATTAAAATCCGTGTTCGCTTGTTAGCGTCAGGATCAAACTTTGTCTGCCGCTCAATGAGGCCCATTGCCTCCAACCTTACCAAAGCTCGGATAATTGCCCGTTCAGATAGCCTGGTCTGAGCCGCCAACAGGCTATTCGTGGGCCAACAACGAGCGCACTTATCCCGCTCTAGGTTAATGAAGGTGGAGATAACCAGCAGGGTGATCTGTTCGGAGGCGGTAAGATCTTTAGGAAGGTTGCGTAGAATCTTGGTTGTAATTTCTAGTTGCGTCATCACTTATATGTGATCCTCTCTTTTTATTGGCTAAGTCCTTTAGAATCAGGTCCACGATGTAGCGCGTTGCCTTTACACCTTCTGGTAAATGCTTGGCCAGCTCATTGGCGCAAAAGGCAGGTATCTTGACCCGAAGGCCATTTTCTTGGGAATACATTATCTCATTACCTCTATCTTGATTTGGAACGGGCAAGAGCCCACTTACTTGCGTAAGCAGGCTAATTTCAATAGCTTCTATATACTTATACTGGTGCTATAGGTGGTTTTACGACAACTATTTTTAATAGTCAGGTGGGGAATATAGGGAAATCTCTTGTGTTATCCCCCCCAAAAAAAATTTGAGGAATGGAAGGGGCTATAGCCCAGAGTCAGCTTGACGGTGGCTCTTTCTCTTACTTGAGAAGTAATGGATGATACCATTTGTAATTTGGGGGCTAGCTCTAAGTGCAAGGGGGAGTGACAAATTGTCAGGGGGGGGGTGACAAATTGTACCTAATAACAGATAAGTATAACAAATAATATAAAGATTATTATAGGTGACAAAATGTCACCCTCTTGTGCCGAAGGCGTTATAGTGGATTGCTGGAGATATGTGCCTCAGGCCGGCAGGGCCAAGCCAAAGAAGACGCCTAAAAGAAAGAGAGAAAAGACAAACCCCTTCCCCTGTCCTTGTAGCCCTTGGCTACTAGCTACTTACTGTATGGATTTCTTCCCTTCTTTTTGGCGTATCTTTTACTCTTTGCCGAAGGCGTTAGTCTGCGCTATTCACGTATCTAATAGAGTGTCACTAGGCGTAGCCTATGGATTCAACGGGTAATCCTCTAAATCCCATCAGGGATGATTATAGACACCTTCCTGTGTGGCTAATTAATCAGCATTACTTTCTGCAATCACACACAAACGCCCTTTTGTTTGGATCAATATGCGCCTAGGCTTACCACTATCCAATATTCCCCAGACACCAACTAACTCGATTCTATCGTCATAAACCCTGATATCCCGCCCTTCAAAGCTGTAGTGCCCACCTTCTGATTCACATTGGACTTCACCTTTCTCAAAATTTGGATAGAACTTGAAAAGGAATGGCCCTGCCACCAAGGTCAGTAACACTACAATGATCGCTATGAAGGAAGCCTTTCTATAGAAATCCATACAATCCCTACACTAATGTAAAACTAGCTTTGGCGGTTCCCTTGTGCCATCACTGTCAAGATACTCTTCATATTCGGCCATAAAGACAGAGAGGTTTTGGTTGAATCTGCGTAGGTCGTACCCCCGTAATTCAATACCACCTAGTAGTGACTGTGCGATACTTAACGCATGCGTATCTGTACTGATCTGATCAATCAAGAATCCCTGTTTTGCTAGGTGTTGGTGCATCCAATTGATGTCACCAGCACTCTTATACAAACACCAATGGAAGAAAAATATTAGTGCGCCACATTCATAGATGAAGCGGAAAGGATCAGTTGCACTCCCCTCCGTTTTTGCAATCATCAGCCCTAGTTCGTTACCACACTCAGGCCCAAGATCCCCCATCATACGTGATACCAATGATGGGTTAACCCCTAGAGTACGTGACAATATGTCCACTGCCTTTCTTACTGTTTTTGCTTCGGTGAATAGTTGAGAAAGGAGCTTGAGCATTTTTTTAAGTACTCCAAGTGCATTGCTGGCGATTTTGTGAGCTAAGTTAGCACGCTGTTATTGCAAAGAGCTATTGTCACCCTTTATTGAGTAACACCATTAGGGCTCACATTACTATTCATCGTCGCTAAAGCAATGCCTTTGGATTCAGGAAGATAACCCACGCCCCCCAAAGTTGAGAGATACAACGTTGTCAGGCTTGGTTTGCTCTGTTTGCGTAACAGTCTTGATAAAATCTCCCCAGCGTAGAAACAGGGCGCGTAACTTCTCGGCCATGCCCCCCACTTGATAGGTGCGTATCAACCTGTCTTTGGGGACATGGTTGAGCATCAGCTCGATCAGGCGCTCGGGAGCATCCAGATATTCAGCGGCTCCTGTAGCTACGCTACGGCGTAGGTCGTGGGGACTAAACGGCACAAGCTCGGCAAGGTATTTCATTCGCACACGTTCTAGCGCACGGGTTACAGCATCCCCTGTAATCGGGTGTCCTGGCTTGCTGGTTGATTCAAATACATAGGGGCTATTTGATAGGGGCTTTTGCTTCTCTATGATTTCCAGTGCCAACGGGCAGAGAGTGACAACGTGTGAGCGTCCATTCTTAGTCTCGGGGATTGTCCAGCGGTCGCCGTTGATCTGCTCCCAGCGCATCCCTACAGCCTCAGAACGGCGCACAGCGGTCAGGCAAATCATACGTAAGCAGTTAGCCACCCCAAGCGACAAGACCACGTTAGACGCTATTCCACGTCCACCAGCAGACACAGAACCGCCCCCACCGGTTGCCTGTTCAAGTGCTGCCCATAGCTGGCGTAATTCATCCTTGGTTAACCAGCGTTCACGGGGTGGGGGCATAGACGCCCCAAACATCGCGGGCTTGAGTAGGCGAGCAGGATTGATTTCGATGTGACCTTGTAACACAGCATGATCAAGACACTGATTCAGGATGATAAGCCCCTTGCGTGCCCCTTCGGTTGTCTCTACTTGGCGAAAGTGTTCATAGAGCACAGCACGGGAGAGATCACACACTCTGATATTACCTATGGCGGATTCAATGTGGCGTGTATACGTCCCTTCATAATCGCGTAGGGTGCGGGAGCCTATCGGCTTTGACTTGGCTCGCATTGCCATCCAGTCGCGGTAAACCTCACCGAGGGTAGGCATCTGAATATTTTTAGCCTTGGCTTGCTTGGCTACCTTGCGCGGATCAATTCCTTGTTTAACCAAGGCGACGGCTTCGGCGTGTACTGTTCTAGCCTTAGCGAGTGTCATCGCTGGATAAAGCCCGATCTGATAGTCAAACTGCTTACCGTTCAGTCTTGCCCGATAGTTGAATCGTTTGAGGCCATCAGGGCGCACCTCAATGTGAAGGCCCCCACCGTGCTTTGAATAGACGGTGAAGCGACTAACCGCCTTTCCTTCCTCGGTTGTTAACGCCGAAATCTCCCGATCTTGTGTTATCGGTTTTCGTTGCTGCCTGTCTGCCACGATGCCCCCTGTTATGCCCAACTCTATGCCCAACAGATTACATGATATAGGGCGAGTGTTGGTGATACAACAAAGCACGTCGTGACAGATATAAGGCAATGATTTTAATGTAAAAGTTTATTGGTGCGGTGTGTCGTTAGACAAGGGTAAAAATGACGTAAATCTGGATTCGTAATGCGAAGGTCAGGAGTTCGATTCCCCTTATCGGCACCATATAAAACAAATGGTTAGCTTCTCATCGAAGCTAACCATTTGTACTTTTTGGCTGGTGGCCCCTTCTCATACCCCTCTTCTGCTATCGCAACCCCATAAACTCTCCCGGCAGGCGGCTACTCAGGTTTTGCTATTCCCCTCAGGCAACCTCGATGTTTGGCTTGGCCGGTTCCTTCTGCATGGAGAGCTCTCCAGCTTGTGACGGGGATTCCAGCTTGTCGATGCGCACAGCTGCGACCTTGAACTCGGGGATCTTGGCGTGGGGGTCGGTGGCATTGATGGTGAGCCGGTTGGCCGGGGCTTCGGCAAAGTGGAACGGGATAAAGACCACTCCCGGCTGCATCCGTTTGGTGACGAAAGCGGGCAACTCGATATGGCCGCGGCGGCTGGTGACCTTCACTCGCTCACTGTTGCTGATGCCCAACCGCTGCGCATCCACCACGCTCATCATCACTCGCGGGCCAGCCAGTTTGTCGAGCCCCTTGGTCTTGCGGGTCATGGTGCCGGTGTGGAACTGCTCCAGCAGGCGGCCGGTGGTGAGCACGATGGGATAGGTCTCGTCGGGCAGTTCGGCGGCATAGCGGAACGGGGTGGCAACCATCTCCCCCTTGCCACGGGTGAACTGCTTGCCGTGGAGCAGGCGAGTGCCTTCGGGCGCTGCGTCGTTGCAGGGCCACTGTAGCCCTTCTACACCTACCTTATCCCACTGGATGCCGGCGTATTGCGGGGTGACCCGGCAGATCTCGGCGGTGATCTCCTGCGGGTGTTGATAGTGCCAGTCGCCGCCCATGGCGTTGGCAATCTGCTGGATGATCCACCAATCCTCCCGTGCTTCACCCGGCGCCTTGAGGGCGGGGGAGATGCGCTGCACCCGCCGCTCTGTGTTGGTGAAGTGGCCGCTCTTCTCGGCAAAGGAGCAGGAGGGGAGCACCACATCGGCGAGTTGGGCGGTTTCGGAGAGGAAGATATCCTGCACCACCAGAAACTCCAGCTGCTTGAGCACCTCGATGACGTGGTGTTGATCCGGATCGCTCAGCACCGGGTTTTCCCCCATCACATAGAGCCCCTTGATGCTGCCCGCACAGGCGGCATCTATGGTTTCGGTGAGGGTGAGGCCGGGTGTGCGCGGCAAGTCTGGCTGCTGCCAGGCGGCTGCGAAGCGGGCATGCACCTCGGGGTTGGCCACCTTCTGATAGCCGGGCAGGCAGTTGGGCAGCGCCCCCATGTCACAGGCACCCTGCACGTTGGATTGGCCTCGCAGCGGGTTGATGCCGCCTCCTTCGATGCCGATGTTGCCGCACAGCAGTTGCAGGTTGGCGATGGCCCGCACGTTGTCGTGGCCGGTAGTGTGCTGGGTGATCCCCATCGAGTAGTAGATGGCGGTGCGTTCGGCGGTGCCGATGAGGCGCGCGAGCTCGATCACCTGCTCGGCCGGTACGCCGGTGACGAGGGCCACCTTGTCCGGGGCATAGGCGGGGGAGAGCACCTCCGCTTGCAGCGCTTCGAACCCTTCCACCCGATCGGCAATATAGGCCTTGTCGTGCCAGTTGTTCTGGATGATCTGCTGCATCAGGCCGTTGAGCAGCATCACGTCGGTGCCGGGGCGGTGGGCCATATAGAGGCTGGCATGGTCCGCCATCTCGATCCGCTTGGGATCGGCCACTACCAGCCGCGCCTTGCCCGTGGTGACGGCCCGCTTGATATGGGAGCCGATGATGGGGTGGGCCGCCGAGGTGTCGGAGCCGATGATGAAGATGAGATCCGAGTGGTCGATACTCGGGATGTCGTTGGTCATGGCGCCGCTGCCGAGTGACGCCTCCAGCCCGGTGACGGTGGAGGCGTGGCAGAGCCGCGCGCAGTGATCCACGTTGTTGGTGCCCAGCTCCCGGCGCATGAACTTCTGGAACAGGTAGTTCTCTTCGTTGGTGGTTTTGGCCGATGAAAAACCCGCCAGCGCATCGCTGCCATAGCGTTTGCGCAGGGCGGTGAAGCGCTCGGCCACCAGAGCGATGGCCTCCTGCCAGCTGGCGGGCACCAGCTTGCCATCCTTGCGGATGAGCGGTGTGGTGAGGCGCTCCTCGCTCTGGATAAAGTCAAAGCCAAAGCGCCCCTTGACGCAGAGCAGCCCCTGGTTGACCGGTGAGTTGCGGTTCCCCTCCACATAGCGGATGCGGTTGCGCGCCTCATCGACGTAGAGGGTGACACCGCAGCCGACCCCGCAGTAGGTGCAGATGGTATTGACCGGCGTGAGCAGTTCGGTGCGCCCCTGTGACTTGTCGCGGGCATCCACCAGGGCGCCGGTGGGGCAGACCTGTACGCAGGCGCCGCACTGCACGCAGTGGGAGTCGCCCATCGAGAGTCCCGTGTCGAACTGCGGCCGGTTCGAGAGGGTGCCATCGCTGTGCTTGGCAAAGCGCAGCACTCCCTGCACCGCTTGCTCACCACAGGTCTGCACGCACTGGCCACAGCCGATGCAGCGGTTGGCATCGAACACGATAAATTCGCTGCTGTTATCCACCGCAAACTTCTGGCACTGGCTGGTATCGAGAGCGCTCTGCTCGACCTCGTATTCGGTGGCATAGTCGCGCAGCGCGCAATCGGTGTTGGCCTGACAGCCACACTCGAGGCAGCGGCTGGCTTCGCTGCGGGTATCGGCATCACTCAAACCACGCTCCACCTCGGCAAAGCTGCCCTCGCGATCCTGCTCTGCCAGATGGGGCATGATGGTGCGGGCGACTTTTTTCAGGTGAGCAAACTGGGCGGGATCGACCTGCTTGAGTGTGGGGGCCTTGCAGGCGTTGAAAGGACGAACCGGGTCGATCATGTCACCGTGGAGGAACTGATCGATGGCCAGCGCCGCCTTGCGGCCATCGGCAACCGCCTCGATGGCGGTGGCAGGCCCGCGGCGCAGATCGCCGATGGCGAACAGGTTGCCGTGGCCGCTGTGCATGGTCTCGGGGTGGGATTCCAGTGTCTGCCAGCGGGTGAAGGGGAGGGTGAGGGATTCCCCTTCCATAAAGCTGAGATCCGGCTGCTGCGACACTGCCGCAATCACGGTATCAAACTCTTCAATGAGGTACTCGCCGGTTGGCTCCGGGCGGCGGCGACCGGAGGCGTCCGGCTCGCCGAGGGCCATCTTCTCGAGGCGCACCTGACAGACGCGACCAGCCTCATCGGCCAGATTTTCTACCGGATTGGTGAGCATCAAAAAGCGCACCCCTTCGTGCTCCGCCTCGTCGATCTCGTAGGCTTCGGCGGGCATCTCGGCGCGGGTGCGGCGATAGATAAGGGTGGTTTCAGCCCCCAGCCTGACCGCCGTGCGGGCGCAGTCAATGGCGGTATTACCACCCCCGATCACCGCAACCTTCTTGCCAGTGGTGAGCCGCTTGGTGAGCATCTGATCCTTGAGGTAATCGACCCCAAGATAACAACCGGCCAGGGTGCTGCCCGGGTAATCCATCGGTACCGCCTTGGAAGCTCCAACCGCCAGACAGACCGCATCATAGTCGCGGCACAGCGCCGAGAGAGTGATCTGGTGGCCCAGTCGCTGCCTGGTGTGGATCCGCATGCCACTCTGGCACATCAGCGCAATCTCCTGATCGAGGATCGCCTTGGGCAGCCGGTATTCGGGGATGCCGTAGCGCAGCCATCCACCCGCTTCTGGCATTGCCTCGAACAGATCGACCTCGAATCCCTCGTAACCCAGATAGTAACCGCAGGTGAGGCCGCCCGGGCCGCTGCCGATAATGGCAACCCGCTTGCCCTTGGCGGGCTTCTTTGCCGGTTGATAGGGGGCAACCTCTGCCAGATCGAGATCGGCGGCATGGCGCTTGAGCTGACGAATGGCCAGCGGCTCATCCACCAGCGCGCGGCGGCACTCCGCTTCACAAAAAGCGGGGCAGACCCGGCCAATGGAGAGGGGCATCGGCAGGGTCTGTTTTATAACGGCCATGGCCGCTTCGTGCTCCCCTATGGCGATGTGATGCAGATAGGATTGAATGTCCACCCCGGCCGGACAGGCGCGCTGGCAGGGGGCTTCGCAATCGGCGTAGTGGTCCGAGAGGATGCGGCCGAGCGCCTGCTGGCGGTGCGCACGCAGGACATCGCTTTGGGTCGTGATCACCATCCCTGCCTCGGGGCGCGTCTCGCAGGCGCGCCGGATGCCGAGACCGGCAATCTCGACCACGCAGAGATCGCACGGCGTCTTGGGGGCACTGGTGTTGTCACCGCACAGGGAGGGGATGTCGATCTGGTGCTGTTTGGCTATCTGGAGCAGGGTCTGGTTCGGGTTAACCGTCAACTGAGCCCCATCGAGGGTGATGGTGATCATAGCGTCATAACTCGGTTTCAAGGCGCAGAAAATGCTGCATCTGGCTGGGCCAGCAGGGAAGCGATAGAGAAGACCGCTTGGTATGACTTCACCATACCAAAGATGATATGCAACTTTATTTGATTTAACTCAGGTTATTTGTCTAAAAAGAAAACGATTTCACTGGTGGTGATATCCGTGGAGGACGATCTGGATTTTGACTACCTATGTCTAGTTAAAACATCGTATTACCTGCAATTTTATGGCCATTAAAGCAACCATAAACTGTGTGTCATATGGATCTTGCTCATGATGGCACGATGAGAGATATCCTAAAATATGCAACTTTTGTTTCGGTTTGTGGCGAGGAGCAAGCAACATTGGAAATAGCCGAACTGGCAGCACCTTGCGATCGGCAAAATGAATACAGATATGGCTCTGGATGGGCCATCTGATGAAAACTGCCGCTGGTCACCGTTTTGCTGTACTAAGACCTGATGTTACAACTCCAACTCAATGATTGGGATCTCCCAGCGCTCGCTGCATATCTGGGGTTGATACTCTTCTTTCTCCTGTTCTTTACGTCGTTCCACCAGAGCAATCACTCGGGCTTCACGGATGCTATTCATGTCGAATTTCCAGGTCTCTTCGCCGAGCAGGGAGAGGCGAGCTATTTCGTGATTCTGGTGATACACATGAAGCTTGTTGTTTTTATCGGGAGCGATACGCACGGCATCGCCAACCTTTATCTGACTGAGCAGGCGGTGGATACGATGAGTCTCGCTACTGCGTCCGGCATAGCCCAACACCAGTTGCGACATACCCATCATGGCGAAGCGGCGTAGTCTGTCCGGTCGGGTTGCGTTAGGTCTCTGCACGTAGCAGTGGGAGGCGATCAGTGGAATATGGGGATTACGTTGATCGTGGCGAGCCATGAGAACCAGCCTTTCGATAGCACGTGTCATCCCCACATAGAAGAGGCGCCGCTCCTCTTCCAGGTTACAGTTCGATAGCTCCGCTACGCGTTGCCAGCCGCCGTCGAGAAGTATCACATGGCGATACTCCTCCCCCTTAACCCCATGCACCGTACTTAACAACACTCCTTTACCGAAGCGGATCTGGCGTTTTTGCTCGCTCAAATACTCGTAGAGGAACATCAGGAAGTGGTGGGCAGAAAGAGCATGCTCTCCCTGGCTGGCTTGCCACTGAGCAATCAGATCGTGCAGTAGCTCCTCCCAACGGTTGGCCAGTGAGAGTGGAGGGAGAGGTGCAGCAAGTTGCTCCGCTGTCAGCAGGGCATGACCTTGCTGTTGTAGCCAATTCTGATAGCGCAAGATTTCACGGCAGCGATGCACAGGAAAACCGTTCTCTTTATCCAGAGTAAAACGACAGGGAATATCGGCATCTGCCAGCGCTGAGCGAACCCAGGCCAGTTCCTCCTTCTCCAGCCCATTACGGGCCAGCACGGCGATAGATTCCAGTGGGCAAGTGGGAGTCTTCTCACGGATAAGCGCGATATGTCTCACGACCTCGGCTGCCTGTTGGGCTGCATCCTGGCACTGCTGGATGATGACGCGACCCTGTGCTGTCTCCATCCCCTCCCAGTGCCCCCCAGCCACTTCCATCTTACGCCTGTCGTCGATCTCGATGGGATGTGTACGCTTCATGCGATCCTGATTGTGCTCAATCAGGCGGTTGGAGGTCTCGATGATGTGGGCGGTGGAACGATAGTTCCAGGTCAGGAAGTGAGTCTGTGCGTTGTAGTCTTGCTCAAAGCGGCGAATAAAGCTGACGTTCGCGTCGCGAAAGGCGTAGATCGATTGGTCATCATCACCCACAGCCATCAGATGCAGTTGGGCCTCCTCATCCTCTTCGCTTTTGCCCACCAGTGCCGCGATAAGCTGGTATTGTTGTTCATCAATGTCCTGATACTCGTCGACGAGCAGAAATTGCAGTCCTCCCAGCAGTCGTTCTCGCTGCTCTTCCAATTCGAGACCGAGCTGGTTCTGCTCTCCCCGGAGCAGCTTGATTGCGTCATCAATGATGGTGGTAAAGTCGATATCGTCGGATGTCCGGTTTTGCACCGCATTGCCCGTCAGACTCATGGCGAGACCGTGAAAGGTGAATACCGAGACCCTTGCTCCATCGCGTCCGAGCAGTTCGGCCAGGCGTCGGCGCAGGGACATCGCCGCATTATGGTTGTAACAGAGCAACATGATCCGCGAGGGGGAGATCTGCTTGACCCGCATCAGATAGGCGCAGCGGTGGATAATCACCTTGCTCTTGCCTGAACCCGGGCCTGCCAGTACCAGCAAGTTTTGCTCGGGCGGTGCCTGGACGATCTGCTCCTGGGCACGGTTGTGAAGATCTTCGACAATGCGCTTCCAGGAGTGTTCGCTGGTCGCCAGCTCCAGGATCTTGTTGCGCCCTTTGAAGTAGTGACCGAGGAACTTGTCAGCTTCCATGGAGAAGTAGTCTGTCACCAGCTTTTTGGCTTTCTTGAAGTGCTCCAGGCTGATGCGGGCGTATTCATTCATCACATGGATCTGAATCACCTTCTGGCGATAGTGATGCTCAAGCGGCTGATAGTCTGCCTTGTTGTATTGTTGCTGCCGCTCAGCCGTCAGCGTGAGGGTCATGGCGCTTCGGAACACTGCAAGACCATTTTGCAGTACGATGGCGTGTTGCTCATGCAGATAGAGCAGTGCCCGCTCTGCTCCTTTGAGCAACCACTCCTGCTGGCTGCTTGCCTCCCGCTTGTTCATTAGCTGAGCCACATCCATGTCTTCTCGCAGGTATTTGACCAGTTGTTCCAGGGCAAATGACAGCATTACCTGGCGCTGGACACTCTCTTCGCTGCTTGCCAACAGGGTGTAAAGAAAATCGAGGGTGGCGCCTGTGACGCGATGGCGTTGATCAATTGTCTGCTCAATCTGGGACCAGGTTCGGTTGAAGGTGAGTTGGTAAAGATCCCGAGAGAGATATTTGACATCAATGGAGCCTTTCTCGCCCCCCGAGCGACCATCCTGGGCCCAGCTGGTCAGCAAATTGCGCAGCAAGCCAGGGTTACACCGCCCATGCCCCAGATCTTTGATGGCCTGATTGACCAGTCGAATGTTAAAGATCAGCCCTTGCCCTGTATCAGGTTCGGGTTCTCTTTCACGCAAGGTGTCCAGCATCGCCTTTTCAATGCTGTGTACTTGCCCGCAGAGCACCCGGGCATTGTCTCTTCCTTTGGGGCGAAGCCAGGTAGTCAGTAACATCCCCTGAGAGAGCAGACCGACATCCGCCATCTGGGTGAGTACCCGCATCACTTCGCTGGCCTGAACACCACTTCCCTTGTCTGCCATGTATTGGCCTGCCTCTTCGGCGATGGTATCGGCACTGAGGCCATCATCGTCGGCAGCACTCATCAGCGCCTGGATAACCGCTTGCCATATGGCTTTGGCCTTGGGGGCCAGTTTCAGACTCTCTACCCTTTTCATCGCCTCCTCGGTGGATGCAAACAGGGGACGACCCTGAAATACCTGAGTGATGTTGTCACTGCGTTCCAGATAGCCCGCTCGTTCGAGCCAGGCAATAGCTGTCTTGACTTTGGTATCCGCATTGCTGTCATCGGCAGCAAAGCTGGTTTCTACCTCTGGCTGGTTGATGAGCTCTGCACTGGTGGCGACCAGTGGCGAGTTGTTATCCTGCTTGCCTCCTTTGCTGGCCCTGAGTCTTATTCCGCGCAGGATCTGTTTGATATCGCGCAGGCTGACTTCACTCATGGCCTCGAGCTGGAACTGTTTCTCGATATCCTGTTCATCAAACAGCAGTACGCAGTGAGCTTGTGCTGTATCGCGTCCCGCTCGTCCCGCTTCCTGTAGATAGTTTTCGAGGGAGCCGGGGATATCGGCATGGATCACCAAACGCACATCATCCTTGTCGATCCCCATCCCGAAGGCGTTGGTCGCGCAGATGACCCGGATCTCGCCATTGATAAATTGTTCGAGAGTCGCTTTTTTCTGTGCACTGTCCATTCGGGCGTAAAAGCGCGAGACAGGGAGGGATTGTTGCTGACCGAGGAAATCAGCCAGCTCGTCCACGCTGCGCTTGGTTGCGCAGTAGATAACGCAGGAACCGGGCTTTTCCTCACCGAAGAACTGCTCGAGCAGGTTAAGGATATGGCCCTGTTTGTTGAGACCGGGACACTCAACGACGGCATATTCGAGGTTGGTACGTTCAACCCCGCCTTCCAGTCTGAGAAGAGGTCTGGGTTGTTTATCGAGAAACTGGGCGCAAATATCCTCAATCACATCCGGTTTGGCGGTCGCGGTATAGCAGAAGACAGGAGGCATGGGGACCTGCTGTTCCTTGGCAATTGTGGCGATGGCCTTGGCGCAGTAGAGATAGTCAGGGCGAAAATCATGCCCCCATTTCGACAGGCAGTGCGCTTCGTCAAATACCCAGCCACCGATCTGACGTTGTCGTATTGCTTGTTTGACTGTGCGGTTGCGCAGCTGCTCAGGGGAGATATAGAGCAAGGCGATATCCCCCATGCGGATCTGTTCAAGAATCGCGCCTCGCTCTGGTAACGTCAGCAGCCCCGAGATAGCGGCAACCCCTTCAATACCGGCCTTGTGTTTAAGGTTGTCCACCTGATCCTTCATCAGTGCCTGCAGGGGGGATATCACGACCGTGAGAGCACCGCTTCGCTGGTTACGCACCAGTGCCGGGAGCTGGTAGCAGAGCGACTTGCCACCGCTGGTTGGGAGTATGCCGAGCAATGCAACGCCAGCCATGGCTTCCTCGATCAAGGTCTTCTGCAATGGTGTCCCATCAGGCAAGTTGCGGAAGTTGTCGAGCTCGAAAATTCGCTGCAGATGGCGGCGTGCGTCGTGGTTCTCCTGGCAGTAGCTGCAGTCGGCATGACCGCAGTGACGTTCACGAACTGTGTGAATGATCTCTGCAGTCTGGGGGAAGCGGCGCCAAATCCAGGGGGGCAACACGGAGTTCCCGCCAGACACGGGCAACCAGGCGCAGGCATAAGCCAATGGTAACAACAGCATGGGTTGACGCAGGGCATCACCAATCACTCGGTTGAGCTGATTGGGGCACGCTTTCTCATGGGCAATGCTCTTGATGAGAGTGGGTAGCTCCGAGACCCGCACTGGCGGGCGGCCTGTCAGTCTGGCAAACACCAGTGACAGACCCTGAGTCTTGAATTGCGCCATGACTCCCTGGTCGAACAGATATTGATAAAGCTGCAATTGGGGCTGGGGTAAGGTTTGCAGAGCCGTCAACTGTTCCGAGAAGATCTGCAAGGCGAGCCTTGCATCCGCGACCGGATCATTGAGGGTGTCCCGGACCAGTTTGTAATCCTTGACCAAGCGGTGATAGGGGTTTTTGGGAAAGGCAAGGGGAGATAGATAGAGGGTATCTATTACCGGCTTTTCGAGAAGTAACTGAGGGCGTACAGCCTGTTTGGCCAACCAGGGAAGATCAAAATCGAGAATATTGTGACCAAGGATCACATCCGCCCCTTGTGCCAGCGCATTTAACTCCTTGAGTGCGAGATCCTGCGGGCCCTTGAGATTGAGTTCACGACTAGCCAGGCGCGCCCCCAGATGACGGAGTTTTTCGTCCCGGGTCAGTTCAAGGTCAAAGGAAAGAATCTTGTCATCCCCAAACAGGGTCACGACATCAGTCGAGTTCATTAATAGCCATCTCCATCTGGCGTTGACCTCTCATGGCGATAATAAGTGCCAAGAGATCAGTGAGTTGGCCGAATATTACCCGAAATGTTGAATGGTGGCATCATTCAGAGCCCTCTGGCCGCGGTTCTTTTGGCGGACACCCGGTTTTGTAAATGCCGCTGCCCGATTAATCGTTCATGTTGGGAAAGTGTCGTTCTGGCCATGGCCAACTAACTGATCTTGTGAGATTATTTTACTTCCTTTTCCGTTTGGAACGCATTGTGTCCCTCGACTACTACCAGTGCCATGCCACCGAATTGGCGACTCGTTACCAACAGGTATCTGCGCGCGCCGTTCACGGCGACTGGCTCACTCTGCTGGAGCCTTGGCTTTTGGCTGCACCGCGCAGGGTGCTTGATGTGGGGGCTGGCAGTGGTCGGGATGCTGCGTTTTTAGCCGAGCTCCATCAGGGCAACACTGTGGTCGCTGCCGAGCCCTGTCAGGCACTTGCTGCGCAGGGGCAATGTCATACCCGTGAGGCAGCGGTGGCGTGGGTCAATGACGCTATGCCTGCTCTCTCTCGCGTGACCGGTACTTTTGATCTGATTTTGCTCAGTGCTGTCTGGATGCATCTACCCCCGGAGTCTCGACCCTTGGCTCTGGCACGTCTTCATGAGCTGCTCTCACCAGACGGCTATCTGGTACTGAGTCTTCGCCTGACTGTGTCGGAGCTGGAGATGCGGGAGCGAGCCATGTATCCGGTAGCTGTCGATGAAGTGGAGCGGCTTGCATTGGCGGAGGGGATGACACTGCTCCATGTGTCAGAACCACAGGGGGATGCCTTGGCGCGTACCGGGTTGAGTTGGCAGAGTCTGATCCTTGGGAGCGAGCATGCACGCCTCCTCTGAGCAACAACTCGCTTTTATTGCCTATCTGCAACGCATCTTTACCGAAGGCGACTTTGTTGCCACTTACAAGTGCGCCTTGCTTCACGGGATTGCAGATATTGCAATTGAGCGCAGTACCGAGACCCATGAGCTGATGGCGGCGCGCACTATTACGCTGGACGAACTGGCCACCAAGTTTGTGGAGCTCTATTGGCAGCACAGTCTGCCCTACTCGGCGACGGGAGAAACGGCCACCTTGCTCAAACAGAGCAGCGGTCGTCAGGCCATCATGCTGACGGAGTTGTCGCGGCTGCGTGAAGAGGGTGTCCGCTCGGTGACTACACTGCGTCGTCACGACGCCTGGCGGCCTCTTCTTGCCCGAGTTCGGCGGATCCTTGTTGAGGGGCCCTTGTGGCGTCTGCAGATCCTGGGTGGGCGAGAGGAGTGTCACCTCTATCCTCATCAAAGGGGCGCGGATCATATCTGCCTTAACCCCGGCATTCTCTACTGTCTCCACCGCTTTTACGATCTGGTGGTCTCCCTCTCTCGACAGCATTGGTTACAGCTTATCTGCGACATCAAGGGTAATCAGCCACTGATTGGCCCCAGTGTGGGGTTGGAGAATTTTCTATTTGGTTCAAGCCGTCAGGCGCTGGGGCGAGTAGGAGAGGTATTGAGGGACTTGCAGGGGGGAACCTGTTTTTACTGTAACAAGGCGATACACGGGAGTGGTGAGGTAGACCATTTCATCCCCTGGCGTCGTTATCCAATCGATTTGGGCCACAACTTCGTACTGGCACACGCCAACTGTAACCGGAGCAAACGGGATTTTCTCGCCGCTCCCGAGCACAGGGATGCCTGGTATGAGCAGAATATCCTGACCCACGGGGTGTACCTCACGGGCGAGCTGGCTCCCTTGGTGAGCGTCGATGCAGAGCGTTCTACCGCCATCGCAACCTGGGCCTATCAGCAGGCAGTCCGTGAGCATGCCCGGTTGTGGCGAGGTATTGACCAGTTTGTGGACGTGACCGCCCCCAGTGCAGATATTCCCCTGCGCTTTCTATGAGACGTTGAGGCTTTCACCCTGGATAAACTCGATAAAAAAGGGCCACCTCTTGCGAGGTGGCCCTTTCCAAACGTTTGGTGGAGCTGGGGGGATTTGAACCCCCGTCCAAAATTACTACATCCTTGGCACTACATGCTTAGTCACTCTTTACATTCGCCAACCCGCTGCGGAGAGACACGCCACGAATTGACTAGCTCGATTGGTTTTAATGCTTCCGCCCCGAGCAGGACTTCCACACGGTCCTGTGAAGGATGACCTTCCGATTCCCTAGGACACAGGCAAGCTAGGGTAGAAGGGCTCTATGCAGGTTATTAAGCTGCTAGTGCGTAGTTTTCGTCGTTTGCGACTATTTTTTTGCGGTTTATTAACGAGGCCTACCGCACCTCGGCATGCACCTTGGGTTTCGTGAATCTTGTCGAATCCAGAATCAGCCCCAAGTTGTTAATTGCGATTGTACGCAAAAATGCTGTCATAGCAAGGCGTTGATACCCATTCCCTCTGGCAGCCAGTCTGTTTGCCGATTTATTGTACGCAGCTGAACCTGAAGAGCCAGCTGCGCTGGGGGAAGGTGAACTGACGTCCTGATCCTGCCAGTAGCAGGTTAGCCGCGATGCTTGTTCTTCATGATGCGGGCTTTTTCCCGATCCCACTCGCGGGCCTTGGTATCTTCGCGCTTGTCGTGCTCTTTCTTGCCCTTCACCAGGCCGATCTCGACCTTGACCCAGCACTGTTTCCAGTAGAGGGCGAGGGGAACTATGGTGTAGCCCTGACGGGCAATCAGGCTTTCGAGCTTGTCGAGTTCACGACGGCTCAGCAGCAGTTTGCGGGTGCGGGTCGGGTCACATACCACATGGCTGGAGGCCGCTTGCAGTGGCAGGAAGCTGGAGCCGAACAGATAGGCCTCGCCATCGCGGAAGATGACATAGGCTTCGCTGATGTTGGCCTTGCCCGCCCGCAGGGATTTGACTTCCCACCCTTGCAGGGACAGACCCGCTTCGATCTTCTCTTCGATGAAGTATTCGTGGCGCGCGGTTCTGTTGAGTGCAATGGTGCTGGACCCGGCTTTGTTTTTACTGTTTTTTTTGCTCATGACGGGCGATTTCCGGCAATGACTAGGAGGCTCGTATTATACGTAGGCAGGGGCGGCTGTAAAACGCGCAGCAGGTCAAGTGGTGGCTTTCTGAGCGGTTTGGCTGAGGTTTTACCTCCACAACCCCAAACATGGTGATAAAATCGCGCCGATTGGATGAGGAAAAGCCATGCCCCGAATTACGCGCAGTGCCCTGGTGATGTTCAGTGCAGAACAGATGTTCAAGTTGGTTAACGATGTGGATGCCTATCCGCAGTTTTTGCCCGGCTGTGTTGGCAGCCGTGTCCACGAGGCTGGCGATGACTACATGATGGCGTCGGTCGATGTGGCCAAGGCGGGGATTGCCAAGACCTTTACCACCCGCAATCAGCTGGATGTGAACCGCCAGATCAGGATGGAGCTGGTGGATGGCCCGTTCCGCAAGCTGGCGGGCTGGTGGACCTTTACCCCGCTCGATGTCGACGCCTGCAAGGTGGAGTTTGATCTCGATTTCGAGTTTACCTCCAAGCTTATCGAGGTGGCATTTGGTCAAGTATTCCGCGATCTGGTGAGCTCCATGGTCTCCGCCTTCTCCAACCGGGCGAAGGAGGTCTACGGTGTCTGACCAGCTCAATATCGAGGTTGTCTATGCCTTGCCGCAGCAGCAGACGGTGATTGCCCTGCGGGTGGCGCCCGAGACTTGCGTGCTGGCGGCCATCGAGCAGTCCGGCATCGTGCAAAAGCACCCCGAGATTGACTTGTCGGTCAACAAGTTCGGTATCTACAGCCGCCCGGTGAAAGGGAGCGAGCCGCTGCACGACGGCGATCGCATCGAGATCTACCGTCCACTCATCGCCGATCCCCGCGAGATGCGCAAAAAGCGGGCCGAGAAGGCCAAAGAGGAGGGGCGAGCCGATAGCGTGACCGGTGGTCGCCCCGATGTGCATCGCAAACTCCGCGAGTAGCGCTCAGGTTTTTCTTGCAGAAAAAAGGCGCCGAGGCGCCTTTTTTTGATCCCGTTAGCCGGTGAGCTGGCCGAGGGGATATCAAGAGAGGGCTGCTTCTGCCACACCCAGCCGTGCGCGTGCCCAGGCGGCCAGCAGCTCGACCCCGCTTTGCATCACCCGCTCATCGAAATCGAATTCGTTGTGATGGTGCGGCGCCGCCAGATCGGCCCCCAGGATGAGGTAAGCCGCTTCGCCCCCCTGCTTTTGCACCCGCTCCATCAGAAAACCGGCATCTTCGCTGGCGCCAAAGCGGCGAGTCTGGATGGTGGCGAGCCCTTGCTTGCGGGCCAGCGCCGCCAGCTCGGCCTGCAGTGCCGGGCTGTTGTCGAGGGCAATAGCCTCGCCCTGTTTGATGATGCGGTAGGTGACGCCGTGGGCGAGGGCAGTCCCTTCGACGATGCGCTGTACCTGACTGAACATATAGTCGTTGAGCGTGCTGTCGGCGCCGCGGGTTTCACCGCGCAGCTCGGCGTGATCGGGGATGACGTTGCGGCCGCTGCCAGCGTGGAGCTGGCCGACGTTGATACGGGTCATGCCGTCGCGGTGGCGGGGAATGCCGAGCATGGCGGTGGTGGCCATGCAGGCGGCTGCCAGCGCATTGCTGCCAGCGTTGGGTTCGAGCCCTGCGTGGGCGGCGGAGCCCATAAAGTGGACGTCGAACTTGGTGGAGCAGAGGAACTCGGTGGGGTTGATCACCAGCTCGCCGCTGCCAGCGTGAATACCGATATGGAGCGAGAGCAGGGCATCCACGTCATCGAGTGCCCCCCCGGCGGCCAGCGCCTTGCCACCGCGGCACCCCTCTTCGGCGGGCTGGAAGAAGAGCTTGATGCGGCCGCACAGCTGCTCCTTCATCGCCATCAGGCTGCTGGCCAGCCCCATGCCGATGGCGGTGTGGCCATCGTGGGCGCAGGCGTGCATCCACCCCTTGTTGTGGGAGGCAAAACCCTCCTGCTGCGGCTGGTGCTGTTCGGCATCGGACTCTTCCACCTCCACCGCGTCGATATCGAAGCGAAAGGCCAGGGTCGGGCCGGGACGGCCGGTATCCAGCTCCCCCATCAGCCCGGTGACATCGCCGATCCGCTCCAGCCAGTCGGGATGGGCTCCCTGACGGCGGGCACGAGCCTTCTCGGCCGCCACATCCACATCACGCCCCATCATCAGATTGCTGGCCAGCAGTTTGTCGCCGAGCACAATGCGATAACCGAGCTCGCTCAGGTGGTGGGCAATCAGGCTGGTGGTGCGAAACTCTTTCCAGGCGGCTTCCGGCAGGCGGTGCAGGTCGCGGCGCCACAGGATCAGGTGCTCAAGGGTCATCTTGGCTTCCTTGGTGATTCGATTTGTCGGCTATTGTGCCTTTTTTCCCGGCTGACCACACGGGGCCCGCAGCTGGTCGGGGGAGCTGTGAGTGCAAGTGGTGGCTGCGGGGGTCGTGAAAAGTGGTGAGCGCCCATAAAAAACGCCTCCACAAGGGAGGCGTGTCGATAGCTGGTTATCAGGCCGCGTGATGGTAAGCGGAGGCTTCAAACAGCTTCTTGTTGGCCACCAGATCGATGGGGTCAAAATCATCGACGTTGATGGTGCGCAGGCGACTTACCTCGGCGCGGCGCAGCAGCTCGGCTTCGCTCTGGGTCAGTACGCCAGCGGCCAGGCCAATGTCGGCCACCTTGTCCAGCGCCAGGAAGGGGCGCTTGATGCCATCAGCCTTGCAGACTTTCTCGAACAGCGGCTCGGCGGACAGTACGTCATCGAGCGCCTGCTCCAGCAGACCGAAGGGGTTGCCCTCTTCGCGAGTCAGGTATTGCCCCTTGGCCAGGCGGCTGCGGGTTTCGCTCGGGGTTTGCAGCAGGCGGGCCACTTGCTGGTCCAGCTTGTCGCACGGACGGTTCAGGTCACGGCCAAGCGGCAGCACCACGGCGCGAAGGGCCAGACCAATCCAGCGGTTCGGGAAGTTGCGAAGCAGCTCGTCGATCGCCTCTTGTGCCTTGAACATGGCATCTTGCAGTGCCCAGTGCAGCAGCGGCAGATCGGCCTGCTGGCGTCCCTCATCCTGATAGCGCTTGAGGGCACTGGAGGCCAGATAAAGCTGGCTCAGCACGTCGCCAAGACGGGCGGAGACCCGCTCCTTGCGCTTGAGCTCGCCACCCAGGGTGCCCATCGCCATGTCTGACAGGAACGCCAGGTTGGCCGAAAGGCGGGAGAGCTGCTGGTAGTAGCCCTTGGTCTGATCCTTGTACGGTGAAGCGGCAAAGCGGGCGCCGGTGATACCGAGCCAGAAGCTGCGCACCAGGTTGCTGATGGCAAAGCCGACGTGGCTGAATACTGCCTTGTCGAAATCTTTCAGCGCCTGCTCTTTATCCGGGTGGCTGGCAGCCAGCATCTCCGGCAGTACATACGGGTGGCAGCGGATAGCGCCCTGACCATAGATGATCATGCTGCGTGTCAGGATGTTGGCCCCTTCTACCGTAACGGCGATGGGCGCACCCTGATAGCCACGGGCCAGATAGTTGTTGGGGCCCATGCAGATGGCTTTGCCGCCGTGGATGTCCATGGCATCGATGATGCACTTCTGGGCACGGTCGGTGAGGTGGTATTTGACGATGGCGGAGATGACCGAGGGCTTCTCGCCAAGGTCGATGCCGGTCACGGTCAGGTTGGCTGCGGCGCCCATGATGTAGGCATTGCCACCGATGCGGGCCAGCGGCTCTTCAATCCCTTCCATCTTGCCGATGGGCAGCTTGAACTGGCGACGGATGCGGCTGTAGGCACCGCTTGCCAGGGCCAGCATCTTGACGCCGCCGGTGCTGTTGGAGGGCAAGGTGATGCCGCGACCGACCGACAGACACTCGACCAGCATGCGCCAGCCCTGACCGGCCATGGCCGGGCCACCGATGATGAAATCGAGCGGGACGAACACATCCTTGCCCTGGGTCGGGCCGTTCTGGAACGGCACGTTGAGCGGGAAGTGGCGACGGCCAATGCCGACCCCCTTGATGTGTGTCGGGATCAGCGCACAGGTGATGCCGAGCTCTTCCTCTTCACCCAGCAGGTGCTCGGGGTCACGCAGTTTGAAGGCGAGACCCAAGACGGTGGCGATAGGGGCGAGCGTGATGTAGCGCTTGTTCCAGGTGAGGCGCATACCGAGCACCTCTTTGCCTTCCCACTCGCCCTTGCAGACGATACCGAAGTCGGGGATGGAACCGGCGTCCGAACCTGCCTCCGGGCTGGTCAGGGCGAAGCAGGGGATCTCTTTGCCTACCGCCAGGCGGGGCAGGTAGTAATCTTTCTGCTCGTCAGTGCCATAGTGTTGCAGCAGTTCGCCCGGGCCCAGCGAGTTGGGTACGCCGACGGTGGAGGCGAGCACGGCGCTGGCGCCGCACAGCTTTTGCAGGACACAGGACTGGGCGTAGGCAGAGAACTCCAGACCGCCATATTTCTTCTTGATGATCATGGCGAAGAACTTGTTGTCCTTCAGGTATTGCCACACCTCGGGGGAGAGATCCGCGCGCTCGTGGGTCACTTCCCAGTCGCTCACCATGCGGCACACTTCCTCGACCGGGCCATCCATAAAGGCCTGCTCTTCGGCAGAGAGGGTGCTGACCGGAATGGCGTGCAGCTTTTTCCAGTCCGGGTTGCCCGCGAACAGATCGGCTTCCCACCAGGTGGTGCCCGCTTCAATCGCCTCTTTCTCGGTGCGGGACATCTCCGGCATGATCGATTTGTAGATCTTGAACAGCGGCTTGGTTATTTGATTGCGGCGAAATTCCACCAGATTGAGCGGGATGGCGATCACCGCGAACAGCGCCCATACCAGCAAGGGCACATGACCATAGATGGCGCCAAGCACCAGGGCGGCGCCGGTGACCAGGGTGGAGATGAACAGGGATGCCCGGCGATAGGCCAGGGCTCCGATAACCAGGATCACCCCGAGCAGAGTGAGGGTCGTCGTCATTGCTTGCTCCTTGCGTGTATAAATGTGCCAACTTGGTGTAACTCATCCAGAGGTCTGACCTGTTGGATATGGCCCCTGTTGTAATTCATACGCACAAAGTTATCAAGCTGTTTACATCTTCATTACCTTCTCTCTGTGATCCCCATAACGCTCACGCGCCGCCAGCGCTGTGGCTCGCAGGGGGGCGACTGTGCGATTCGCTTGTGCGAGAATAGCCGCGATCTACAAGCACACTAAAAACAGTGGAAGAGACATCATGTACCAAGAATTGATCCGCAATGAACTGACCGAAGCTGCCAGCGTGCTGCAGGCCTTCCTGGCTGATGAGCAGAACCTGAAAAACATCGAAGCGGCCGCCAAACTGCTGGCTGACTCTTTCAAGGAAGAGGGCAAGGTGCTCTCTTGTGGCAACGGTGGTTCCCACTGTGACGCCATGCACTTTGCCGAAGAGCTGACCGGTCGCTATCGCGAGAACCGCCCGGGTTACGCCGGTATCGCCATCTCCGATCCGAGCCACCTCTCCTGCGTCTCCAACGACTTTGGCTATGACTATGTCTTCTCCCGTTACGTAGAAGCGGTCGGCCGCCGTGGCGACGTGCTGCTTGGTATCTCCACCAGCGGCAACTCCGGCAATATCCTGAAAGCCATCGAGGCTGCTCGCGCCAAGGGGATGAAAGTGATCGCCCTGACCGGCAAGGATGGCGGCAAGATGGCAGGTCTGGCGGATGTCGAGATCCGGGTTCCGCACTTTGGCTATGCCGACCGTATTCAGGAAGTGCACATCAAGGTGATCCACATCCTGATCCAGCTGGTCGAAAAAGAGATGGCCAAGTAATCAGGCTGTCACTACCAGACAAGGGCAACGCCGGTAGCATGGTTCGCCATCGGCCGGTTGTTGCCAGTCACAGGGGAAGGGATTGCGCCTTCCCCTGCTGTCTGTCGAACCAGCGTGCTGGTCGAACATGACACAAGCCAAATCATGAAAGGAGTCTGCCGGATATGTGCGAACTGCTCGGCATGAGTGCCAATGTGCCGACCGATATCTGCTTCAGCTTTACCGGGTTGATGCTGCGCGGCGGCAAGACCGGGCCCCACAAGGATGGCTGGGGGATCACCTTTTACGAAGGGAAGGGCTTTCGCACCTTCAAGGATCCCGAGCCCAGCGCCCAATCTCCCATCGCCAGACTGGTACAGGCGCTGCCCATCAAGAGCTGCGCCGTGGTCAGCCACATTCGGCAGGCCAACCGTGGCTGCGTGTCACTGGAAAATACCCACCCCTTTACCCGTGAGCTGTGGGGCCGTTACTGGACCTTCGCCCACAACGGTCAGCTGACCGGTTACAAGAAGCTGCCAACCGGTCGCCACCGTCCGGTAGGGGATACCGACAGCGAACACGCCTTCTGCTGGCTGCTCGACCGGTTGGAGCAGAAGTACCCCAAGCGTCCTGCAAACTTTCCCGCCATGTTTCGCTATATGGCCACCTTGTGTGATGAGCTCAGGGGGCTTGGGGTATTCAACATGCTGCTCTCGGACGGGGAGTATGTGATGACCTACTGCAGCAATAACCTGCACTGGCTGACTCGCTGCGCGCCTTTTGGCGAGGCGAGTTTGCTGGATGAAGAGGTGGTGATCGATTTCCAGAGCGAGACCACACCCAACGATGTGGTGACGCTGGTCACGACGCGGCCGCTGACCGGCAATGAGAACTGGATCAAGATGGCCCCCGGCGAATTCAATCTGTTCCGGCTTGGGGAGCGGGTGGCGACCAATCGGGTTGCGCTTGGGCAAGATAAAAAAATACCAGGGTAGATACCTACCCTGGTTCTTCGCAGCAGCCATAAAAGGCAAAAGGGATGAGAGGTGTTGCTGAGCATCATCACTCTGACGGCATTGAGTGTTGATCAATTGTTAATTTGTGGCAATCAAGTTGTTGTCTTGACGGGCGTTTGAGCATCGCTATTTCGATACGGATCACATTTTTTGCCACTTTATTCCCTGAGTCATCCAATCGGGTGCTTCATCACTGCCTGGTCGTGAGCCACGACATCGAAAACTATCTATAGTATGGTCTGTTTGAATACCGTTCTGGAGGAGCCTCGAATGGAGTGGGTGGATCGCAAGGTGTTGCAGCAGCTGGCAGAGGATATCGGTCCGGATATGCTGCCCGTGGTCATCGCAGTCTTTATTGAAGAGGTGGGCGAGCAGCTGAGTCAGCTCAGACCCCTCTATGAACAGGGAGAGTGGGAGGCGCTGGCTCGGGTGGCGCACAGCATGAAATCATCCTGTGGCAGCTACGGCGCCATGCCGAGCTATCAGCAGGTGATGGCGCTGGAGATGGCCAGCAAGCAGGCCGATGTGGCCGAGGCAGAGCGCCAATTGCAACTGCTGGAGGCCTCCTTGCCCCAAGTGCTCACGTTTCTTGCCGATTATCAGTAACGGCGCCATGCAGGGATGCCGGGGCGCCGTGACCGTTGCCTAACGCTGGTTGAGCAGTTGCTGGATGATCCGGTCCAGCGCCAGTTTCAGCTTCAACCGATCATGCCGATGGGGCAACTCAAGCTCGCCCAGCTCGGCTTCGATCACACGCCCTTGCCAATCCCCCGCATCACCCGCGCCTTGTGGGGCCAGAATGGCATCCAGCCGACCCTGACCGACCCGGCACTCCAGCCAGCGACACTGACTCATCAGATCCAGCTGGCTGGCTGGGCCGTTTTCCGCCACCAGATTGCAGACGAAAACCAGCATGGCGCTGCTCTCGTTGATGGCCTGTGCGATCTCGGCCAGCAGCAGTGGCGGCATGATGGAGGTGAGGAAACTGCCCGGCCCCAGAATGATCATGTCCGCCTGCTGCAATGCCAGCACCGCTTCCCGGGTCGCTTGCACCTCCGGCATCAGGCCGAGGGAGAGGGGCGGTGTTGCCAGTTGATCGATGGATACCTCTCCCAGGATCTGGGTGCCACACTCCATATGGGCGCAGAGATCGGTGGGAAATTCAGACATGGGTAGCAATTGTGACTCGATTTTGAGCATGTCACTGATCAGCTTGATAGCATCAAGAGGACGGACACAGAGATTATCGAGCGCCAGCAGCATCAGGTTGCCAAGGTTGTGGCCCGCCAGCTCGCCTTTGCCGGCGAAGCGGTATTCGAACAACAGGCTGCCGATGCTGGGATCGGTGACCAGCTGGTTCAGGCAGTTGCGCAGATCGCCCCAGGCGATGCACTCCTGACTCTTGCGCAGGCGTCCGGTCGAGCCGCCATCATCTGTGGTGGTGACGATGCCGGTGAGCCGTTGACCGAGAAACGAGAGGGACGAAAGCACTCGTCCCATGCCATGGCCACCACCGATGGCAACGACCCGATCGAAGTCATTGATGTTTTTTTGCCACATATGGGCGTCCTGTCATTGGTCTCAGTTGACCGCTATGTTAGCAAGCGAAGCGAGATAATTGTTTGATAAAGGTATGATTTTTGCTTGAGGCTGCCATTCGATAAAACAAGGAGATGGTGTTGAAATTTCTGACCGTTCACTCCCTCGCCCAGAATTCATCGCTGGCGGCCCAAGATATCTGCGCGCAGCTGCGCCACCATGCCGATCAGGCCCCCTCCCTGCTGTTGCTCTATTTTACCCAAGCCCATGAGGGGGCGATACTGCGCGACGCGCTCAAATGCCAGTTCCCGACGACCCGCCTGCTTGGGTGCAGCTCTTGCGGTGGTGTCATGACCGATATGGGACACCACGCCCGAGACGGATATGGGCTGGCCGTTGCTGCTCTGTACGATGAGAAAGGGGCATTCGGGGTAGCCGGTGCCAGCGGTGACGGGGTGGATGTGCGGCAGTTGCTGCGCCGAGCCATGAGCGACTGTGGTCGACCGGGCGAGCTGCCCCAGCTGATCCTGTTTCATGCCAGTCCCGGCAAGGAGGAGGGGCTGCTGGCCGGAATCGAGGCAGAACTCGGTGCCTCGGTGCCGGTGGTCGGTGGATCCGCGGCTGATAGCAGCGTCAGCGGTGACTGGCAGCTCTGCTGGGATGAGGCGGTGGCTCAGGATGGCATCGGTCTGGCGGTGCTCTATCCCGATTGCCAGCTGGCTTTTCAGTTTCACTCCGGTTATGTGCCTGCCGAATTCAGTGGTGAGATCACCGCCTGCAACGGGCGGGAGGTACTCACCATCGATCACCAGCCTGCTGCCGAGGTCTATGCCCGCTGGTGCGGTCGCGAGCAGCCCTGGCCGGTGGGGGCGATTTTGCGGGAGACCACGCTCACCCCGCTGGCCCGTCAGGTGGGAGCGCTGGATGGCATTCCTTACTACAAACTCTCCCACCCCGAAGCTGTGACCGAACAGGGCGGGCTGCGGCTCTTTACCGATGTGGTGCAAGGGGAGCGTCTGCTGTTGATGTACAGCAGTCAGGAAGGGTTGTTGCAGCGCAGCCTCAATGCCATGCGTATCGAGCCAGGGTATGGGGTCGACGTGGAATTGCAGCCTATCGGCGCTCTCATCATCTTTTGTGCTGGTTGTCGTTTGGCACTAGGTGATATGTTGTGCCAATTTGTCGAGCAGAGCCAGGCTCGCCTCGGCAAGATCCCTTTTATCACCCCCTTTACCTTCGGCGAGCAGGGGCGGCTGCCCAATGGCGAGCTGGCCCACGGCAACCTGATGGTATCGAGTGTGATCTTTCTGACCGCTTGAGCAGAGCAGGATACAAGATGATTGGCAACAGTGAATTGGAAGCCCTTGGCGACAAACTGCAGGCGACCCTGGTCGATCTTATGCGCTGTCGTGAGCGCGAGGCCAAGTATCGTCATGAATCCCATACCCTGCTGAAAGGGGTGGCCACACTGGCTGATGCCAAAACGCTGGAGCAGGTGCTGGAGAGCCTCATTCAAGTGCTCAAGCCCTTTATTGGATTTGAACATGCGGATGTGGTGGCCTGGAGTGGGGAACAGGGCATCACCCACCTCAGTACCGAGCCGGAACAGTGCGGTCGCAGCTGGGTGATGACCCCGGCCTTTGCTCGTGCCATTGCCGGAGAGACGTTGGTGATCTATGACCCGTTCCAGTTGCCTGAGCTGGCACCGCTGGCGAACAAGCCGGGCTGGGCCAGCCTGATGCTGACCGGGCTGCAGGCCCCCGGCTTTACCGCCGTTATCCTCTGTCGGCACTCACTGGCCGGCTCCTTCGATCTGACCAGCAAGGCCGCCATGGAGCGTTGCCGTCCGCTTATCGCCCAGGCATTGGTCAACATCACCTATCGGGCCCGTTTGCAAGAACAGGTCGCAGTGAAAACCGAGGCGCTGCAGGCCAGTGAACGCCGTTTTCGCAGTTTTGCCGCCATGGCCTCCGACTGGTTCTGGGAGACGGATGCCGAACATCGGCTCAGCTATGCTTCCGAGCCAGGTTACCTTGACGATATGACCCCGCTGGCGACCCGGCCAACCCTCTATGACTATGTTTGCAACAAGCAGAGCACCGAGTCACAGGTATATCTTGAACTATTGGAGAAGCGTAAACCGGTCCGGGCTGTACGCATGCAGGTTGCGATGCTCGATGGCCCACGCTGGATGGAGGTGAGTGCCGAACCCTGTTTTGATCATGAAGGGACTTTTACCGGATATCGTGGTACCGCACGTGATATCAGCCACCAGATCCGCCGTGAAGAGGAGCTGGCCCGCGCACGGGATGATGCAGAAGCGGCCAACCGTGCCAAATCCCAGTTTCTCGCCATGATGACCCACGAGATCCGCTCCCCCATGAATGCAGTGCTGGGGATGCTCGACCTGGTGCTGCACGCCGAGCTGGCTCCCGAGCAGAAGCAACTGCTACGCCACGCAACCCACTCGGCGCGATTGCTACAGACCATCATCGATGACGTGCTCGATTTTTCGAAAATCGAGTCGCAAACCCTGGTGTTTCGCTGCGAGACCCTGCAACCGATCCAGTTATGCCAGTCCATTATTGACCCTTTGCAGAGTCGTGCTGAATCCAAGGGGATTGCACTGAACTATCGGGTAGATGAGGCTGTCCCTGCCGAGTTGCAGGGGGATCCGATGCGCCTTTCTCAGGTGATGGGCAATCTGCTGGACAACGCCCTCAAATTTACCGAGCAGGGGGAGGTTAATCTACATCTGGGCTGGCAGGATGAGAGATTGCGGGTCTCTGTCTCCGATACCGGGATAGGGATCGCCAGGGCAGATCTACCCACCTTGTTTGAGCCCTTCTCCCAGGTTGATAATTCTGCGACTCGCCGCTTTTCCGGTACTGGGCTAGGCCTTGCCATCAGCAAGCGACTGGTGACCCTGATGGGGGGAGAGATCCACCTGAAGAGTGAGCCGGGCAAGGGAAGCTGTTTCTGGTTCGAGCTGCCGGGCATGGCACTGCCTTGCCATTGCCAACCCCTGCGAGAGGAGAGTGATCAGCCCTTGTTGCCACTGGACGTACTGGTGGTGGAGGACAGTCCGGTCAACCAGCTGGTGGTGTCGCTGATGTTGCAGAAGATGGTGAGAAAGGTACGGCTTGCAGCCAACGGACTTGAGGCTCTTGCAGAGGTGGATGAGCAGCAACCTGATCTGATCCTGATGGATATGCGGATGCCGCTGATGGATGGACTGGAGGCGACGAGACGATTGCGTGAGCTTGGTTACACCATGCCCATCATTGCATTGACCGCCAATGCCATGGCGGAGGACAAGGCGTGCTGTTTGGAACAGGGGATGGATGATTTTCTCGCCAAACCCATCACCTTGTCGCGGCTGAGGGAGTGTTTAAAGCGTCACTTTGGTCAGCGGTTACCGACACGCGGATAAAAAAAATGGTCAACTTTGTGGGTTGACCAGTTCTTCAGCAAATACTGAAGAGAGCACGGGATAAATCGGGTTGTATCAATCTACATGAAAAATCTGTGCCAACTTTATTGGGACTCTTTTGTGTTCAATTTTGGCCGTTCAGCGCAGCGGCTCTCTCTTGTTATGGCGTTCTGCGTTCCTACTTACTCGCAAAATGCGAATTTCAAATTTTCATTCTTGGAATAATTGCATTTTGCAACGCTGTTTTTGTCATTGTGAAATCAGGCGATGCAGAAATTTACGGGCCGCTTCGCTGTTTTGTTTGGCAATCAGCATCTGCTTTTCATAAATCGGCATCGGCAATATCTCGAGCCAGCGTTGGCAGAGCCAGGCGGCATCTTCAAAGCGTTTGTCCGGATAGAGTTCATCAAGCTCCGGATACTGCTCGAACACTTCCCGCAGGCGATTGACCAGCAGCTTGTCGTTGAAATCGGAGTGGGTGCTCGGCCAGTTGGGCAGCATCTCCACCTTGGCGCGGCGCAGGCCCATCTCGTCTGTTTCCATCTCGTGGATACAGAAGCGCTCCAGTCCTAGCACCGTCACCCCCAGCAGGCCATCATTGAGGGTGTAGAAGTCGGTCACCTTGACCCGGGTGCCCACCGGCAGAATGCGGCCGGATTGTCCCGAGGTAGTCGACTCTTCCATCACGATGCCAAAGCCCTGATCGTTGATGAATGACTCCTTGAGCATCTGCAGGTGGCGTGGCTCGAACAGACGCAGAGGAAGCTTGCCGCCCGGCAGTATGTGGGAAGGCAAGGGGAACAGTGCCAAAGGTTGTAGTTTCATGTTCCATCCTCCATTGAGTAGTTGCTGAATATGACAATGCAGCGACTGTGCCAGAGAATGAAAAAAGCCACCGGAGGGTGGCTTTTCGGGCGGTTGAGCGCGCTTAGTTGCGCTGCTCCAGATACATGACAGCCGCTTCCACGCGGCTTTGCGCCTCGAGTTTCTTCAGCAGGCTCTTCACGTGAACCTTGACCGTTCCCTCGGAGATATGGAGTACCGAGGCGACCTGTTTGTTGGAGAGGCCTTTTGCAATTTCGCGCAGGATTTGCATTTCGCGACGCGTTAAGCTTTCCAGCTTCTGCTGCAGGTGATCCAGCTCGTAGATGTTTTCGAGATAGGGGCGCAGCGGTTCGCTCAGGATCTGCTTGCCGGTCATCACGTCTGCCAGTTGGGCCAGCAGCAGGTCAGGCTCGGTATCCTTGAGCAGGTAGCCATCGGCACCCGCCTTGAGCAGGGCCACCACATCCTGACGGGCATCGGATACGGTGAGGATCACTACCCGGGAGGTGATCTCCTCAGCGCGCAGCGCCTTGAGGGTGTCGAGGCCGGAGAGCCCCTTCATGTTGAGATCGAGCAGGATCAGATCCGGCTCGGACTCTTTGGCCAGTGCCACGGCGTCTGTGCCGTTGGAGGCTTCACCGGTCACTTCCATGTTATCTTCCAGAGCCAGCAGCTGCACAATCCCTTTGCGCATGAGGGGATGGTCGTCTACGACCAGAACAGTGTATTTCATCTCGTCCATCAGGCGTCTCTCGTTAGACTGGTGGGAAAGGTCAGATGCACGCGGGTGCCTTGTGGCTGCTGTTCGCTGATGGTCAACAGTCCATGCAGTTTGCTTGCTCGCTCGTTCATGATGCTCAAACCGTAATGGTTGATCGCCGAGCTGGCAAGTCCGATCCCGACACCGTCATCTGAAATTTGAACCTCAATGTTACCACTGGCGAGGGTCTCACAGCTAACATCAATCACTTGCGCGTTGGCGTGTTTGATGGCATTGAGTACTGCCTCACGGATCAGCTGCAAAATGTGGATATGCTGGCCTGCCTCCAGGTCGTTGTCGGCCAGTCCGTAATGGAACCGGATCTCGGCCTGGGTCTGGGGCTGTAGCTGATCGAGCATTACCCGGATTGCTTCCCCCAGATTGGCATCCCCTATGGTGAGGCGGAAAGTCCCGAGCAGCTCGCGCAATTGGGTATAGGCATTGCTGAGCCCCTCGTCGATCTGCAGCATCGCCTCCTGCGCCTTATCATGCTGCCCCTTGGCGTAAGAGCGCTTGAGCAGGGTGGACTGGATCTTGAGATAGGAGAGGGCCTGCGCCAGCGAGTCGTGCAGTTCTCGTGCGATCACCGCCCGCTCCTCCATCAACAGCAGTCGTTGCTGTTGCAGCAGGGTCTGATCTTTGTGCAGCACTTGGGCCAGCAGCATAGTGAAGTTTTTGATCAACCGTTCGTCGATAGGGTGCTGACTGATGATGTCGAGGCGGCCGAACTCCTGTTCATCCATCTGTAGATAGAAGCTGGCGACCGCATCGAGATCGCCGGGCCAGCCGGTGCGCCCCGAGATGTAGACCGGCATGGCGTTGTGTTCGAAGCGGGTCAGCCGGATATGGTCGATATGCTGGTGGGCGGCGGCGCGGTCCAGCAGTTTGATGAGGGTACGGGTACTGAGTGGAGCAGCGTGCAGCTTCTGGGCGGTCGAGTAGAGAAACGAGAGGGTGTCATTGGCCTGTTGCAGCTTGGAGGTTTTCTCTTCCACCTTGTTTTCCAGCTCCCGATAGAGCTTGCCCAGCTCGTCGGCCATGGTGACGAAGGCGCGCGACAGCTCCCCCAGCTCGTTTTCGCCGTGGGCGGGCAGCTTAAGATCGAAATCCTGCCGCTGGATTTGGCGGGCGCAGTAGACCAGCTGGTTTAGGGGGGCGACCACCTGCTGGCGGGTGAAGCGCACCGTGAACCAGGCGATGGTGATGATGGCGAGCAGGCCGAGCCCCTCCGCAAGTGCCAGCATCCGCACCTTGAATTCCACGTGGTATTGCATCTGATTGACGAAATTGTCGATGGCCGCCACAAACTGCTCGGTGTTATCGGTGTAGCGTCTGGGGGTACGATCCTCAATGTGCTGGCGCATTACTTCCCATTGGCTGAGCACCTCGCCATAGGTGCGACGCAGAGAGGCAGGTGTGATCCAGCGTTGGGTCTCCTGTAGCTCCGCAGCATGAAGTGTCTCTTCAAACTGGGAGAGGCGCCCCAGCACGCTGTCGCCCCGCTCGATTTCGTAGGCCATCCGGTAGGCCTGCATCCGCAGCGAACCGGAGAGGTTGATCGCCTTGGCATCGGGTACCGAGTAGAAGAGGGTGACCATGGCGACCAGCGCGATCAGGCTGGCCATGAAGAGGATCAACACCATGGCGCGGCCAATGGCACTGCTGACCGAATGGACCCTGAACCGTTTTCCCATACTGATGCGCACCTCTGGATAGTGATAAAGACCCCGCAAGATGCGTGGGAGTGTACTCCAACTTGTGTTAGCATCGAAAAACTAGATGAACTCCGAGCGGTTTTGCCTAAGTCCTAGCGATAGGGGGAAACCAGCCGTCAGCCGACGTTCGAGCTGTAAGGGTCAGGAAAGAAATGCCCTGGCCTCCCGTATTTGGAAAGGTGTTTATGTTGCCACTTGAAGATGGTTTTTCCCGTCGTTTTTACTATTTGCGTCTGTCAGTGACCGATGTGTGCAATTTCCGTTGCACCTATTGCCTGCCTGACGGCTATCGCCCCCCCGAAGGTCACAAAGCGGGGCGTCAACCCTTTCTCTCGATTGACGAGATCCGCCGTGTGGTCAGCGGTTTTGCCGCCATGGGCACCCGCAAGGTGCGCATCACGGGGGGCGAGCCCTCCCTGCGCCGCGATTTCACCGAGATCGTCAGGGTGATTGCCTCTACCCCGGGTATCGAGAAGGTCGCCATGACTACCAACGGCTATCGCCTCAAGGAGCGGGCTCAGGAGTGGTTTGATGCAGGACTCAATGCGCTGAATGTCAGTGTCGACAGTCTCGACCCGCGCCAGTTTCACCAGATCACCGGTGAGAACAAGCTGGCCGAAGTGATGGAGGGGCTCGAAGCAGCACTGGCCGCCGGTTTCAAATCGGTGAAGATCAATGCGGTGCTGCTCAAGGGGCTCAACGACTACCAGCTCGATGCCTTTCTGGGCTGGATCAGGCACAGGCCCATCGAGCTGCGCTTTATCGAGCTGATGCAGACCGGCGAGATGGATACCCTGTTTCGTGACCACCATGTCAGCGGCGAACAGATCAAACAGCGCTTGCTGGAGAGCGGCTGGGTGCAGCAGTTGCGGGGCACGGATGACGGTCCGGCGCAGGTCTTTATGCACCCTGATTCGCAAGGTGGGGTGGGGCTCATCATGCCCTATAGCAAGGATTTCTGTGCCGGTTGCAACCGGCTGCGGGTCTCCTCGCTGGGGAAGCTGCATCTTTGCCTGTTTGGCGACAACGGCATTGACCTGCGGGATCTGCTCGGCGCAGATGGGCAATCTGATGAGCTGCAACAGCGCATTCGCGCGGCACTGGCGGGCAAGAGTGCCACCCATCGTCTCCATGAGGGCAATGCCGGCATCACTCCTCATCTCGCCTCGATCGGCGGATAACCGCAAAAAATCGCCAACGATTAAATAGCAATCCTCACATGGAGGTATTTTAACCGATACCTCCATTTTTATTGCGCTGCAAGGCTTTGATCTGGCGCAAGAATCCCCCCTGTTTATCTCCCTGGTGGTATATCCCTTACCTTGTCAGGGCCGCAATATACACCCACTCTTATAATTGGTATCAAGAATGCCAATCATGGACTCGCACTGTCCCCTTCTTCACCAGAACAGGAGTCAACATGCCGGATGAGATCGATCTTGCCCGCCGCGGCCTGTTCCGGGGGCGGCTGAGAACCGCCGAACCGCCGGTGCAGTTGCCCTGGTCAGTCAACTGGTCGGCATTTGTCGCCGACTGCACCCGCTGCGGGGATTGTCTGGCCGCCTGTCCGGAGCAGATCCTGGTGAATGGCGAGGGCGGTTTTCCGGTGGTCGATTTCCAGCGTGGCGAGTGCACCTTCTGCACCGAGTGCGTCACGGTCTGCAAGGTGCCCCTGTTTCGCCTGACCAGCGAGTCCCCCTGGCACTATAAGGCCCATATCGAAGCCAACTGTCTGGCCAATGGTCAGGTGTTCTGCCAGCGCTGTCAGGACAGCTGCGAGCCCAATGCCATTCGCTTTATTCCGGTGCTGGGGCGCGTGCCCACCCCGACGGTCGAGCCGGATCGCTGTAACGGCTGCGGCGCCTGTGTGCAGGATTGTCCGGTTGGCAGCATCAAGGTCGACGGGCGAGCCGCCCCATCCGGTGGTGCGAGCCAGTACACCCTCAAGCAGGAGTCAGAATGAGTCAGAAGCCGTGTGACACAGAAGCCACAATGGATCAGGAGTTCCATGTATCGAGTCTGGTGGTGCTGACCCAGCCCCCCTTGCGCCATCAGCTCGCCGGGCAGATTGGCGCCTTGGAAGGGGCCGAGATCCACGCCGTCAGTGACGAGGGCAAGCTGGTCGTGACCCTGGAAGGTCCGAGCCAGCGACCGATCATGGCGGCCATTGATGCGATACAGGCGATGCCGGGTGTGCTCTCAGCCGCCCTGATTTACCACCAGTTCGATGAACTGGGCGATCACTGAAAAGAGTGATGGGATGCCGGGCGTGCCCTCTACCGCTGATGGCTGGCTCCCGTTCGACAGATTCGACAACTATTACGCGATAAGCAATGTGAGGATATGCCATGAAGCTGAGTCGACGCGACTTTATGAAGGCCAACGCGGTAGCAGCTGCTGCTGCCGTGGCCGGTGTCAGTGCCCCCACGCTGGCAGCCAATCTCATCACCAGTACCGACAAGACTGCCATCCATTGGGATAAGGCTCCCTGCCGCTTCTGCGGTACCGGCTGTTCCGTGCTGGTGGGCTCTCAGGATGGTCGGGTCGTGGCGACTCAGGGCGACCCCGATGCACCGGTCAACCGTGGCCTCAACTGCATCAAGGGCTACTTCCTCTCCAAGATCATGTACGGCCAGGATCGCCTGACCCAGCCGATGTTGCGGATGAAGAACGGCCAGTTCGACAAGGATGGCGACTTCGCCCCCATCAGCTGGGATCAGGCGTTCGACATCATGGCCGAGAAGTTCAAGGCAACTCTGAAAGAGAAGGGGCCGACCGCTGTCGGCATGTTCGGCTCCGGCCAGTGGACAGTCTGGGAAGGCTATGCCGCCGCCAAGCTGATGAAGGCCGGTTTCCGCTCCAACAACATTGACCCCAATGCCCGCCACTGCATGGCATCTGCGGTTGTCGGCTTCATGCGTACCTTCGGTATGGATGAACCGATGGGCTGCTACGACGATATCGAGCAGGCCGATGCGTTCGTGCTGTGGGGCTCCAACATGGCCGAGATGCACCCCATCCTCTGGTCGCGGATGTCTGATCGCCGTCTCTCCAACCCGGACGTGCAGGTGCACGTGCTCTCGACCTTTGAGCACCGCAGCTTCGAACTAGCGGACAACGGCATTGTATTTACCCCCCAGACCGATCTGGCGATCCTCAACTATGTCGCCAACTACATCATCCAGAACGACAAGGTGAACTGGGACTTCGTCAACAAGCACACCGTGTTCAAGAAAGGTGCCACCGACATCGGTTACGGTCTGCGTCCGACCGATCCGCTGCAGCAGAAAGCGAAGAACCCGGACAGCGGCGATGCCACTCCGATGACCTTCGAGGAATTCGCCAAGTTCGTGGCGGATTACGATCTGGAGTCCGTCTCCAAGCTCTCTGGCGTACCCAAGGACAAGCTCGAGAAGCTGGCACAGCTTTATGCCGATCCGAACAAGAAGGTGGTCTCTTACTGGACCATGGGTTTCAACCAGCATACTCGCGGTGTCTGGGCCAACAACCTCTGCTACAACATCCACCTGCTCACCGGCAAGATCTCCGAGCCGGGCTCTGGCCCCTTCTCCCTGACCGGTCAGCCTTCTGCATGCGGTACCGCTCGGGAAGTGGGCACCTTTGCCCACCGTCTGCCGGCCGACATGGTGGTGACCGATCCCAAGCATCGCGCCATCGCCGAGCAGATCTGGAAACTGCCGGAAGGCACCATCCCGGAGCAGGTGGGTTACCACGCCGTGCTGCAGGATCGCATGCTCAAAGATGGCAAGCTCAACGCCTACTGGGTGATGTGCAACAACAACATGCAGGCCGGCCCCAACATGAATACCGATCGCCTGCCTGGCTATCGCGACCCGCGCAACTTCATCGTGGTCTCTGACCCGTACCCGACTGTTACCGCCCAGGCCGCTGACCTCATCCTGCCCACCGCCATGTGGGTGGAGAAAGAGGGTGCCTACGGCAACGCAGAGCGCCGCACCCAGTTCTGGCACCAGCAGGTGAAGGCACCAGAAGGGGCCAAGTCCGACCTGTGGCAGCTGATGGAGTTCTCCAAGCGCTTCAAGGTGGAAGAGGTGTGGCCAGCTGAGCTGATTGCCAAGATGCCGGAAGTGAAGGGAAAGACCCTGTTTGATGTGCTCTATGCCAACGGTCAGGTCAACCAGTTCCCGAAAGAGCAGAGCAAGGGGATGCTGAACGACGAAGCCGAGCACTTCGGGTTCTACGTCCAGAAGGGCTTGTTCGAGGAGTACGCCACCTTCGGTCGTGGCCACGGTCACGATCTGGCACCGTTCGATCAGTACCACGAAGCGCGCGGTCTGCGCTGGCCTGTGGTAGATGGCAAAGAGACCCTGTGGCGCTATCGCGAAGGGTTCGACCCCTATGTGAAAGCGGGCGAGGGAGTGCGCTTCTATGGCAAGCCCGATGGCAAGGCGGTCATCTTCGCCCTGCCGTTCGAGCCCGCCGCCGAGTCGCCCGATAAAGAGTACGATCTGTGGCTCTCCACCGGTCGCGTGCTGGAGCATTGGCACACCGGCACCATGACCCGTCGGGTGCCCGAACTCTATCGCGCCTTCCCGGATGCGGTGCTCTTCATGCACCCGGACGATGCCAAGGCTCGCGGCGTGCGCCGTGGTGAAGAGGTGATTGTCTCCTCCCGCCGTGGCGAGGTGAAGACCCGTGTCGAGACCCGTGGTCGCAACCGTCCGCCGAAAGGACTGGTCTTCATGCCCTTCTTTGATGCCAGCCAGCTGGTCAACAAGCTGACCCTGGATGCCACCGATCCGCTCTCGAAAGAGACCGATTACAAGAAGTGCGCCGTCAAGGTGATGAAGGCTTAAGGCGGGGGAGTGCGAGATGAGTCGTAGTCGTCGCCAGTTTCTGGCCGACATGGCCAAGGGGGCCTGCGGTGTGGGCCTGCTTGGCGTGGGGCTCGGTGGCGTGGCCCGCCAGCAGGCGCAAGCTGTGCCTGCCCAGGCGCTGCGCCCGCCCGCCGCTCTCGATGAAACAGAGTTCCTCAGCGCCTGCGTGCGTTGCGGGCTCTGCGTCGAGGCGTGCCCCTACGACACTCTCAAGCTCGCCCGGCTGTTTGACCCTGTGACCACTGGCACCCCCTATTTCAAGGCGCGTGCCGTGCCCTGCGAGATGTGTGATGACATCCCTTGCGTGGTGGCCTGTCCGAGCGGGGCGCTGGATCAGCAGATGACCGACATCGATCAGGCCCGGATGGGGGTGGCAGTGCTCATCGATCACGAGACCTGTCTCAACTATCTGGGTCTGCGCTGCGATGTCTGTTATCGGGTCTGCCCGCTGATTGACAAGGCGATCACTCTTGAGCTGCAGCATAACCAGCGTACCGGCAAACACGCCATGTTCCTGCCCACGGTACACAGCGATGTCTGTACCGGCTGTGGCAAGTGCGAGCATGCCTGCGTGCTGGAGGAGGCAGCCATCAAGGTGGCGCCACGCCAGCTCGCCAAAGGTGAGCTGGGTCATCACTACCGGCTCGGCTGGGAAGAGAAGGCCAAGGCGGGGAACAAGTCGCTCATCGGCGACAGGCTCACCCTGCCCACCCGCAAACCGGAGGGGTTATGAGTCGTTATCCGGGGGAAGAGGCTCGCATCAAACTGGGTTGGTGGCGTTCCCACCGCTTCCTGTTGCTGCGTCGGCTGAGTCAGTTCAGCGTGCTCGGGCTGTTTTTGCTGGGGCCGCTGGCGGGCATCTGGATCCTCAAGGGCAACCTCTCCAGCTCGCTGTTGCTGGAGACGGTGCCGCTGACCGATCCCCTCACGCTGTTGCAGTCGCTGGCGGCGGGCCACTGGCCCCTCACCACCCTCTGGCTGGGTGCTGCCATTGTGTTGGCCGGTTACTGGCTGGTTGGGGGGCGAGTGTTCTGCTCCTGGGTCTGTCCGGTCAACCTCATCACGGATGCGGCGGCCTGGCTCCGGGGGCGTCTTGGCCTCAAGGGAAATGGCCAGTTCAGCCGTGCGACCCGCTACTGGCTGCTGGCCATGGTGCTGGTGGTGCCAGCGGTGGCCGGGGTAATGGCGTGGGAGCTGGTCAATCCGGTGTCGCTGGCCATGCGCGGTCTGCTGTTTGGCATGGGGGCGGGCTGGGCCCTGCTTGCAGCGCTGTTCCTGTTCGATCTCTTCGTAGTTGAGCGGGGCTGGTGCGGTCATCTCTGTCCGGTGGGGGCCTTCTATGCCCTGGTCAACCGGGTCGGATTTATCAAGATTTCTGCCAAGGGGCGCGAGCGGTGCAACAACTGCATGGATTGTTATGCGGTCTGCCCGGAGCGTCCCATCCTGCGCGGGCCTGTTCATGGTGCCAAGCGAGGTCACGAGCCCTTGATTGCGGCTCAGGAGTGTACCAACTGTGGCCGCTGCATCGATGTCTGCGCGGAACAAGTTTTTGAAATCACTGTAGGTTTTGCCGTCAAGGCAGAAAAAACGTCGGAGAACAAATAATGAAAAAGCTGATTGGAGCAATGCTGGCCTGCCTGATGGCGGGATCCTTGATGGCAGCGGCCCCCGAGATCACCAACAGTACCGGTGGCCTCAAGTCCGAGCGGGGCGCCACCGATCTGGTGACCGATTCCACCGCTGCGCCGCTGAAAAACTTCCGCAAGGATGGCGCGCCCTACGACCGCCAGTACATGCATCAGCCGCCGCTGATCCCCCACGACATTCGCAACTACGAAGTGGATACCAAGGTCAACAAGTGCCTGGCCTGCCACAGCTTCAAGAATGCCAGCGCCATGAAGGCACCCAAGATCAGCCCGACTCACTTCGAGACCCGCGATGGCATGACGCTGGGTGAAGTCTCCCCCCGTCGTTACTTCTGCTTGCAGTGCCACGTGCCGCAAACAGATGCCAAGCCCTTGGTGGAAAATACCTTCAAGCCTGTTGAAGCGCTGAACTAAGGAGCCCATAGATGAAATTACCCGGTTTTGTGCAGCGTCTGTGGACCACCTTCAAGTCACCGTCGAAGGCGGCTCTCTGGGTCATTCTGCTGATGGGCTTCTTCGGCGGCGTGATTTTCTGGGGTGGTTTCAACACCGCCATGGAAGCGTCTAATACCGAGGCCTTCTGTACCAGCTGTCACGAGATGAAAGACAATGTGTTCGAGGAGTATCGCGATACCATCCACTACGCCAACCGCTCCGGTGTACGGGCCAGCTGCCCGGATTGCCACGTGCCCCATGAGTGGACCTACAAGATCATCCGCAAGGTGCAGGCTTCTAAGGAGCTGTGGGGCATGATCACCGGAAAGGTGGATACCCGCGAGAAGTTCGAGGCACACCGACGCGAGATGGCGGAGCGGGAGTGGCAGCGGATGAAGGAGAGCGATTCGCGCGAGTGCCGCAACTGCCACAACTTCGAGTACATGGACTTCTCCCTGCAAGGACAGCGTGCCGTCCAGATGCACTCTGCCAACCTCGGCAAGGAGGGGCAGGCTACCTGTATCGATTGTCACAAGGGGATAGCTCACCAGCTGCCCGACATGACCGGGGTGAAAGGGTTCTGATCCTGCGACGACAGGCCGGGTTTGCCCGGCCTGCGTTTTGTTCATATATGGGACAAGCATCAGATTTGTGTGTCTTTTAAATCCCATATCTCGTGAAACCTTTGATAGAATCAGCCCGCCGTCACACGCTTGAGCAAGTTGGTCACCCCTGTCTGCGTCCGTTTTTGCGCCCTGACAGCTGGCCTCTCATACCCCTTCTCTTCCTGCCTCGTTGACGGCCCATAGCCACAAGGAGCTGCCCGATGGGACAGAAACACAACGCATTTATTCCCCTCAAGATCGCCGTGCTGACGGTTTCCGACAGCCGCACTGCCGCCGATGACAGCTCGGGCGACTATCTGGTCTCGGCCCTTACCGACGCGGGCCATCAGCTGGCCGATCGGGCGCTCTGCCCGGACAACCTGTTTCGCATCCGCGCGCGGGTGAGCGAGTGGATCGCCGATGAGGGGGTGCAGGTGGTACTGATTAACGGCGGTACCGGCTTCAATGAACAGAACCGGGTACCGGAAGCGGTCGGTGTGCTGTTCGAGCGCACCGTACAGGGTTTTGGCGAGATGTTCCGTCAGCTCTCTTTTGCCGAGATTAAAGGCTCCGCCATGCAGAGCCGTGCGCTGGCGGGACTCGCCAATCGCACCCTGATCTGCTGTCTGCCCGGCTCCACCGGCGCCTGCCAGCTGGGTTGGGAGCAACTGATCCGCGATCAGCTCGATGCCCGCACCAAGCCGTGCAACTTTGTCTCCCACCTCTGAGAGCAAACGATGAACCAGACAGATACCAAGCAGACCCAGCCCAACCTGACGCATCTGAACCAGAGCGGCGATGCCCATATGGTGGATGTGACCGACAAGCAGGTAACCGAGCGTGAAGCCCGCGCCGAGGCGTTTGTTGCCATGGCCCCCGAGACGCTGGCGCTGATCCTGAGCGGCCAGCACCACAAGGGTGACGTGTTCGCCACCGCCCGTATCGCCGGCATCATGGCCGCCAAGAAGACCTCCGATCTCATCCCCCTCTGCCATCCGCTGGCCTTGACCAAAGTCGAGGTGGAGATAGTGCCGCTGCCCGAGCAGAATCGGGTGCATATCCGCACTCTCTGCAAGCTCTCCGGCAAGACCGGGGTGGAGATGGAGGCGCTAACCGCCGCGTCGGTAGCGGCGCTGACCATCTACGACATGTGCAAGGCGGTACAAAAGGACATGGTGATCGAACAGGTGCGGCTGGTAGAGAAAAAAGGCGGCAAGTCTGGCCATTTTCAGTTGGGCTCAACGAGCGGGGAACAAGCATGATCAAGGTACTGTTTTTTGCGCAAGTAAGAGAGCTGGTGGCCTGCGACGAGTTGAGCCTGCCGTGCGACTACGCCACCGCCGAACAACTGCGCGCGGCGCTCTGTGAGCGTGGCGACAAGTGGGCGCTGGCGCTGGAAGCCGGCAAGCTCTTGGTCGCGGTCAATCAGACCTTGGTGCCCCTCGATACCCCCATCAATGATGGCGATGAGGTGGCCTTCTTCCCGCCGGTGACCGGAGGTTAAGGATGAGCGAGGCAACCATGACCGATCGCATTATGGTCCAGCGGGAGGATTTCTCGCTGGCGGACGAATATGCCCGTCTCGCCACCCGCCCCGACAGTGGCGCCATCGTCACCTTCGTTGGCAAGGTTCGCGACTTCAATCAGGGGGAGGAGGTGAAGGGGTTGGCCCTCGAGCACTACCCCGGCATGACCGAGAAGGCGCTGGCCGATATCGTGCAGGAGGCCCGTCGCCGCTGGCCGCTGCAGGAGTGTACCCTCATTCATCGTATCGGCGAGTTGTGGCTTGGCGATCAGATCGTGCTGGTGGCGGTGAGCAGTGCCCACCGCGACGCCGCCTTTGATGCCTGTCACTTCATCATGGATTTCTTGAAAACCCGGGCGCCGTTCTGGAAAAAAGAGCTGACCGCCGAGGGTGTGCAACGCTGGGTCGAGGCCAAGGAGAGCGACAACGCCGCCGCTGCCCGCTGGCAAGCCTGACCTACCTGTTCATCACGAGGGGCGCAGGTTCAACGGGAACCACGGCCCCGCCAAGGGGCGCGGATGTGCGGGCCCCATCAGGAGAAAGGGAATGAAACCGCTGTTATCTGTTGTCATCGCCGGCGTCTGCGCCGCCACCTTGCATACTGGTGCCGTGCAGGCCGATGAAGTGAAAGTGGCCGTGGCGGCCAACTTCAAGGGCTCCATAGATCGTATTGGCAAGGAGTTCACCGCCAAGACCGGCCATACCTTGGCCATCTCGTCTGCCGCCACCGGGGTGCTCTACACCCAGATCAGTCACGGCGCACCGTTCGATCTCTTCCTCTCCGCCGATGCGGCGACCCCCGAGAAGCTGGAAAAAGAGGGCAAGGGGAGCGATCGCTTCACCTACGCCATCGGCCAGCTGGGGCTGTGGAAGAAGGGGGGCCCGGCCCCTGACGAAGCGACCCTGCGCAGCTGGAAAGGCAACCTCGCCATCGCCAATGCCCGCACCGCCCCCTATGGTGCGGCCGCCATGGCGACCCTCACCCATCTCAAGATCGATCCCAAGCAGTACCGGTTGCTGACCGGCGCCAACATCGGCCAGACCTGGCAATTTGTCGACACCGGCAATGCTGAACTGGGCTTTGTCGCCTGGGCCAATCTGGTGGAAGCGGGCAAGACTGGCGAAGCCTGGGCAGTGCCTGCGAGCTTCTATCCCCCCATCGAGCAGCAGGGGCTGGTATTGAAGAAAGGCGCCGCGGTCGAGGCTCTGGTCGCCTGGCTCAAGGGGCCGGGTCAGGCGCAGATCAAGGCGGCGGGTTATGCCTTGCCCCAATAAGGGGATGGGCCTGATGCGATACCCTGAGTGGTCGGCCTTCGGGTCGGCCACTCTTTGCAATAAGGATGGATACCATGCCGTTGGGGGCATTTATCAACCGGGAGGTCGGCAATGAGTGAAGGGGATCTGCTGGCGGTCTGGCTCACACTGAAGCTTGCGGCCTGCACCACAGCGATTTTGCTGTTGCTGGCACCGCCGCTGGCCTGGTGGCTGTCGCGCAGTCAGAACCGGCTGCGGCCGCTGGTGGAGGCGCTGGTGGCACTGCCGTTGGTGCTGCCTCCCACGGTACTGGGTTTTTATCTGCTACTCGCCTTCTCCCCCGAATATGGTTTCGGCGCCTGGTGGCGCGACACCTTTGGCGCCCCGCTCGCCTTCAGCTTTCTCGGCCTGCTGTTTGCCTCCATCCTCTATTCGCTGCCGTTTGTGGTGCAGCCGCTCACCTCCGCCTTCGTCAACATGGGTAACAAGGAGCTGGAGGCTGCCGCTACCCTGGGGCTCGGCCCGCTGGAGCGCTTCTTTCACATCATCTTGCCGATGACCCTGCCCAGCTTCGTGATGGCGGCGGCGCTGGGCTTTGCTCACACCCTGGGGGAGTTCGGGGTGGTGCTGATGATTGGCGGCAATATCCCCGGCGAGACCCAGGTGCTTTCGATAGCCCTGTTTGATCATGTGGAGGCGATGGATTACCAGAACGCCCATATTCTGGCGGGCGGCCTGATGGCCTTCTCGCTGGTGATGCTAGTGCTGGTCTACGGGGTGCTGCAGCGCAGACAGCGGAGAGTGTTTGGATGAATCAGCCAGCCACTATTTCTTCGCCAAGCAATGCCTCGTGCAGCCATGTCCTGAACCTCCATGTCCGGCGCGAGTTTGGCCCTTTTACCCTCGACTGCGCACTGACCCTCGAGCTGGGGGGGATCCTCGGCCTGTTCGGCCCCTCCGGCTGCGGCAAGAGCACACTGCTGCGCATCATCGCCGGACTCGATCGCCGAAGTAGGGATCGCTTGCGGTGGCGCGATCGGGAGTATGCTCAACTTCTGCCCGAAGCGCGCCGGATCGGATTGGTGTTTCAGGACTCGCGCCTCTTCCCCCATCTGACGGTGCTTGGCAATCTGCAACTGGCGGCCCGCAAGGGGCGAGGGCGCTGGCAGCCCGAAGCGCTGGCGATGCGACTCGGTTTTGCCGATCTGCTGGGGCAGCCTGCCCATGCGCTTTCTGGCGGCCAACGCCAGCGGGTAGCATTGGGGCGGGCGCTGCTGGCCGAGCCTGATCTGCTGCTGCTCGATGAGCCTTTCTCGGCGCTCGATCGGCGCAGCCGCATCCATCAGGCCCATGTGCTCAAGGGGTTGCAGCAGGAGAGCGGTATCCCGATGATCTTCGTTAGCCACGCCATGGAGGAGGTGAGCCTGCTCTGCGATCAGCTGGTGCTGCTGGAAGGTGGCAGGGTGGAGGCGCAAGGTCGACCGAGCGAGATCTTCGCCCGTACCGACCTTTCGCTTGCCAGTCGCGACGATGCCGGGGTGATGCTGACGGCGACCCTCTCTCACTACGATAATGACGAGCAGATGGCGACTCTGCAGCTTGGTGAGCAACACTTGCGTGTCACCATGACTCATGTGCCGGACGAGGGGGGGCCCCTGCAGATCAAGGTGGCCGGGCGCGATGTGGTGATCGCCACCGCCCCCATCGAGCACTCCAGCCTTTCCAACTGTCTCGTCACCCGTCTGCTGGCGGTGCGCGAGGTGCGCCCCGGCCAGACCCTGTTGCAGTTGGCGCTGGGTGAGCAGATACTGCTGGCCCGGATCACCAGCCGCTCCGCCAGGCGGCTGGCGCTGGTGCCGGAGCAGCAGATCTACGCTTACATCAAGGCGGTGAGTTTGGTCAGCGAAGGCTGATTGGGCGCCGTGCTGATAACGTGGCAGGATGGCCACGGGCAATATAACAACGAGAGATGGTTCAGGTGATGAGTCGAGAGGCAATGAACTGATGCGCCGCAATCAGGTGATCAAATCCAACGGTCTTGCCCTGCGCAGTGCGGGAGAGGGCCCCTTACTGTTGCTGCTGCACGGGCTGGGCTCCTCCAGCCTCGACTGGCAGGCGCAGATCGAACGGTTTTCCGAACAGTACCGGGTGGTGGCGCTGGACTTGCGCGGCCACGGCCAGAGCATGCAGGAGGGGCCGTTCGATGTGGCGACCCTGGCAGCCGATGTGGTGAACTGGCTCGATGCACAGCAAGAACCCGCCTGGGTGGTGGGATTGTCGCTCGGGGCCATGGTGGCGCTGGAGCTGGCGCTGCAACTGCCCCACAAGGTGCAGGGGCTGGTGCTGGTCAACGGTGTTAGCGAGTTTCTGCTAGAGACCCCCAAAGAGCAGGAGCGTTACGCCCAGCGCCTCAAGTGGCTGCGCTGGTTTGGCATGCGGCCGCTCGCCTGGTGGCTGGGGCGCGAGCTTTTTCCCGGCCCGGAGCTGGCTCAGGTGCGCCACACCTTCCGGCTGCGTTTCGTGCGCAATAAAAAGAAAACCTACAAGGCGCTGCTGGAGGCGCTACCCGGCTGGTCGGTACGCGCCCGGCTCGGCGCCATCTGGCAGCCGGTGGCCATCATCTCCACCAGTCATGACTACCTGCCGCTGGCCAAACGGGTAGAGCAGTTTGCCGCCTTGCCCAACGCCACCATCCACACCCCCAACGGCCACCACGCCTGGCCTGCGGAAGACCCCTCGGGCTTTAATCACCTGTTGCAACGGATCCTCACGACCCATTGAGAAAGGGGTTGTTAGGCGCAGATACCAAAAAGCCGAACCACAGGGTTCGGCTTTTTTTGATCCCGTTTGCGTCAAGGATGGGAACAGACGGGGCAGTCGGGGCGTTTGGGCAGCTTCATCTCGCGGAAGGTGCCGCTCAGGCCATCGATCATCAGCAGGCGGCCGCTGTAGCTTTTGCCCATGCCCGCCAGCAGCTTGATGGCTTCGAGCGCTTGCAGGCTGCCCACCAATCCCACCACGGGGGCGAGCACTCCCGCCTCGACACAGGTGAGGGCCTGCTCGCCAAACAGGGCGCTGAGGCAGGCGTAGCAGGGTTCATCTTCCTGCCAGGTGAAGCTGCACAGCTGACCCTCCAGCCGGATTGCGGCGCCACTGACCAGCAGTACCCTGTGCTGGCGCGCCTTTTGGTTGAGCAGGTTGCGAATGGCCAGGTTGTCGGTGCAATCGAGCACCAGCTGATGTCGGGGCAGCTGGGTATCGAGCAGCGCCTCATCGGCCACGGCAGCGTGGGTCTCCACCTTGAGCCAGGGATTGAGGGCGCGCAGCGATTGCGCTGCTGAGTCTACTTTGTCGTGGCCAATTCGCTCATCGTTGTGTAGCACCTGACGCTGCAGGTTAGAGAGCTCCACCTTGTCGAAATCGACCAGGGTGAGCTGGCCAACCCCGGCCACCGCCAGATACTGGCTTGCAGCGCAGCCAAGGCCACCGGCGCCGATCACCAGCACCTTGGCTAGTTTGAGCGCTTCTTGTCCCTCGAAGTCGAAGGATTTGAGGATGATCTGGCGGTTGTAGCGCAGCAGTTCGGCGTCGCAGAGGATCTCGCTCACAGCAGCAATCCTCCGAATGGCTCGACGGTCACCGTCTCGCCCGCGGCAACGCGACCCCGTTCCCGTTCGAGGACGATGTAGCAGTTGGCCCGCGACAGGGAGCTGAACACGGCGGAGTCCTGCGAGCCGGTGCTGCGCACCTCGAGACCGTTTGGCCCCTGGCTCAGCACGCCGCGCTGGAAGTCGAGTCGGCCCGGGCTCTTTTTGAGTGGCTCGGCCGCAATGGCTTGCAGCTGGAGTGGGCGCTCGAACTGCTGGCCTGCGAGCTTGGCCAGCGCCGGTTGCACCAGCTGATCGAAGGTAACCATGGCGGAGACCGGGTTGCCCGGCAGGCCGAAGAACCAGGCGCGGGGCAGGCGGCCGAAGGCAAATGGCTTGCCCGGCTTGATGGCCAGCTTCCAGAAGCCGATCTCGCCGAGCTCGTCCAGCAGCTGTTTGGTGAAGTCCGCTTCCCCTACCGAAACGCCGCCGGTGGTGATCAGCACATCGGCCTCTTCATCAGCGCGGATAAATGCGGCACGCAGCTGGGCGGGATCATCCGGGATGATGCCAAGGTCGAGGCAGTCGCAGCCCAGCCGCGCCAGCATGGCCCGCACGCCGTAGCGGTTGGAGTCGTAGATGTCGCCGTGGGCCAGCGGGGTGCCAACCGGCTTGAGCTCGTCACCTGTGCTGAAAATAGCCACTTTCAGCGGTCGGCGTACCGGCACGGTCGCGATGCCGAGGGAGGCCAGCAGCGGCATCTCGCGCGGGGTAAGGCGGGTGCCAGCTTGCAACACACAGGCCCCCTTGCCGATATCGCTGCCGGCGCGGCGGATATTCTGGCCCGGTTCGGGCTGTGCCAGAAAAGTGATCCGATCGCCGTCGGCCTGCGTTTCTTCCTGCATCACCACTGCATCTGTCCCTGCGGGAACCGGGGCACCGGTCATGATACGCACGCAGTGGCCGGCGGGCCATTCGCCCTGATAGGGCTGACCGGCAAAGGCTTTGCCCGCCATGATGAGCGGGATGCCGGCGGCGAGATCGGCCAGGCGCACGGCGTAACCGTCCATGGCGGAGTTGTCGAACGGGGGCACGGCGAGGGGAGAGGCGATGTCGCTGGCAAGGATCCGGCCAAGGGCCTCTGGCAGGGGCAGTTGCTCGCTGTCGCAACAGCAGGCCAGTTGCTCCAGCATTCCTTGCAGGGCATCGCTTAACGGCAGTAGTCCGCTGGTATCAAATCCCATCGTCATGACCTCTTGTGATGATTGAAGGCGGGATTATCACAAAAATTGCCGGGGATGGGCAGCGGATGGGGCGGTAAAAGTCGGGCTATGGTCATAAAGTATGATGACGGACGCAAGTTGACTTGAATATTGGCGGCAATGGCCGTTTACTATGCCGCCTTACAATCATCAAGCTTGGGGTGGCCAGCGTGGCGGCCCCGACGTCCCTGAGCATGGGAGAGAAGAGAATGACAACACTGAGTCAGGAAGCCTTGCTGGTCAGGGCGGCCCTCGAGGCCCAGGGACTGGAAACCCCCCTGGTTGCCAACGAGCTGAACAGCCAGCAGAAGCGGGAGAAGATCGAAGGCCATATGCGCTCCATCATGGAGACGCTGGGGCTCGATCTGACCGATGACAGTCTGGCTGAGACGCCGCACCGCATCGCCAAGATGTACGTCAACGAGATTTTCTCCGGACTCGATTACTCCACCTTCCCCAAGGTGACGGTGATCGAGAACAAGATGCAGGTGGACGAGATGATCATGGTGCGGGACATCAGCCTCACCAGCACCTGCGAACACCACTTCGTCACCATCGACGGGATGGCCCATGTGGCCTATATCCCTCGTGGCAAGGTGATTGGCCTGTCGAAGATCAACCGCATCGTGCAGTTCTTCGCTCGCCGTCCCCAGGTGCAGGAGCGGCTGACCCAGCAGATCCTGCTGGCGCTGCAGACCCTGCTCGGCACCAAGGATGTGGCCATCAGCATCAAGGCGACCCACTACTGTGTCAAGGCGCGCGGAGTGATGGACTCCACTTCCTATACCACCACCACCTCCCTCGGCGGGGTGTTCAAGACCCAGCCCGATACCCGGACCGAATTTCTGGGTGGCCTGCGCGGATAAGATGGCGGTTGTTTTGTAACCGCCTTGCTGAATAAACGAGACGCCAGCAGCTATTGCTGGCGTTTTTCATTGGTTCCGGATGAGAGTGGCGGCCTGCAACGGCTTGACCTGCTCGGCTTGCCTTATGCAAACGTTATGCATTTTTTTCGATTTATTCATCTGAGCGGTATATTTAATCGAACACGAAAAAAACCTCGTTTTCACCTTACAAAAAGTAACCGGGCAGACTCTTTCCGAACCATCACAATCCGGTTACTCTAGCGCCCCCTCACGGCTCTCGCTGCCGCTCATGGAATTCAGAGATATTCATCAAGGTTGGATGGTGCGCCACTGAACAGGTGGCCAGATAGTTCATGCCAGGAGGGCGTGAACCGGACGAGTGCTACGAATTTAACGACCACCAGGATATCCCATGAATACCAGTACCATGACCATAGGTAAAAAACTCACCGCCGGCTTTGCCGTGCTCGGTTTGATGGTCGCCTTTATCGGCGGTTTTGCCCTTGTCCAGTTTGGCAATATGAATGATGTTGCCATCCGGTTTACCGACAGTATCTTGCCAGCGGTTAATCGCACCAGTGCGATCGGGGATTCTCTCGGTGAGTTGCGTCGTTATGAGCTGGGTTATTTCGTGGTGGCCGCCGAGCCGCTGAAAAGGGCTGAATATCGGAATATTGCCAGTCAGCAGCTTAACTCGATCGCGCAGCAGCTGATTGCCCATGACAAGACGATCTGGCCTGAGGATGTGGCGGAGCGCCGTACCTTCGATACGGTGAAATCTGACTGGGATCGTTACGTCGCCCTGCACCAGCGAGTCCAACAGCTGCAAGACAGCGATCAGCTTGCCGAAGCCCAACGCATCTTCCTTGAGGAGGGGGTTCCCCTTTACACCGCGCTGAGCAAGTCAGTGGCCTCCCTTATTCAGATTAACCATGGTTATGCCTCTGAATCCCGCAGTGACATTGTCGCCTCTTACCAATCCGCCAACCTGAGCGTCACCATCGCACTGGTGCTCGGTTTGATCCTGGTGGTGGTGCTCTCAGTGGTACTGACTCGCCAGATCCGCGACCCGCTGATCATGCTGGCCCGTCAGGCCCAGCGCATTGCCAATGGTGATCTGGGTCAGGGCGAACTGCAGGAGTGGATCCGCGACAGCCGCTTCAACCGCGACGAACTGGGCCAGCTGGGTTCCGCCATCAACCGGATGCAGGGCTCCCTCTCCGATCTGGTGAGCGAGATCGCTGGCTCCGTGAGCCAACTCAGCAGTGCGGTGGAGGAGGTGAGCGCCATCTCCAGCCAGTCTGCCAGCGGCATGGCTATCCAGCAGAACGAAGTCTCCCAGGTGGCGACTGCCATGAATGAGATGCAGTCCACCGTCAACGAAGTAGCCCGCAACACCACGGATGCCATGAGCGCCGCCAAGGATGCCTCCCGCACCTCCGCTGCTGGCAGCGAAGTGGTGCGCAGCTCGATTACCAGCATCGAAGAGGTGTCGGTCAAGATTGAACAGGCAGGCACAGTGGTACAGCAACTGGAGGCCGACAGCGCCAACATCAGCGTGGTGCTGGATGTGATCCGCGATATTGCCGGTCAGACCAACCTGCTGGCCCTTAACGCGGCCATCGAAGCGGCCCGTGCCGGTGAGCAGGGTCGTGGTTTTGCGGTCGTCGCCGATGAAGTTCGCTCCTTGGCACAGCGTACCCAGGACTCCACCGCCGAGATCAGCAAGATGATCGAGCTGTTGCAGAGCCGCGCCGCCGAGGCGGGCAACGCCATGCAGCTGAGCCGTCACCAGATGCAGGAGAGCGTCGGTCTGGCGCGGGACGCCGGCACCAGTATCGAGACTATCAATGGTGCCGTGGTGCGCATCACCGACATGAACACCCTGATCGCCACCGCCACCGAAGAGCAGAACGCGGTGACCGAAGAGCTCAATCGCAGCATCGTCAACATTCACAATGCCGCTGACGAGAATGCCCAGGGCGCTCATCAGATCGCCCAGGCTTGCGTCGAGCTGAGCAAGCTGGCCAACACCCTGCACCATATGACCCAGCGCTTCACCCTCTAAGGGTTGATGCATGGGTAACAGAAGGCCCCGCCAATTGGCGGGGCCTTGTTGTTTCTGTCGTTGTGGAAGGGCTCAGCTCAGTCCGACTATCTCGCCGTTCTCATCGATATCGATATGGCGATAGGCAGGCAAACTGCCCAGCCCCGGCATGGTCATGATGGGGCCCGCCAGCGCATAGACGAAGCCTGCACCGGCGCAGAGCTTCACCTCGTCGATGGGCACCTCGAAATCGGTCGGCACCCCTTTGAGGGCGGGGTCGTGGCTGATGGAGAGCGGCGTCTTGGCCACGCAGATGGGCAAGTGATCCCACCCTTCGGCAGAGAGTTGGGCCAGCTGCTGGCGGGCTTTATCGGAGATCTGCACCCCGCGACCGCCGTAGCCGCACTCCACCAGGGTCGCCAGCTTGGCGTCGAGGCTCATCTCGTCGGGGTAGAGCAGTTTGACCTTGCTTGGCTGCTCGCAGGCGGCCACCACGGCGCGGGCCAGCTCGCTGGCGCCTGCACCGCCCTGGATGAAGGCGTTGGAGATGGCCGCGCCACAGGCGCCGGCTTGCTGCGCTTCATGGGCCAGCAGCGCCAGCTCGGCCTCGCTGTCGGTGGGGAAGCGGTTGATGGCGACCACCACCGGCATCCCGTAGCGGCGGGCGTTCCGGATATGCCAGGCGAGGTTGGCGCAGCCTTGCTTGAGGGTTGGCAGATCTTCCCCCTGCAGGCTGGCTGGCAGTGGCTGGCCCGGTCGGATATCGAGCAGACCGCTGTTGGCTTTGAGGCCGCGCACCGTGGCCACCAGCACCACGCAGGCGGGGGTAATACCGGATTGGCGGCTCTTGATGTTGAAGAACTTCTCCAGCCCCATGTCGGAGCCAAAACCCGCCTCGGTCACCACATAGTCGGTCAGGCCAAGGGCGATGCGATCGGCGATCACCGAGGAGTTGCCGTGGGCGATATTGGCAAAGGGACCAGCGTGCACCAGCACCGGCGTCTGCTCGGTGGTTTGCATCAGGGTCGGCTGCAGCGCGTCTTTGAGCAGCACCGTCATGGCGCCCGCCACTTCCAGCTGCTCGGCAGTGATGGGCTTGCCGTGGATATCGCGGGCCAGCTGGATGCGGCCGATGCGCTGACGCAGGTCTTTCAGATCGCTCGCCAGCGCCAGAATGGCCATCAGCTCGGAAGCGGCGGTGATGACGAAATGATCGCTGCGCTCCACCCCATCACTTACGCCGCCCTGACCTATGGTGAGGTGACGCAGGGCGCGGTCATTCATGTCGAGGGTGCGCGGCCAGAGGATGTTATCGGCATCGATATCAAGCCGCGGCAGGCCGGTTTTGGCGGTGAACTCTGTACCCAGTTTCTGTTCGTGGAACAGGCGGGCATCGAGAGCTGCAGCCGCCAGATTGTGGGCCGCCGTCAGGGCGTGAAAATCGCCGGTGAGGTGGAGGTTCATCTCCTCCATCGGCACCACCTGGGCGTGGCCGCCACCGGCTGCGCCCCCCTTGACCCCGAATACCGGGCCGAGGCTCGGCTGGCGGATAGTGGCGATGCTGGGCTGGCCGATATGGTTGAGCCCCATGGAGAGGCCAAGGGTGGTCACCGTCTTCCCTTCACCGAGCGGGGTCGGGGTGATGGCGCTCACCAGTACCAGCTTGCCGCTCTGCTTGGGCTGAGACGTGAGCAGGTCGAGGCTGAGTTTGCCTTTGTAGTGGCCATGAGGGCTGAGCTGGTGCTGGGGGATGGCGAGGCGTTCGGCCAGCGCGAGGATTGAGAGACGGGGGGACTGGCGGGAGATCTCGATATCGCTTAGCATCAGCACCTCGTTGGCATATCGGGGTAAAATATGCGCCGCAGTCTAGTGGAATATAACGGGTAATCCAATGACGAAAACGATTTTATTTGGTGAAGGTGAGGTTCGTCAGAATCCTGTTCGGCTGGATCTCAACGCACTCTATCATCCCCCCAAGCAGCCGATGACGGCGCTGGGGATTGTCAGCGCGCTGGTGCCGTTGTTCGGTTTCGGCTGGCAGGCGATGACCCAGGACCCCGAAACCCAGCTGCGCCACGAGATCCGCAAACGGGTCAACAAGCACAAGACCGACGAGGCAAACCTCATTTTGATCCTGCAGCTGGCCGCCATGTTTGACTGCCCCGAGATTGAAGTGGCGCTCCCCTATGCCCTCAGTGAGCCGCAGTTGTCGGTGATCCGCACCCGTCTGCCACGCTGGCAGTTAAGCCTCGAGCAGGAGCGTCTGCTAGCCAAGCTCACCCCTGTTGCTGCATCCACCACCGCACCCGACCAGCGTTAGGTTTCAAGCTGGACCAGCAGGCCGTACCCTCTGCTCTGGCCATCAGGTCGGCACATCCCACTGTTGCGGGGCGAGATAGCGCTCCTGCACGAACTCGATAAAGCAGCGCACCTTGGCCGAGACGAAGCGGCGGTGCGGATAGACCGCATAAAGTCCCACCTCTCCCTTGTCCCACTCCGGCAGCAGGCTGACCAGCTGCCCTGACCGCAGGGCCTCCCCTACGATAAAGGTGGGCTGCAATATGATGCCCTGATCATCACAAGCGGCGCGGGTCAGCGCCACCCCGTTGTTGGCCCGCAGCGGCCCCTGTGGCCGGATGCTCTGCTGCTCGTTTCCCCGTTTGAAGTGCCACTCCGGCTGGGTCAGGGTGTAGATCAGACAGTCGTGCTGCTTGAGATCCTCGGGTTTTTCCGGTCTGCCCTTGTGTGCCAGGTAGGCGGGACTGGCGCAAAGCTCGACCCGAATGGTGGCAAGCTGGCGCGCCACCAGCGAGGAGTCGCTGAGGTGGCCGATCCGCAGCGCCAGATCGAATCCCTCTTCCACCAGCGCTACCCGCCGGTCACTGTACTCGATATCGAGCTTGAGATCGGGAAAGCGCTGGCGAAACAGCGGCAGGGCGGGGGAGAGGTGCAGATAGCCAAAATCCATCGGCACCGAGAGCTTGAGTGTGCCGTTGGGCTGCTGGTTGTGGTGGGTCAGCTGGCTGTGGGTCTCTTCCAGCTCCGCCAGCAGGGCGAGGGAGCGCTGGTAGTAAAATTGGCCCGCCTCGGTGGGATTGACCTGGCGGGTAGTGCGCGACAGCAGCCGGGTGGCGAGGGACTCCTCCAGCTGCTGCATCAGTTTGGAGGCCATGGCGACCGAGATGCCGAGCTGGTTGGCAGCCTTGGTAAAGCTCTGGCACTCCACCACCTTGATAAAGGTGCGCATGGCGGCGATCTGGTCCATTTTCCATCCTCAGTAAATAATGAATTTAATAAATCACTGATTATTCATCTTCAGAACGAGGTTAGCATTTTAACCACTGATGTGAACCCCAAGATGAAGGAACGAACGGATGAAAATGACCAAGGCTCTGCTGGCCTCCTGCCTGTTTATGGCGACCCCTCTGATGGCGGCGGATTACGATGTGGATGCGGCGCACACCACAGTGCAGTTCAAGGTGGGTCACCTGGGCTTCTCCGAGCTGGTGGGTCGCTTCAACACCTTCAGCGGCACCTTCAGCATGGATGACGCCAACCCGGCGGCGGCCAAGGCGAGCTTTGAAGTGGATGCCGCCAGCGTCGACTCCAATCACGAGGCCCGCGACAAGCACCTGCGCAGCCCTGACTTCCTCGACGTGAAGCAGTATCCCAAGATGACCTTCGTCAGCTCCGCTTACGAGGGCACCAAGGATAAAGGCGTGCTGAAAGGGACCCTGACCCTGCACGGCGTCTCCAAGGAAGTGGCCTTCGATCTGGTCAAGATCGGTGAGGGCAAGGATCCCTGGGGCGGCTACCGCAGCGGTTTCAACGCCTCCACCACCATCAAGCGCAGTGACTTTGGCGTGAGCTACATGCTGCCCGGCATTCCGGACGAGATGAACATCAACCTGTTTGTCGAAGGCGTGCGCAAGTAATGGGCGCGGAACTTCTGCTGCAAACCCTGGCGGCTCCTCTGGGAGCCGCTTTGCTATCGTGGCGCTGGCCGCGACTGGGTTATCTGTGGGGCGCGCTGGCGCTCTGGCTGGTGGGATCCTGGCTCGGTGGCCTCTATGGCATGCCGGAAAAGGCGTGGCAGTGGCTGCCGCTGACCCTGCTGGTGCCCGCCATTGCGGCTCAGGTGAACGATCTGCGCGGCTCGCTGCTGCTCTTTGGGGTGTTCAGTGCGTTGGTGTGGTGGCAGGGATTGGCCTCGGTACTGGCGAGCGAACCCGGGATCTGGCTGGCGCTACTGCCCGCCATCCTCTGGTTTGGTTGGAGCACCTTGCGCTGTGACAGCCGCGAAGGGCTCGGGTTTGCCCTCGGCTTTATCTGGCTGGCGCTGGTGATCGGCATCGATGGCAGCCTGCTGATTGCCCAGCTGGCCGGTGCGCTGGCCGCTTTCGCCGGTTTTCGCGCCCTGCTTGCCACCTTTGTTGGCATCAAGGTAGCACCCGCCGGTCTGGCGCTGGCCCTCGCCTTAGTCCAGATGCTCGCCTGGCAATATGTGGAGGTGCCGCTGGCGGTGTTGCTACCGGTCTGGCTGTTGCCGCTGCTGGAGTGGTTTTTGCGTGACAAGTCCTTGCCTGTGCGCTGGGGGGGGATACTCCTGCTCGCCGCTTCGGGAACCGGACTCAGCCTCTGGACGGTGTGGCCAGAAGCTTCGTTGTACTGATTTTTGCATGAAAAACAGTCGATTACGGTCATTTTTGCTTACCCGCTCATACTCTTGACAGATAATGATTGAGCCCCCTATGTGTTTCAGATAAAAAGGATTTTCATTTTATTTGGACACACACAGAACCCGGCCGCGCCGGGTTCTGTTTGCCTGCTTTGCGGCACATAAGGAGGCCACAGTTGCGCAGTCAAGGATCTGAGCATCTGTTTTTTCGCCATTTCACCGGACAGGGACGTATCGACGGTCTCTGCATTCTGCTGGTCACTCACCTGCTTCCCGATCGCCCCCGTTTTATCGATGCCCTCGGTCAGATTGGGCGGATTGGCGCGATTTTACCCAAACCGAAATCGGTACACGGACCTACCTTCGAGTGGGTATCCCAGCACTATCCGGTGCTGCCCCTTAACCGGCACTGGACCAATGATCCCGACAGTCTCATCCAGCAAATTGCACCGCTGGTGGCCCCCCACGAGCGGTTGCTGATCCTCGACATAGGCGGTTACTTTGCCAAAACCCAGGTGATCTTGAGTGAATACTTCGGCCCCCGTTTCCTCGGGGTGGTGGAGATGACCGAGAACGGCCATCAACGCTATGAGCAGGAGGTGCTGGCTACCCCGGTTGTGTCGGTGGCGCGCAGCCCCCTCAAGCAGGCCGAGGATATCCAGATTGGTTTGAGCGTGGTCTACTCCGCGGAGTCGCTGGCTCGCACCCTCAATCGCACCTTCAACGTCTGCGAAGCCGTGCTCTTTGGCTATGGCAAGGTGGGGCGCAGCATCGCCCGCGACCTGCGCTGTCGCAACCTCCATCTCGGGCTGGTGGAGACCGATGTGCTGCGACAGGTCGAAGCGCTCTCTCACGGTTTTCGCCTGATCACCAAGGCCGAGGCGTTGAGCCGTGCCGAGCTGGTGATCTGCTCTACCGGCAACGGCTCGCTGGACTTGGCGGATCTGCAAGCGCTGCGCCCCGGCACCATGGTCGCTTCGGTCACCTCGGCTGACGACGAGTTCGCCTTCTCGCTGGCCCAGTTGCCGTGGCCGAGCGAAGAGGTGTGCCCCCATGTGCTGGCCCTCAACCGGCCGGATGGTACCCAGATCTACCTGCTCAACCGGGGCGAGGCGGTTAACTTCGTCCATGGCGCCGTGATTGGTGAATATGTCTATCTGGTGCTGGCGGAGATCATGGAAGGGATCCGGATGCTGGCGGCAGGCCCTCTTGCACCCGGCCTGTTCGAGCTGCCAGAATCGGCGATGCGTACCATTGCCCGCCATTGGCTGGCCGATTTTCATGGGGTTGAACAGCACTGATTTGACCAAACCGGGATCGGCTATTGGGCAGCGGTACGCCACTTCCCGCCATTGTCGCTTTTTTATGGAGTCACTCATGACCGAGTCTGAAACCCTGATCAGCAAACCCCGCATCGAAATCCGCTACTGCACCCTCTGTCGCTGGATGCTGCGCGCCGCCTGGCTGGCGCAGGAGCTGCTATCCACCTTTGACAGCGATCTGGGGGAGGTGGCGCTGGTGCCGGCCAGCAAGGGGGAGTTTCGCATTCTGGTGGGCGGGGTGCAGGTGTGGGATCGGGTGGTCGATGACGGCTTCCCCGAGGCCAAGGAGATCAAACAGCGGGTGCGTGACGTCATCGCTCCGGAGCGGGATCTCGGCCACTCGGATCGCAAGGCGGCCGAGTAACGCCAGATGGGCCGAGCGCCTCGAAAAGGTGCTGAGCATGAGAGCTAAAGGAGAGGGAGGCCATGGCCTCTCTCTCCTTTTTTGCCTTTGGCTGTTTGCCTGGCGCCTGCAGGGTTATAAGCGCGGCTCGGCCAGATGACTGCCGATATAGCGGGCCCGCTTGTGGGACTTGATGCGGCTCACATCGACCCACACCAGCCCGTCGATGCAGTGGTTGAAGTCGGGGTCGATACCAAAGTCCATAAATTGCACCCCGCCCGGCTCGCACAGCTCGGAGTACTGCTTGTAGAGGGTGGGGATGGCGCAGCCCAGATTGTCGAGACGGGCCTTGAGTGCTTTGAGATCGGCGCCGTAATCCACCCCTTCGAACAGAGGCTGCGTCTCGGGGTAGGGACGGCGGGAGGGGGCCAGCGCAAGCTCGGGGGCAAAGTGCTGGCGGTAGAAGCTCACCAGCAGATCCTTGGCCGCCGGCGGCAGGCTGCCGGAGAGCGACACCGGGCCAAACAGGTAGCGGTAGCGGGGATAGCGGGCCAGATAGGCACCGATGCCGAACCAGAGATAATCGAGCCCCCGCTTGCCCCAGTAGGCGGGCTGGATAAAGCTGCGGCCAAGCTCGATGGCCTGCTCCAGCCGGGGCAGCAGCTTATCCTCAAAGCCGAACAGGGTGTGGCTGTAGAGGCCATCCTTCCCCTTGCTGGCCAGCAGCTCGGCCACCGGGGCGAACCGGTAGGCACCGATAATATCGAGCCGGGCCGGATCCCAGAGGATCAGGTGGTGATAGTCGTTGTCAAAGCCATCGAGATCCCGCCGCTTGCCGGATCCTTCCCCCACAGCGCGAAAGGCGATCTCCCGCAGTCGCCCCAGCTCGCGCAGGATCACCGAGTGACTCAGTTCATGGCGGCGGTAGAGGTAGATCCCCTGACCATCCGGGGTGGTGCCGAGCTGTTCGCAGCTTTCGATGGCCTGTTTGAGCTGGCGGCGATCCTCCGGCAGGGCGATGGGGGCCTCGGTCTGCAGGCGCCCCGCCTTGCCACGGCCAATCCGGTAGAGGTGGTTGCGCACCAGCCGCGCCGCCGTCTTGGCGGGCAGCTCCTGAAAACTGCCGAGTGGAATGCGTGCCCCTATGGTCACCGGCAGGGTCTGCCCCTGCTGGCGAAACAGCTGGCGTACCAGCAACAGAGCGGAGGCGGGCTTGTTGAGCCAGGAGGCGAGATAGAACCAGAGGCTGTTGCGCCCCCCCAGATGGATGGGCACCAGCGGGGTGCGGGTGCGCTGGGCCAGTTTGATAAAGCCTGCCTGCCAGGGGCCATCTTTCACCCCCTTGAGGCCAAGCCGCGAGACTTCGCCTGCGGGGAAGATCACCAGTGCCCCTTCATGGGCGAGGTGTTCATTCATAGCGAGGATGGCCTGTCGATCGGTCTTGCCCTCCATATTGTCTACCGGCAATAGCAGAGGGCGCAGCGGCGCGAGCTGGGCCAGCAGCTGGTTGGCGACGATCTTCACATCGGGGCGGATGCGGCCGAGCAGTTGCAGCAGCGCCAGTCCATCCAGCGAGCCGATGGGATGGTTGGCAACAAGAATGACCCGGCCACTGGCGGGAATATGCTCCAGTTGCGCCTCGCTGACCCGATAGTCGAAATCGAGCTGGGTCAGCGCCTGCTCGACAAAGTCGAGGCCGCGCAGGTGCGGGTAGCGGGTGGCAAAGTCGGCAAAGGCACGTTCGTTGAGCAGCCAGCCCAACAGCCGCTTTAACAGCGGGGTGAGCAGGGGGTAGCCAAGCAGGCGGGGGAAGTGCTGGGTCAGCAGGGTATCGATAGTGAACATCTGGAGGGCTCCGGCGATCCGTTGCTCCCAGCATGATCTGGCACTGTTCCAGCGACATGTCAGCGGGATGACAGTTTGATGGCAGCGGCAGCCAGTAGCTCCTGAGCGACCCTCCCCCGGTTTCCCTTTCCTGATGGGGGGATGGCCAGATAGCAAGGGAGGAGCCGGTTAACCGGCTCCCCCCTTGGTTGTCATGGTAATCGATTAACCGCGCCAGGCTGCGGTGAGGCGCACCAGCTCCACCAGGGTGGCGACCGATTTCTCCATGGATTGCAGCGGGATGAACTCGTGCTTGCCGTGGAAGTTGTGACCACCGGTAAAGATGTTGGGGCAGGGCAGGCCCATAAAGGAGAGGCGGGCGCCATCGGTACCGCCGCGAATGGGCTTGATTTTCGGCACCACGTCGGCGGCCTCCATGGCGGCCTTGGCCAGCTCGACGATATGCATGTGCGGCTCGATCTGGCTGCGCATGTTGCGATAGCTGTCGGTCAGGGTCAGCTCGATGCGGGCCTTGGGATATTCGGCCTGCAGGGCGGCCACCCGGCTCTGCATCTCGGCCTTGCGTGCGGCGAAATGTTCGTCGTCGAAGTCACGGATGATGTAGTGCAGGGTGCTCTCCTCCACGGTGCCGCTCATCTGGGCCAGATGGAAGAAGCCCTCATACCCGTCGGTACACTCCGGGGTCTCTTCGGCCGGCATGGCAGCGTGGAAGCGGGCGGCCAGGGTTTGGCTGTTGATCATGCTCCCCTTGGCGGTGCCGGGGTGGACGTTATTGCCGATAAAACGCACCGTGGCGCTGGCGGCGTTGAAGTTTTCATACTCCAGCTCGCCCAGTTCGCCGCCATCCACGGTATAGGCCCACTTGGCCGGGAATCTCTCCAGCGGGAACAGGTTGGCGCCGCGGCCGATCTCCTCATCCGGAGTAAAGCCGACCCAGATATCGCCACGTGGGATCTCGGGGTGGGCCTGCAGGTGGTCGATGGTGGTGAGGATCTCGGCGATACCCGCCTTGTCATCGGCGCCAAGCAGGGTGGTGCCGTCGGTGGTGATGAGATCCTGACCCAGGTAGTTTTTCAGGAAGCGGTAGTCACGGATGGCGAGCACCTCGTCACCCTTGCCAAGGCAGATGTCGCCGCCCTGATAGTTCTCGATGATTTGCGGTACTACGTGCTCTGCCTCGTAGTCGGCGGTGTCCATGTGGGCAATCAGGCCGATGGCGGGGGCGTCCGGCTGGTTGCCCGGCAGGCAGCCGGTGAGGTAGCCGTGCTCATCCAGAGTGACCCGGGTTAGCCCCAGCGCCTTCATCTCTTCTTGCAGGGCGCGGGCAAAGATCAGTTGTCCCTCGCTGCTGGGGCAGGCTGGATTGGTCTCATCGGAGCGGGTATGAAAAGTTACGTAACGCAGAAAACGCTCAAGCAGGGTATCCATTAGTCAGCCTCTAACCGATTGTGAGCGGTCATTGTGGCCAATCCGTGCGGGGCACTCATTGCGTCAGCGCAGGTTTTTCCCATTTTTTGACGCAAGGGAAGAGCGGCGAATGTGCGGCGCGCGGGGCAACTTCGGCGAGGGGATGCGCATAAATGTGGCATTTATTGCAATATTTAGGCGCTGGCGGAGGCAGCCAAATTCCCCTCAGCGACCGCACAGCAAGGCGTCAGCCCAATCATGGCGTTTTCGCACACTTTTCAAGGGGGAATCGGGCTGTCGCATAACCTGCGCCATCCCAGAGCCCGCCTGCCCGCCAGCAAGATTTGATCGACTTATTAAAAGGGGATTTTGAACACTATTTTTTATTGTCACTGCCCGCGGTAAGTGTGTACACTCCGCGCCGATCCAAGGGTAACCCTGAAGCAGGCAGAGCCGCCAGAAACCCGACCGATCATACGCCTATAGGGCGAGGCACGCAGAAACGACAGACACTGCTGGGGAATGGTTTCTTTAATACCGGTTAGGCTCCGGTATCAGGGAGAACAACAGACTCTCATCCTTCATTTGACCGAGTGGGCCACCGGCTCATCATCTTCCCTTGTCATGGGCGGTCACTGACGGTGAGGTGGGCTGTGGTTGTTGTCGTCTATCAACACGCATGCGTGCTGGCGCCTTCGCTTCTCTTCCTTGGAACCCTCTCCTTCTGTCGGGATCGCTGCCGAATGATGAACTGACGGCGTGGCTGATGTCGTCTGTCATCAAAGTACCGCGGCGCCACGGCATAGTGGCACCGCATACCGTTGAGCTTGATGTAAAGCCACCAGCCCCACATCAAGACTCGTTACTTCCCCAAGATCCACCAGGCAGCCTCTGGCTTGCCGCGATGTGCAAAAGGTTGGTTTGGGTGGCTGCGTCTCGTGATGGCAGCGCTCGCCGTACTCTGCACTAGATGGTCTGGATGTGATTGAGGGTAACGAAGGCGACTTTGGGTCGCTCATTTGCGAGGCATAGCCCATGACTAACTGGTCCAGCAAGGACTCCTTGAAGGTCTACAACGTTCCCTACTGGGGTGCGGGTTTTTTCAATATCAATGACGCCGGTCATGTGACCGTCGCCCCCGACAAATCACGCCCTGACGCGCATATTGTGCTCTCTGACGCCATCGAACAGTTGCGTCAGTCCGGGCTGACCACCCCCGTGTTGCTGCGCTTCCCTGACATCCTCAAGAGTCGGGTCGATGCGCTGTTCAACGCCTTTGGTCAGGCCATCGAAAAGTCTGGCTATGAAGGGGACTACCTCTGCGTTTACCCGATCAAGGTAAACCAGCAGCGTCGTGTCATCGAGACCATCAGCCAGTCCTACAGCGACAAGCCCCGGCTTGGCCTGGAAGCTGGTTCCAAACCGGAACTGCTGGCCGTGCTGTCCCATCACCATGAGCAAGGCTCGGTGATCGTCTGCAACGGTTACAAAGACCGCGAATATATCCGCCACGCCCTCTTGGGCAACCTGATGGGCCACAAGGTCTACATCGTGGTGGAGAAGCCCTCCGAGCTGGAGATGGTGCTGGACGAGTCAGCTCGTCTCAACATCAAGCCCAACATCGGGGTGCGTGCCAAGCTCGCTTCCACCGGCTCCGGCATGTGGGAATCGAGCGGCGGCTCCATGTCCAAATTTGGTCTCTCCGCCTCCCAGATCCTGGCGCTGATCGAGCGTCTGCGCGGGCTGGGCAAGCTGGATTGCCTGCAACTGCTGCACTTCCATCTGGGCTCCCAGATCGCCAATATCCGCGACATTCAGGGCGGCATCCGCGAGTGCGGCCGTTTCTATGCTGAACTGCGTCGCCTCGGTGCCAACATCGAAGTCGTGGACGTCGGTGGCGGTCTGGGGGTGGACTACGAGGGAACCCGTTCCCAGAGCCACTGCTCCGCCAACTACAGCCTCTCCGAGTACGCCAACAACGTGGTATGGGGCATCGGCGATGTCTGCCGCGAGTTCGATCTGCCGCACCCGACCATCATCAGCGAGTCTGGCCGTGCCCTGACCGCCCACCACGCCGTGCTGGTCACCAATATCATTGGTGCCGAAGGGGTGGAGATGAACGACATCAGCGCGCCGGACGAAGATGCACCGACCATTCTGCAAAACATGTGGAAAGGCTGGCTGGATCTGCGTAGTGAAGATCCCTCCCTGCTGGAGATCTTCCATGACTCGGTGGCTGATCTGGGTGACGTGAATACCCAGTACACCATGGGCCTCTTGAACCTTGAACAGCGTGCCTGGGCCGAGATGCTGCACCAGAACACCTGTCTGGCACTCAAAGAGATGCTCAATCCGGTCAACCGCAACCACCGTGCGCTGGCTGACGAGCTGAGTGAAAAGCTGGCGGACAAGTGCTTTGCCAACTTCTCTCTGTTCCAGTCCCTGCCGGATGCCTGGGGTATCGGTCAGGTATTCCCGGTGATGCCGCTGGCTGGTCTCGATCGTCCGCTTAGCCGTCGCGGCATCCTGATGGATATCACCTGTGACTCCGACGGTCAGGTCGAACACTACGTCGACGGTCTGGGGGTCGAGAGCACCCTGCCGATGCCGGTCTACGGCGAGAACGAAGAGTGCCACGTCGGCTTCTTCCTGGTCGGTGCCTATCAGGAGATCCTTGGGGATTTGCACAACCTGTTCGGTGATACCCACTGCGCGGAAGTATGGCTGGACGAAGAGGGCAAGATGGACATTCGCAACGTGGTGCGCGGCGACACTGTCGATCAGCTGCTGCGTTACGTCAACATCGACCCGTCCGTGATCCGCGAAAACTACCAGCGGATCGCCGCTCACCCGGCGCTGGACGATGCCACTCGCAAAGCCCTGCTCGACGAGCTGGAGCTGGGCCTGCAAGGCTACGCCTATCTGGAAGACGAATAAGCCTTTTGGCTTGCCCCTCGCTTTGGCGGGGAGATGAAAAAACGGTGCCTGCGGGCGCCGTTTTTGTTACCGGGGGCCATCCGGCGATATGACGGGGCGCTCGGTCCATCTTCATTTGGATAACCTATGATGGCTCGGGGCATCCGCAAGCCACAGATCTGGCAGATATCTGCCCCTTTCAGCCGCTTCCATTGATCTGCATCAAGCGTGAACCTCGGTGGTTATTTTACGGTCAGGAGTGATGTTGATGGGATGTAACAAAAGGATGTGCATATGGAACTGAAAAGGGACCCGAGATGCTATACCGACGTCTGTATCGACGGTAAGTGGTATCACTACGACCACTGCAGCACCAATGTCTACATGCTGATGGGAGGCGCCGCGCCGAGCCTTCAGCTGGCCTATGAGCCGAGCAGCGAAGAGGAGCTAATCGAGATGCTCCAGCAGCTGGGGCGCTTCTGACTCACCGAATTGATGTCTTGCCATATGGCCATCGGGCACGTTGCCACGATGGCCACGACTCTTCACCGCTGTGCCTTATCTCGACGGGTTTTATTGCCTAATAGCCCCTTGCCAATCTCCAGCATGGCGACGGCTGCGGCATAGGTGCTATCGGACTTGCCTATCTCATCGGCCACATAGAGGAAGTTGGAGCGATACTTCTCCACCGCCTCGCGCGGGTTAGCTGCGTCGATAAAATCCTCTTCCACCTCGAACCCCTGCGTCAGCAGCACCGCTTTCTCGGGCAGGAAGGTGGGGGAGGCCATGTCGATAAAAGTGTACTGCTGCCGGTTGGAGGCCGGGATAGAGAAAAACTGGTACTTCGCCATTTGCGATACCTCGCCTGAACGGTTGTGTCGTGATGCGAGCTTCCTCTCGCCGAACTCTTGTCGAACTGCCTATCGGGCGTCGAACTGATCCCCGGGCCTGTGGCTGGCAAAAAGGTAACGTTCGAATCTTGTTGTGGCTGAAGATTACTCCGCTTTATCCTCATCGCACAATGGTTAGTCGATACTTTTTTCGCCAAGAAAAACAATGCTGCCTGATCGTCTGAATTTGCAAAAAACCAGCCCCGGTAGGGGCTGGCGATGGAGTGGGGGCGGGCGCTGGCTCAGAGCACGAAGCTCTGTACCATGGCGCGCAGCTGTTCGGTGAGCTGGTGGATCTGGCGGGCTGCATCGCGGGCGGCGTTGGCTACTTGCAGCGCCTCGTCGCTGCCATCCGAGATGCGCACCACGTTGCGTTCGATCTCGTTTACCACCGCACCCTGCTGCTCGATGGCGCTGGCGATGATGGCGTTGGTATCGACCATCCGATCCACCTTCTCGGTGATGGCACCGAAGGCCTGTTTTGCCTCCTGCGCCAGCCCGACCCCCTCCTGCGCTTCATGGCTGGCCGCCGACATGGCGGTGACCGAGGCGCGTGCGCCGGATTGCAGTTGTTCAATCATCTGCTGGATCTCGACGGTAGCCCCCTGGGTGCGGTTGGCAAGAGAGCGCACCTCGTCGGCCACCACCGCAAAGCCGCGACCCTGCTCACCGGCTCGGGCCGCTTCGATGGCCGCGTTGAGGGCCAGCAGGTTGGTCTGTTCGGCGATGCCGCGGATCACGCTGATGACGCCGCCAATCTGGCTGCACTGCTGCTCCAGCTGGCCGATGGTATCGGCGGTGCGCAGCACCTCGCGGTTGATATGGTCGATGGCCTTGATGGTGCGCTCCACCACATCCTCGCCCTGACCGACCACGTTCTGCGCCTCCTGGGTCATGCGGGCGGCTTGCAGGGCGTTGCCCGCCATGTCCTGTGAGGTGGCGGCCAGCTCCTTGATGGCGGTGGCGACCTGATGGGTCTCTCCTTGCTGATCAGCAATCACCTCCTGTGAGCGGCAGGTGCGCGCTTCGATCTCGGTGGCGCTCTCCACCACGGTGACGCCATTTTCCCGCACTCGCAGCATCAGGGTGCGCAGGGTCTCCAGCGTCACGTTGTAATCGTGGCTGATGGCGGCCAGTTCGTCCTGACCGACGATCTCGATATGCTGGCTGAGATCTTGGGCGTTGACCCGGGCGGCAATATCACGCACCCGCCCTACGGTTTCGCGCAGGGAGAGATAGGCGCCGATCATCAGGTAGAGGTAGAGCAGCAAGCTGACGGTCAGCGGCGCGGTGACCCACCAGAAGTGGCGCTGGTTGGCGGCCAGCCGCTGATGCAGGTCGGCCTCCAGCCGCTGGCGTACCTGGCCTGCCAACGCGCTGATAGCCTCGTCCATCTTATCCCCCAGTGCCTGTACCTCCTTGGTGGAGAGCTGCACCAGCTGATCCTTCATCATCTTGTTTTCCATGGTCTCGACCCCCTGACGCACCAGCTGTATCAGAGCATCAGTTTGCTGACCCAGCTCGGCGCGGTATGCCGGTTCGATCTGGTAGAGCAGGGTCAGATCGGCCTCCAGCTCCTGCAGGGTGGCGTTGATGAGGTCGAGACGAAAACGCAGGCCGCTGTAGCCCTCTGCCTGAAACAGGCCGAAATCGGCGATGGTGGCGGCGCGATCCCGCACCTGGGCCAGCAAGTCGCGCAGCTGCGGCAACCGTTCGCTGGCGAGGATTACCATGTAGTAGGTACCGAGCGACGGATCCTGGATCAGGCTGCTGCTGGCGGTGATGTGCTTGTAGAGATGGCGTACTTCGGTCAGCAGCTTGTCGTGGCGCAGGTTGCTCTGCTCCACCTCCAGCTTGCCCGCTTTACTCTGCAGGGCAGTCCAGCCCTGCTGGATCACCTCAAAGGAGGGGGTGTTCTGGCGGGTGTCGGCAAAGGCTTGCAGGCTCTGATCAACTGTTTGTGCGGCCGCCTTGACCTGATCGTCACCGACCGGATCCACCTCATAGGCGTGACGGGTCACCAGGTTTCGATGGGTTAGCAGGGCTTGCTCGATAGCGGGTACAGGGGCTAGATTGACCACTCCCGCCAGCTCGCGGTTGGCCTGCGCGTTGTCATCCTGCAGCCGCCCCAGCAGATTGGTCATGCTGTAGGCCAGTGGCAGCAGCATCAGGCAGGACCAGAGCAGGAATTTGTATTTGAAGGAGAGCTGATTGCCCAGCTTGATGGCCGGGTTGAAAATCCATTTCATATGAGGCCTCGATAACCGATAAGACGGGTGCATGCGGTGATGCCTGAATATTACTCCGCACCAGACCCCTTGGGGGAGGTCAGCTTGCAAGTTGTGATCCCCTTGGCTTTTTGCCCCGCGGGGTGACTTGGCAGCCGCAGCGACAGAGAGGCGGGTTGCGCCAATAAAAAACGGGCCACCCGAAGGTGGCCCGAAGTCGATAAGGAGGGCGTTTGCAATCGATCAGTTGAACGCCAGGAAGGGCGAGACACAAAGGAGCAGGCCGGTGACGATGATTATGTAGAGGGAGGTGCCCTTGTACTTGTGCAGCGCCGGTACCTGATAGACCAGATAGGCCGGGATGAGACAACCCACCATGCCGAAGATGGGGCTGCAGATAGAGGTGAAGCTCAGTACCGGGGCGTTGAGCACGATGGCACCCCAGGAGAGCATGACGGTAAACACCATGATCCCTTTGCCGACCAATCCTTTGTTGATGCGGTTTTCCGGCAGCACCCGGCGCAGCAGGTTCATCGCCAGACCCTGACAGGCTTCACGGAAACCGAGGTAAACGCCGAAGTAGGCGGTCATCACCGCGAAGATGTTGAGGGTGAGGCTGAGCAGCTTGAGAGTCTGGCCGGGCATCCCCTGGGCCACCATGGCCAGTGCGGAGATGTTCTCTTCAGAGGCTTTGACCGCCTGATCGTGTCCCATGGCAAGGGTAAAGGAGACCGCGTAGAAGAACACAACTACGAACAGGATGCCGAAGGCGATATTCATGGCGCGCATCGCCTTGAAGCGGGCCACTTCCAGCGACTTTTCCCGCGAGCGGTAGGAGATCACCATGGGGCTCAGGCTCTGGATAAAGAGGATGGAGGTGAGGGTAAAGGGCAGCATGATGATGGCATCCTTCATCCAGTCACCGGCAGCGGGCATGGCGGTGATGTTGGATGCATCCCACTTGTCCACCATCATCAGGCCGAGCACGGCCACCACGCTGATCTTGGTCAGCACCATAAAGGTGGAGATCTTGAACAGCAGGTTTTCGCCGCGCGAGGCCAGTGCCACCAGACCGCAGATCAGCACCAGACCGTAGAGCGGGTTTTCGGAGAGCAGACCGTCGGTAACGCCGAAGCTCTGCAGGAAGGAGGCGCTGTCATTGGTGATGGCGGTGGAGTAGACGAAGACCCAGATCACCAGCATCACGAAGTAGAGGGCGCCGAGCAGCACACCCCAGTTCTTGCCAAGGTAGCCGGTGATGACGCTGGGGTAATCCTTGCACTCCGGCGAGGTGGCCAGGGTGTTGATAAAGAGGCGTTGGAACATGTACATGGCGGGGTAACCGATCACTGCCGAGAGCAGAAAGACCCACAAGCCCATCAGCCCCACCTGTACCGGCAGGAAGACGATCCCCGCGCCGATGGCCATGCCGATGCTCATGATGATCCAGCCCCAGTCGGTGCTGTCGAAGCGAACCGCTTCTTTCCATTCCAGCGTGCCCATCGCGGGGCTGGCTAGTGTAGTGCTATGCGCGTCCATTAAAACCTTCTTTTTTGTAGGGATGTGGGAAAGCGGCGCAAATATAGTTGAATGAAACCGTCATAAACAATGCCCATAAGAGTACTTTTGTTCAAATCAGGATGATGATCACGGTTTATATTGAGGCCGAAAGGTGCCTTTAAACGCCATTTTTGTATCTTTTTGTTGAATGGATAAAATAAAAAGCAAATAATGTTGAACGGAATGAGATTCACGATTGCAAAAAAAATTGCACAAACAGGAGTGGCTATATGAAACGCATCATCACAGCAGCAGCGGCACCTGACGCTATCGGTCCCTACAGCCACGGCACTGCCTATGGCGACCTTATCTTTACCTCCGGTCAGTTGCCGGTCTGCAAGCAGCAGGGTGGTGTGGTGGAAGGGGGGATTGCCGCCCAGACCCGCCAGTCACTGGAAAACCTGAAGTCCGTGCTGGAAGCCGCAGGCGGCTCGCTGGATACCGTGCTCAAAACCACCTGCTACCTCGCCGAGATCAGCGATTTTGCCGCGTTCAACGAGGTCTATAAAGCCTATTTCCAGAAAGATTGTCCGGCGCGCAGCTGCTTCGCAGTGAAGGATCTGCCGATGGGCGTCAAGGTTGAAGTGGAAGCGATCGCCCATATCGCTCGTTAATGCTGATAAAAAGGTTCAAGTGATGAAACAAGCGTGGCAGCAGTATCTGCAGATTATTCAACAGGTTGTCAAACCAGCGCTGGGTTGTACCGAGCCAATCGCCGCCGCTTATGCCGCGGCTGTCGCCGCTCGGCAACTGGGGTGTGAGCCCGGTCGCCTTGAGGTTGCGGTGTCGGACAATCTCTATAAAAACTCGATGGGTGTCTATGTGCCGGGCACCGGCAAGATCGGTCTGGCCATTGCGGCCGCGGCCGGTGCCATCGGCGGTAACGCCGACGCCGGGCTGGAAGTGCTGGCCGCGATCCAGCCAGCACAGGTGGAGCGTGCCCAGCAGCTGATCGATGCCGGCAAGGTGCAGGTGAGCCGCACCGCCGCCCCCGAGTTTATCTTCTGCCGCGTGACCGTTTATGGCTCTGATGACAAGGGTGAAGAACACAGCGCCGAAGTGACCCTCTGCGGCGGTCATACCCGCATCGTCGAGCAGCGCCGCGATGGCGAGGTGACCTTCACCGCCGATCAGAGCCAGGGCGGCGCCACCGGTTCCATCTGCGATGGCGTCGATATCAGCATCGCCGCCATCTACGAGTTCGCCACCCAGGTGGAGTTCGAGCAGATCAGGTTCATCCTCAAAGCCTCCGAGCTTAACGGCAAGCTTTCTGCCGAGGGGATGAACAACCCCTATGGCCTCGAGATCGGCCGCACCATGCAGCAGAACATCAATGCCGGTCTTATCGGTGAGGATGTGATGAACCGCATCGTGATGATGACGGCGGCTGCCTCTGATGCCCGCATGGGGGGGGCGACCCTGCCAGCCATGAGCAACTTTGGCAGCGGCAACCAGGGCATTGCCGCCACCATTCCGGTGATGGTGATTGCCGAGCGCTTTGCGGCCAGCGAAGAGCAGCTGGCTCGCGCCCTCATCATGAGCCATCTGGGCGCCATCTATATCAAGTCCCACTATCCGCCGCTGTCGGCCTTCTGTGGCAATACCGTGACCAGCGCGGCCGCCTCCATGGCCATGGTTTATTTGGCGGGCGGCAGCTTCGAGCAATCCTGCTTCGCCATCCAGAACGTGCTGAGCGACAGTGCCGGTATGGTATGTGACGGGGCGAAAGCCTCCTGCGCCATGAAGGTGAGTACCTCCTCCGGTGCGGCGGTGCGCGGCTTCCTGATGGCCCTCAACAGCCACTCGGTGTCGGGGCAGGGGATCGTCGCCGGTGACGTGGATCAGACCATCCGTAACGTGGGTCAGATGGTGAAGGAGGGCATGTCTGCCACAGACAGCACCATTATTGATATCATGTCCGCCTGATGTCCCTGTCGGTTGCTGCCCGGCGTCTATTGTCCGGCAGCAACCCTTGCAAGAAGGTCCCATTGTGAAGCTGCAAGAGTTGAGTCCGAGCGATTTTGAGATCCTCAAGTCGATGGAGAACATTGTGGACGGCATCGCCGCCATGTATGGTCAGCACACCGAAGTGCTGCTCCACAGTCTGGATGCGCGCAATCCCTCGATCGTCAAGATTGCCAACGGCCATATCACCGGCCGCAGTGTCGGCGCCCCCATCACCAACCTGGCGATGATGAAGCTCAAGAGCGGGCAGGATATCTCCAGCCCCTACATGACCAAGTGTGCCACCGGCAAGACGCTGCGCTCCATTACTACCGTGATCCGCAACGGGGAGCACAGGGCCATCGGGTTGCTCTGTATCAACAGCGACATGGATGCCCCGCTGCAATCCGTGCTGCGCACCATGATGCCGGAGTGCATGCACCCCCACGAGAGCCATGCCACCCCGGAGGTGTTCGCCCGCAACATCGACGAAGCGCTCAACAGCACCATCGACACCGTCAGTGCCGAGGTGCGAGGCAACGAGGCGGTGCCCCCGTCCCAGAAGACCCGGGTTATCGTCAACCAGCTGCACGACATGGGGATCTTCGAGTTAAAAGACAGCGCCCAGATTGCGGCGCGCCAGCTCGGCATTTCGGTCCACTCCATCTACCGCTATCTGCGGGAGATCAAGAAGGGCTGAGCCGACACACTCTGGCCAAATTGGCAGCAAACGGGTCAGTCTTGACCCGTTTTTTACGCCCGCTTTAGCCTCTCTGTTCGGGCCATCCTTCGGGCTCATCTGCTATCATTTTCCCCCTTTATTTTTCTATCTCTCTGAACGTGCTGGAGAAATCATGTCTCGACTCATCTATCTGCTGCGCCATGGCCAGACCCGCTTCAATGCTGAGCAGCGTCTGCAGGGGCGTTACAACTCCGATCTGACCGACAAGGGTGAGGCGCAAGCCATCGCCATGGGGCGGCGCCTTGCTGGCGAACTGGCGGATCCTGCCCGCTGGACCGTCTATGCTAGCCCGCTCGGCCGTGCTCGTCAGACTGCGCAGCTGGTGTGCGAGCAGTTGGGACTGTCAGCTGATCGCATCATCTGGGACGATCGGTTGATGGAGCTGGGGATGGGAGAGTGGGAGAGCTGCCAGATCCCGGTGCTGCGGCTCGCTCATCCCGAGCTCGATATCGGCAAGGGGGACTGGTATCTGCAGGCACCGGGGGCCGAGAGCTTCGAGAGTATTCAGCGCCGGGCGCACCTGTGGTTGCAGGATCCCGCGATCGCCGAGCGTGCCATCGTTATCTCCCACGGTCTGCTCGGTGCCATGTTGCGCGGCGTCTATGCCGATCTCGGCTATGAGGCGACCTGGTCACAGGAGTTGCCGCAAGATGCCTTCTATAAGCTGCAGGATGGCCACATTACCCGCATTGCCTGCTAGTTGCCGTGAGGTGGCACCATGGCATGGACCATGATGGCCACCTTCGGATGCCCATTTTTGCCGCAGTTCAACACATCAGAGCACCTTATCGCGGCAAGATGAGGTATCTTATGCCCCGATTTCATCCATTAAACGGATCCGAGACCCCATATGATCATCAAACCCAAGGTTCGCGGCTTTATCTGCACCACCACTCATCCGGTCGGTTGTGAAGCCAATGTTCGTCGCCAGATTGCTTACACCAAGGCTAAGGGCACCATCGAGAATGGCCCCAAGAAGGTGCTGGTGATCGGCGCTTCCACCGGTTATGGCCTGGCCTCCCGGATTGCGGCTGCCTTCGGTAGCGGCGCCGCCACCCTCGGCGTCTTCTTTGAAAAAGCGGGCACCGAGTCCAAGACCGGTACCGCTGGCTGGTACAACTCTGCCGCTTTCGACAAGGCAGCCAAAGAGGCGGGCCTCTACGCCAAGAGCGTCAACGGCGATGCCTTCTCCAACGAGTGCCGCGCCAAGGTGATCGAGCTGATCAAGCAGGATCTGGGTCAAATCGATCTGGTGGTCTACTCCCTGGCCTCTCCGGTGCGGAAGATGCCGGAAACCGGCGAAGTGGTGCGCTCAGCCCTCAAACCGATCGGCGAGGTCTATACCACCACCGCCATCGATACCAACAAGGATCAGATCATCACCGCTACCGTCGAGCCGGCGAACGAGGAAGAGATCCAGAACACCATCACAGTGATGGGCGGTCAGGATTGGGAGCTGTGGATGGCTGCCCTGCGTGATGCAGGCGTGCTGGCCGACGGCGCCAAGTCGGTGGCCTACTCCTACATCGGCACCGATCTGACCTGGCCAATCTACTGGCACGGCACCTTGGGCCGCGCCAAGGAAGATCTGGACCGCGCCGCTGCCGCCATCCGTGGCGATCTGGCTGCCAAGGGCGGTACCGCTCACGTAGCCGTGCTGAAATCCGTGGTGACCCAGGCCTCTTCCGCCATTCCGGTGATGCCGCTCTATATCTCCATGGCTTTCAAGATCATGAAGGAGAAGGGCATTCACGAGGGCTGCATGGAGCAGGTAGATCGCATGATGCGCACCCGTCTCTACGCGTCTGACATGGCGCTGGACGAGCAGGCTCGCATCCGCATGGATGACTGGGAACTGCGTGAAGATGTGCAGCAGACCTGCCGCGACCTGTGGCCATCCATCACCAGCGAAAACCTCTCCGAATTGACTGATTACACCGGTTACAAGCAGGAGTTCCTGCGCCTGTTCGGTTTTGGTCTGGACGAGGTCGATTACGATGCGGATGTGAATCCGGATGTGAAATTCGACGTGGTCGAGCTCTGAGTCTGACTCAAGTGAAAACAGGGCCCCGCGGGGCCCTGTTTTTTTGGCAAAAATTCCGCCAAATTGCGGAATTTTATTATCAGCGATCACCTTTTTCCCATATCAAACCCGCTAGTCTTGCGCTGATCGGATCACAGACGGCATTGCCGAGGTACGGAAGCTATGACCACTCCAAACGAGGCGCCCAAGAAGCGCCAACTCCCCACAGTTTATACCCTGCTTTTCATCATCATCGCGCTGATGGCCGCCCTCACCTGGGTGCTGCCGGCGGGTAAATATGACTATGTCACCGCCAAGACCCAGCAGCCGGTGGCGGCAGCGGCCGTGGCTGATTACAGCGGCGACGAGCGGCTGTTGCCGGTGCCCGGCAGCTACACTGAGTTACCCGCCCACCCGCAAGGGGTATTCGAGGTGCTCAAGGCCCCCATCCAGGGCTTTCACAAGGCGGCCGACGTGGCGCTGTTCGTGCTCATCATCGGCGGCTTTCTGGCGGTGACCATGCAAAGCGGGGCGCTTGATGCCGGGGTGGGGGCCATTGTGCGCGGCTTTGCCGGCCGTGAGCGGCTGCTGATCCCGGTGCTGATCGCCCTGTTTGCCCTCGGCGGCTCCACCTTCGGCATGGCGGAGGAGACGGTAGCCTTCTGGGCGCTGATCGTGCCGGTGATGATGGCGGCGGGCTTCGATCGCATGGTGGCGGCGGGGATTATCCTGCTTGGCTCCGGGGTCGGGGTGCTCGCCTCCACCGTCAACCCGTTTGCCACCGGTATCGCCTCCGGTTTTGCCGGCATTCCCATCGGTGAGGGGATCGGTTTGCGGGTCATCCAGTGGCTGCTGCTGGTGATCTTCGCCTCCTGGTTCGTGATGCGCTACGCCAAGCTGGTGCAGCAGGACAAATCCCGCTCAGTGCTGGCCGACATTGCCTATGACGACGAGTTCTCCCAGATGAAGAGCGGCAACCTCGCCTTCACCGGCAAGCAGAAGCTCACCATGCTGGTCTTCTTCGGCACCTTCCTGCTGATGATCTATGCGGTGGTGCCCTGGTCCGATTTGGGGATCGACGTGCTGCCCACCTTTGGCTGGTGGTTTGACGAGCTATCCACCCTGTTCTTTAGCGCCTCCATCCTGATTGCGCTGATCAACCGGATGCCGGAGTCCAACTATGTGGCGACTTTCCTGAGCGGCGCTCGGGATCTCATCGGGGTAGCGCTGGTGGTGGCGGTGGCGCGCGGCATCTATGTGGTGATGGAGCAGGGCGTCATCATCGACACCATTTTGCATTGGGCTGAAGGGCTGGTGACCGGACTATCCTCGTCGGTCTTCATCCTGATGGCCTATCTGGTCCACATCATCCTGAGCTTCTTCATCCCGTCAACCTCGGGGCTGGCGACCGTCTCCATGCCGCTGATGGGGCCGCTGGCTGACTTCTCCGGCATCTCCCGGGATCTGGTGATCACCGCCTATCAGTCCGCCTCCGGCTGGATCAACCTGTTTGCCCCCACCGCCGCTCATCTGGTGGCCGGTCTGGCGCTCGCCAAGATCCCCTACGATCGCTTCGTGCGTTGGGTGCTGCCCTTTATCATCGGCGTAGCCCTCATCACAATGGCGGTGCTGGTGGCCGGAGCTCTGCTGCACGGCTGATGGCACGGATAAAACCACAGATAACAAAAAGGCTCCCGCGGGAGCCTTTTTCATGAGCTTTGCTTACTGCTTGTAGCCCTTGAGGAAGCGGGCGAGGCGGCCGATGGCATCTTCCAGCTCCTCTTCGCGGGGCAGGAACACCAGCCGGAAGTGATCCGGTGCCGGCCAGTTGAAACCTGTGCCCTGCACCAGCAGCAGCTTCTCTTGCTGCAGCAGGTCGAACACCATCTTCTGGTCATCGCGGATGTCATACACCTTGGGGTCGAGGCGCGGGAACATGTAGAGCGCCCCCTTGGGTTTGACGCAGGAGACCCCGGGGATCTCGTTCAAGAGCTCCCACGCCTTGTCCCGCTGCTTGCGCAGGCGGCCGCCCGGCAGGATCAGCTCGTTGATGCTCTGGTAGCCGCCAAGCGCAGTCTGGATGGCGTGCTGCATCGGCACGTTGGCACACAGCCGCATGGAGGCCAGCATTTCCAGCCCTTCAATGTAACCGCGGGCACGGCCTTTGGGACCTGTGATGACCATCCAGCCCTGACGGAAGCCGCAGGCACGGTAGGCCTTGGAGAGGCCGTTGAAGGTCACCACCATCACGTCGTCGCATAGAGTGCAGACGCTGGTGTGGGAGATATCGTCGTAGAGGATCTTGTCGTAGATCTCGTCGGCGAAGATGATGAGGTTGTGCTGGCGGGCGATCTCGATCACCTCCAGCAGGAACTCGCTGCCGTAAACGGCACCGGTCGGGTTGTTGGGGTTGATCAGCACCAGGCCGCGGGTGCGAGGGGTAATGCGGGCACGGATGTCGTCGAGATCCGGGTACCAGTCAGCCCCTTCGTCGCAGCGATAGTGCACCGCATGGCCACCGGAGAGGGTGACGGCGGCGGTCCAGAGCGGATAGTCAGGGGAGGGCACCAGCATCTCGTCGCCGTTGTTGAGCAGCGCCTGCATCGCCATCACGATCAGCTCGCTGGCGCCGTTGCCGATGTAGATGTCGTCGATGTCGACCTTGCGCATCCCTTTTTGCTGGTAGTACTGCATCACCGCCTTGCGGGCGGAGAAGAGCCCCTTGGAGTCGCAGTAGCCCTGGCTCTGGGGCATGTTGAGGATCACATCTTTGATGATCTCTTCCGGCGCATCAAAGCCGAACGGGGCCGGGTTGCCGATGTTGAGCTTGAGAATGCGGTGGCCTTCGTCTTCGAGGCGGCGAGCTTCTTTATGCACCGGGCCGCGGATGTCATAGCAGACATCGTCGAGCTTGTGCGACTTGTCGATTGTGAACATGGTGAGTGTGATTCCTTCCCCACAGGGACGCGTTGGCGAAAAAGGCGGTTTTTAGTATCAAATATCTTTTCCCCTATTCTTCACAGAATTGAATCCTAGAACAATCTTCTTTTTAGTAGAAATTCCTGATTTTTAGTCCCAAAACAGAGTTATTAAAAGGTTAAATTCAGCACGATCGTTTGTGCTTGGCAAGGTTCACCAGTGAAAGATGGGGGAGTGATTAACAAAGCTACTCTACTGTGTTGAAATCTTCACGCTCTCTGGCACGATTGGCTTGTGTAAAAAAGCCTCCTCATCGCCATTTCCGACGAGAAAAAGCTGATACAACTGGCACTGGCCAGCCCATATTTCCCCTTTCCCGTCCTGTTCCATCTGCAGAGGTATTCCATGCATGCACCCACACCCGGTCGCTATCGTCACTTCAAGGGGGGTTACTATCAGGTGCTGACCCTGGCCAGCCATACCGAGACAGGCGAGCAGCTGGTGATCTATCAGTCGGAACAGGATGGCACCGTCTATGCCCGTCCCGTCGCCATGTTTATGGAGTGGATTGAGCATCAGGGGCAGGTTGTCAGCCGTTTTGCCCCTGCAGGATACTGACCACGCCTCCGTTTTTATCGTTCAAGGGATGATTACTCGAGCTAAACGGTGTCACAAGTTGTCGCATGACGCCCTTGGGTATGAGATGTGCAGCCAGCTGTCTTAATGATAAATCTCTTATCTAATCAACGAATTGTGACGAATGTCACATTGAGTGAGCCCCGCCTGCCGGGTTCGCAATCTGGACTCACACTCCCATAATGCTGCGCTTGTTCAAGCATGGGCCCTTCTCGGGTCTTGTTCGGTGTTATCTCAAATGGGAGAAATAATGTGAAACCTGTTGCTGCTGAGTTTATGGGCACTTTCTGGCTGATATTGGGCGGGTGCGGCAGTGCCGTGCTGGCTGCGGCCTTCCCTCACGTCGGGATTGGTCTGCTGGGGGTCTCGATGGCTTTCGGTCTGACCGTGCTGACCATGGCGTTTGCCATCGGCCATATCTCCGGTTGCCACCTCAATCCGGCCGTGACCGTTGGTCTGTGGGCGGGTGGTCGTTTTCCGGCATCCGGTGTACTGCCTTATATCGTGGCGCAAGTGCTGGGTGGCATTGCCGCTGCTGCCGTGCTTTACGTGATTGCCAGCGGTCAGGCCGGGTTTGATCTCTCTGCCGGTTTTGCTTCCAACGGCTACGGTGAGCACTCTCCGGGTGGTTATAGCCTGACTGCCGCACTGGTGTGTGAAGTGGTGATGACCGGTTTCTTCCTGTTCGTCATCATGGGCGCCACCGATAGCCGTGCGCCTGCCGGTTTCGCGCCGATCGCCATCGGTCTGTGCCTGACCCTGATCCACCTCGTCAGCATTCCGGTGACCAATACCTCGGTCAACCCGGCCCGCAGTACCGGTGTTGCGCTGTTTGTCGGTGACTGGGCTATCAGCCAGCTCTGGCTGTTCTGGGTTGCCCCGATTGTCGGTGCCATTCTGGGTGCGCTGGCTTATCGCCTGGTGGCGACTGAGCAGAAGTAATCATTTGCGAAACAAAGTGTGGTATCGACACGCCTGTGGGCGTGTTTTTTGTTTCTGGAAGGGTGAGATAAGAGAACTCACCAAGCCAAACGTCAGAGTCCCTTGGCCTGCAGCATCTCTTTGTAGCGTTGATGGAGCAACTGGACGCGCTCTACATAAGCGCGCGTTTCCGCATAGGGCGGAATGCCGCCATGTTTTTGCACTGCGCCAGCCCCGGCGTTGTAGGCCGCAGTTGCCAGCGCAATGTTGCCGTCATACTGTTTGAGCAGTCCTGCCAGGTATTTCACCCCGCCGAAAATATTCTGCTCCGCCAGCAAGGCATTGCCGACCCCCAGCTCCCGCGCTGTGGCTGGCATCAGCTGGGTCAGGCCCATCGCCCCCTTGCGGGAGACCGCCAGCGGATTGAAAGCGGATTCCGCATGGATCAGGGCTCTGATCAGCGCAGGCTCAACCTGATAGGTTTTCGCGGCAGCCTTGATGGTGCTGGCATAGTCATAGAGAAACAGTCCTGTGGTCTGCCAGTTGACGCTGGATTTGGGATCGCAGGCGAAGCAGTCGTTGAACAGCAGCAGTTCGTAATGGCCCTGTTCGGGCGCCATATCGGAGTAACGTACCACCCCGTTTTGCTGCACCGATTTATAGACCTGGATCTGCTTCTTGCCGCCAGCGGCGGTTGCCGCCGTTTGAGCGGTTTCGGGTTGTGGAGCGGGCGCAGCATGACCGACCGAGCGTAAGGGAGAGGGGGCTACGGTCAGGAAGACCACCTCCGCGGGAGGGGGCGTCTGGCTCCATCCGCTCAATGGGATCAACACCATCTGGCCTGCCAGCATCCATGCTTTCAACCGTCACACTCCTTCCAGGGATCATCATGTTGAGTAAAGCACCATGGCGAGTGCAGAACAAGCGTACAAACAGGGAGTTGTGAAGTTGAAGGGGGATTTGGCCGAGGGATGGGGGGATGCCAGAGTATGGCCAGGAGAGGAGCTAAACGGTGGAACTTTCCGGTAGCCAATGGTCATAATCGCCTTATGGAAGTGCTCTAGGATGTTCGCTTTTTTGTTAACAAAATGCGTGCTATCTTGCTTATGTCAGCTGGTCTGGCTAGTTAGTCTTTATCTATTTTTATAATTGATTATAAAGGTATTTTTGTGTCAGGAATGCTGGCGATGGAACTCATCTTCGAGGAGTACTGTGACGCCGATCTCTCCCTTATCAAGGACTATTACGAGACGACTTTTTCCCACTATGTGCCGGATCTGGCCGAGCGGGTCTTTGTCGTACGTGATGCTCACTGGCTGGTAGGGGCAGTTCGGTTGCGGGACGAGGAGGAGTTTTATCATCTGTGCGGCTTTCGTCTGTTGCCTCACTACCAGTCGCTGGGATTGGGTTCACGGCTGTTGCAGCACGCCTGTCACGGCCTGGAGGACAAACCGGTAGTCTGTCAGGTACTGCCTTTCGAGAAACCCTTCTATCTCAAGGCCGGTTTTGCCGATATCTCCCTCACCCAATTGAGCGGGTCACTCTTCTCCCTTTATGAGCAACAGCAGCAGCAGGGTTATCAGGTGGAGCTGCTGGTACGGGATACCACCCAGCCCCTCCTGAATTGAGCGGGCTAGCGGGGTCTGGTCAGTAGGTGGATTTTACCCGGTGACAGCTCCAGCCCCAGCAGGTTCTCTTTCAGCCAGGCTTGTTGCGGATCCTTGTCATCCAGTCGGTAAACCGGTTTGCTCTCAAGACGCTTCTCCATGCTCTGCAGCAGCATGCCGAGCATCATGCCGAACTTTCTCTCTGCCGCCTCCGGTTCCAGCTTGTACTCCACCAGTTTCATGTTGTCGAGAAACAGCGCGCTCTGACTCTTGTCATAGCGGGGCCTCGCCTCATAGGTCATCTGCAGGCGGGCGTCATATTCGGTATTGTCGGGCAGGGCGATCTTGAGCTTGCCCTTGCCATAGACTCGGGCGGTGTCTGGTTGTTGACGGCCAATCTGGACATCGCTCTGCTCCAGCTTCACATGGGCCTTGATGATGCCCGGTAGTTCCAGCTGTTTGTCGACTTGCACTTGGGATTGCAGGTACTGATTGATCTGCTGCTCATTGATGTCATATGAGCCTTGACCTAGCATGGCCAGGCTGAGCAGCATGGATTGCAGAATCATGGGGGCAACCTGATAGAATGGATTTGCCTTACAGCATACCATTCCTGACTGGCAGGATCTGCCGACCACTGTTTGTTGATGAGAAGGAGTTACCGTTGCTAAACGGTCTGGAACATGATCTTCACCTGCTGTTCTCCCGCTTTCTGGGCTGGCTGCTACTGCTTTTTCATACCGTTATCGTCGCGGGTGTGTCGTTTCGGGTGGTGATGAAGCGCCGCCCCATCGGGGTGTCGCTGGCCTGGCTGGCGCTGATCTACGCCATTCCGTTTGCCGGTGTCGGCTTTTACTTGCTGTTTGGTGAAATCAAGTTGGGGCGTCGACGTGCCGAGCGGGCACAGGCCATGTACCGCCCTTATGCTATCTGGATCCGTCAGTTGGCCCGCCTTTTCCCCCAGCATTGCTGCGAGGTGGGGGAGAAGGCCCAACCATTGCACGATCTAATCCAGGGGCGGCTGGCTATGCCCATGCTCTCAGGCAACCGGATGACTCTGCTCAGCCAACCTGACCAGATCCTGCATGAGATTGCCCAGGATATTCGCCGTTCTACCCTCTCCTGCTATCTGGAGTTCTATATCTGGCACCCCGGCGGTGATGCCGACGAGGTGTGCGAGGCACTAATGGACGTCGCGCTACGCGGCGTGGATTGTCGTTTGTTGCTCGATTCGGTGGGTAGCAAGCACTTCTTCCGCTCCGGGTGGCCGAAAAAGCTGCGCAAGGCGGGGGTCAAGCTGGTGGAGGTGCTGCCGGTCGGCGCCTGGCGCATCCCGTTCCAGCGGCAGGATTTACGGATGCACCGCAAGCTGGTGGTGATCGACGACAAGGTGGGCTATACCGGCTCCATGAACATGGTTGATCCGCGTTTCTTCAAGCAGGATGCCGGTGTTGGCCAGTGGGTCGACATCATGATCCGGGTGCAAGGTCCCATGGTACCGCTGATGTGGTCGATCTTCGTCTGGGACTGGGAGGTGGAGACCGGCGAGCGGCTGCTCGACAGTCTGCAGCATGAGCCGGAAGCTTGGCCCCAGACCAACTACCGCGCCCAGTTGATCCCGTCAGGCCCTTTCGTTGGTGGTGACTGTATTCAGCAGAGCCTGCTGCTGGCCATCTACCAGGCGCGCAGCCATCTGGTGCTGACGACCCCCTATTTTGTCCCGGACGATCCGCTGGCCGCCGCACTCAGTTCGGCTGCGGCGCGTGGGGTGCAGGTGCAGCTGGTATTGCCGGCACGTAACGACTCCATCATGGCCAACTATGCCTGCAACGCTTTTATGGAGGAGCTGCTGGAAGCGGGAGTGGAGATCTATCGCTACGATGCCGGCCTGCTCCATACCAAGAGCGTGCTGGTAGATGACGACTTCGCTTTGGTGGGCACGGTCAATCTCGACCGGCGCAGCCTCTGGCTCAACTTCGAGGTGACCTTGCTGGTGGACAACCCTTCTTTCGTGGCCCAGATGACCCGGCTGGTGCAGGGGTATATGGCAGAAGCCACCCCGATGACCCTGGCCCAATGGCAGGCCCGCCCCTGGTACAAGAAGGCGATGGAGAACATCTTCTATCTCTTCAGCCCCTTGCTGTGATGTTGTGGCGAGCCGCAAGAAAGTGGACTCGCCATCTGATTGGACTTGCCTAGCCCCGAGTCCGCCCCGTAGAGTGCAGTGACAACTCCCTGGAGACACATGGATATATGAAAAAGATAGTGGCCCTCGCCGTGGGTGCGGCACTGGTTGGTGGTGGTCTGGCCGCGTGCTGGTACACGGGCAGCAGTTTCGACAACATCATGGCGGAGCAGATCGCCAAGGTGGAGGACGAAACCGGCATCGACATGCAGTGGCTGCCGGGCAGCAGTAACCTCTTTACCCGTGATGGCATCCTGAAGGTGGTGATCACGCCCGAGGAGCTGGCCTCCATCGACAGCGAGCTGGAAGGCAGCCAGCCCATCGAGTTACAACTGCTGGTCAAGAGCCGGATCCTGCCGCTCTATATCAAGAGCCACTTCCAGCTTGATACCCATAATGGCACCCTGGCGCCAGTTTTCACCGCACTGGGCATGGAGCAGTGGCAACTTGGTCTGGAGTCGGCAACCAGCCTCTGGACCCAAGCCAACAGCAGCCGATTCTGGGCCAATGAGTTCAAGGTAAAACAGGGGCTGGACGAGTTCAGCTTCCTGCCTCTGAACGGCGAGTTTCACGGCAATCTGGAGGGCAGTGGTCACCTCACCATGACCTGGCAGGGGATGACGGTTCATGAAGAGCAGAGCAAGATGGACTTGGTGCTGGCCGACCTGAAAGGGAGTGCCGATGTTGCCGAGATCAGCGGCGTCTTTCTCTCTCCACAGAGCGAGATGAGTCTCTCCGCCCTCACTCTGCAACTGCCTGACAGTGTTCGGGTTGCCCTGAAGGGGATGACGACCGAGACCCGTCTTACCGGCGATGATGCCCAGACTCTTTCCAGCAGCTATCAGATGAGCATTGCCAAGCTGGATCTGGAGAACGAGACCGACACCCTGGCGGTGACCGACAGCAAGTTGGCGCTCAACCTCAACGGTCTGGATCTGGAAGGGTATCAGGGGCTGCAGGCCGCTGGTGGCAAGGGAGTTGAAGATGCCGCTATTCAGCAGGCGCTGGATAAGATGCTCAAACGTGGCGCGACCCTTGAACTGGCCGATCTCAGCGCCAAGCTCAACGGTGAGGTGGTGACCATGAAGGGGAACGTGAAGCTGGCCTCCACCTCGCTGGAGCAGCTGTTCAACAGCGACACAGGGATGCAGGCCCTCAGCGGCGTGCTGCATGCCAGCCTTAGCGACAAGCTGGGCAAGGCGGTACCGCAATTGGCCCCCATGCTCGATCAGCTGACCCTCATGGGTTATCTGAAGGCCGACAAGCAAGCGCTGACCTCCGAGCTGAAGCTGGAGAAGGGCGCGGTGACGGTAAACAATCTGTCGCTCTGATGCATGGTGTAGAAACAACAACGGCTCCCGCGGGAGCCGTTGTTGTTGCTGGCGTTTGCATACGTGCCACGTGGACGGATTACTTGAAGACTACAGTCTTGTTGCCGTAGACGAACACCCGCTCGTTCAGTACCAGCTCCAGCGCGCGGCTCAGCACCGATTTCTCTACATCCCGGCCCGCCTTGGCCATGTCGTCCGCACTGAAGGCGTGACCGACGTGGATCACGTCCTGTTCGACGATGGGACCCTCATCCAGATCGTCAGTCACGAAGTGGGCGGTGGCACCGATCAGCTTGACCCCGCGATCGAATGCCTGCCGGTAGGGGCGGGCACCGATGAAAGCGGGCAGGAAGGAGTGGTGGATGTTGAGGATCTTGCGCGGGTAGGCCTCGACGAAGCTCGGTGTCAGCACCCGCATGTACTTGGCCAGGATCACATAGTCAGGCTCATAGCCGTCGATGATGGCGCGAACCTGCTCCTCATGCTCTGTCCGGCTCAGACCCTCGTGACTGACGGTGTGGAACGGGATATCGAATTTGCCGGTGAGCTCGGCCAGGGTGTCGTAGTTGCCGATCACCGCGACGATATCCATATCCAGCGCGCCCGCGTAGTTCTTCATTAGAATATCGCCGAGGCAGTGGGTCTCCTTGGTCACCAGGATAACGATACGCTTCTTGCCCGCCTTGACCAGACGGCGCTGGGCTCCGGTGGGCAGGGCATCATCAAGGTCGGCCAGCAGGGTCTCGTCGTTGAAGCGCCCTTCCAGCTCGGTACGCATAAAGAAGCGGCCATTCTCGTGATCCACAAACTCATCGTTCTTGATGATGTTGAGCTGATGCTTGTAGCAGATGTTGGTGATCTTGGCGATGAGCCCTTTGGCATCCGGGCAATCCGTGAGCAGTATTTTCTTTTCCATCTCTGTCATTTTCCGTTTGTGGTGTTGGCGCTACTGTCTGCGCCGGCAGCGTTGTTCAGGCTCTCTTTTCGGGCCCTGTTTTTTGTTTCGGGAACTATGCCATAAACCGATCCGCGCCATAAAGAAATTCGCCAGTCGCCAGTCACTGTCTTTCGCGCTGGCGAACGGGTTGAAGAGCGCGATCCTGGGCGCAATGTTGAAACACTTTTCAGCCAGCGGGGATTTTGGCTGGTATCTGCAACCGTTTTTCTTTAGGCTGTCTGCGCTTATTCTCAGGGCGGGGTGCAATTCCCCACCGGCGGTATCCTGATTGACTCGGGGAGCCCGCGAGCGCCCGACTTGGCTGATTGCCGAGTTGGGGTCAGCAGATCCGGTGAGATGCCGGAGCCGACGGTCATAGTCCGGATGAAAGAGGATAAGACAGACATTGCCGCGTTGGCCCTAGTGGGCTGGCCGCTGCATGCTCATCTCTGTCTGCCTTTCCATGCCCTGATTCTGGTCCTTGTCTTGTTTAGGAGTTTTACCATGAATCAGTCTCTACTCAGTGAATTCGGTGATCCCATTGCCCGCGTCGAAGCTGCCCTAACGGCTTTACGTGCCGGAGGCGGCGTGCTGGTGGCCGACGATGAAGATCGGGAGAATGAGGGTGACCTCATTTTCGCAGCAGAATCCATGACCAATGAACAGATGGCGCTGATGATCCGCGAGTGCTCCGGCATCGTTTGCCTCTGCCTGCCCGACGAGCGGGTTCGCCAGCTGGAACTACCGATGATGGTGGAGGCCAACTCCAGCCACTACCAGACCGCGTTTACTGTCACGATAGAAGCGGCGCAGGGGGTCACGACCGGCGTCTCGGCTGCTGATCGCATCACCACTATCCGCGCCGCCATTGCCGACGGTGCCAAGCCCGGTGATCTGCACCGCCCGGGTCACGTTTTCCCGCTGCGGGCGCGAACCGGTGGGGTGCTTACTCGCCGCGGTCACACCGAAGCCACGGTCGATCTGATGCAGCTGGCCGGCCTCAAACCGTTCGGTGTGCTGTGCGAACTGACCAAGGAAGATGGCTCGATGGCCCGTCTGCCGGACCTGGTGGCATTTGGCCGCAAACAGCGGATGCCAGTGCTGACCATCGAGGATCTGGTGCAATATCGTCAGTTGTTGTCAGAACGTACAGCCTGAGCTTCATACGAAATTGTAATAAGGCAAAAATTTGGTTAACCTTTGTCCGTGTCCTCACCATGTGGCACTCATTTTTTAGACGAGTCTGGACAAAAAATGTCCGCTCAAAAAAAAATGAGGGTTTTAATGCATTTATCTGTGGTGGGGGCTATGCAAAGTATTATTTTTTTGTGCCATAATCACGCCGCTTGCTAAACGTCTGGCGAGTTCAAGGGAGCTTTAAAAATGAAAAAATTGTTGTTGGTAGGTGTTGTTGGTCTGTCCGCTCTGCTGGGTGGTTGTGCAAACACTAGCGAACTGGAAACTTCCGTTCAGAATCTGTCTAACAAAGTTGACCAGCTGGCTCAAGATGTTAGCGCAGTTCGTGCTGATCAGTCCAAAATCGCTGCTGATGTTGCCGAAGCCAAGCAAGAAGCTATGCGTGCTAACCAGCGCATCGACAACATGGCTACTTCCTACAAGAAGTAATCCATGCGAAAAAAATGGCGCAGTTTTGCGCCATTTTTTTTTGCCCAAAATTCACCGTTTCTACACTATACCCACAGCGCCTTCTTCGTACTTGACCCATGAGGTCATGCCGGTCTCCCGGCACTCCCCCATCATTACCAGACAGTTACTATCCGATCAGTAGAGCAGACTATAGAGTTTGCGACGATAGCTCTGCGCCGCCGGTGTGCTGCCCATGGTCGCCAGAATATCAAGATAGGTCTTTCTGGCATCGCCGAATGCCAAGTCCCGTTTGAGGATCGCCAGCAGCAGTTCTAATGCATCTTCCTGACGGCCAGCCTGGTTGTATTGCACAGCCAGTTCTTGTGCCAGGCCAAAATCATCGGGTTGTTCTGCATGGCGGGCTTCCAGCGCACGCAGTTCCGGGCTGTCTGCTGCTTGCAGGGCCAGCGCCAGCCGTGAGCTCAGGGCATGGAAGTGACCATCCTGCGCTACCATCGGGATGGTACCGAGGCGTTCCTGAGCTTCATCCAGCAGATTGAGATCGAGTGCGGCCTGAATGAGCCACAGGCTGATGTCGTGACGCTCCGGAGCGATCTGATGAGCTTTACCCAGATGAGCATAAGCCTCGCCGGGCTGCTCGTCAGCCAGTGCCCGCTGCCCCTTGGCCAGTAGTTCCTCTTCCTCTTTGGGGGCAAATGCTGCGAAATACTGGCGCAGGGTGGCTTCATCCTGCGGCCCTTCGATGATCCCCTGTTCGTCAGGGCGACCCTGATGGAACAACACCAGCGCCGGCAGGGCTCTCAGACCGAGTTGGCTGGCCAGTGGTTGCAACTGGGGATTGTTCATGTCCACCTTGGCCAGAGTGACCTGCTCATTGGTGGGCCCAATCAGCGACTCGATCAGTGGTGTCATCCCCTGACACTCCGGCATCTGCGGAGCATGGAAATAGATGACGACCGGCTTCTTCATGGACGCATCGATAAGTTCTGCATGAAAATTCTGGGGAGTAATGTCGACGATCATGAGTTGGACTCTTCAGAAAGGGTGTTTAGTAACATGGGGTTGAGTGACTGGCAATTCAAGCGCTCATCAAGCCGGTAAAAGGTCACGGGGGTTGCCGCCGCCGCGAGACTGAGCCAGCCGCTGGCAAAGGGCCAATCCTGCACCTGATAAGGGGTGTCATCCAACCGGTTGTCGAGTCGCCATCCTTGCTCCGGAATGAAGCGCACCTTCTCGAGCCCTGCTGCTATACCGCCACCATGGGCTTTCAGAACCGCCTCCTTGCGTGACCAGAGCCGATAGAAAGCACTCTCCTGCTCTTGAGCAGGCAGCGCGCAGAGCCATTCATATTCACTCTGTGCATAAAACCGACGGGCCAGGGGGAGGGGGTGATGCCGCCGTTTACCCAATTCGATATCCACCCCAAGAGGCCCCTGTGGGCAGAGCGCCAACACCAGCCAGCTGCCACTGTGGCTCAGATTGAACTGCCAGCCGTCATCGTGCAGTCGGGGCTTGCCGTGGGGGCCGTTGCAAAATTGCAGGCTGGCGGCGGGTTGTTGCAGCCGCTCGGCCAATAGCTGGCGTAGCAGGGCGCGGCTCACCAGATATTCCTGACGCCGTTCAGGATGGGTCATGGCTTGCCAAATATGCTGCTCATCGGTTGACAGCCATTCAGGAAATTGAGCAAGCAGTTCCTGGCATACCCTGGCCGGTTTTAACAAAAAAAGATCGGTTTCGATCATGATTTTTCACTTTAAAAAGGTGCTGAAGCAGGGATAAAAGCCAGTTATCTATGAGGCCCAAGGCTCTTTTTGCGATTGTATATTGTTTGGTCATGATCACATTAATTATGAAAAATCGTGCATTTCCTTGCAAAAATGTGAGCTTGATAGGGATTTTCACTTGCCTCGATAGAATTCTTGGATATAGTCGGGTGCTGTTGCCTTATAAATTGCCCTTTGGGGCCGTATTTTAACAAGATTTACTATTTAGCGGGGATAAAGGATTGCGCCACCTGATGCTACTGCTGGTCGCGCTCGGAATGGTGGGTTGTGCCTCGGCACCCCAACCCGAGGTCGCGAGCAAGATCGAAGTTTCCATGGTTGAACCTGTCATCGAACCGGAAGCTTCCCAGACACCCGATGTGAATGAAATCCTGACTGTATACAAAGAGTGGCGTGGTGTTCCTTACCGGATGGGTGGCAGCAGCCAGCGCGGTATCGACTGTTCCGCCTTTGCCCGTGAAGTGTTCCGCAATGCCGTCGGTATCGAATTACCCCGCGATACCCGCTCCCAAGTCCACGAAGGGACGCGCGTTTCCAAGCAGGATTTGGTCGAGGGTGACCTGGTCTTCTTCAAAATCAATCGTCGTCTCAACCACGTTGGTATCTATGTCGGCAATGGTGAATTCATCCACGCCTCGACTCGAGCTGGTGTGACGCGCTCCAAGTTGGATAGCCAATATTGGCGCAACAAGTTCTGGCAAGCTCGCCGGATCGATATCTGAGTCAGGCTGGACAAACGGCTCGCAGTACGGACTGTTTTTCCAACCTCACTTGAACCGGGCTCGATAGCCCGGTTTTTTATTGCCCTCGTTTAGACTTTCCCGAGTCAAATCACTATAGTGTGGGCCCGTTTTCTTCGGCAGGCTCAGCATGAAACCCCGCATCCCATCAGCCGGTGGCCCCAAGTCGGGCGACCGCAAATCCGGACTTCACTCCCGTAATCGCCATCAGACGGGTTACGACTTTGAGGCGCTTTGCCTGCGAACTCCCGAATTGGCCGCTCATGTCTTTATCAATGACTACGGCACCCGCACCATCGATTTTTCCAATCCCGATGCAGTGAAGACCCTCAATCGCGCCCTGCTGGCCCATCACTACGGGATTGCCCACTGGGATTTGCCTGCCGGTTACCTCTGCCCTCCTATCCCGGGACGGGTGGACTACCTGCACTGGGCGGCCGACCTGTTGGCCGAGAGCGCAGGCCAGCTCCCTACCGGCAAGGGGGTGAGGGTGCTGGATATCGGGGTGGGGGCAAACTGCATCTATCCGTTGCTGGGGGCCCGCGAATATGGCTGGCGTTTTGTCGGATCGGATATCGATCCGGTCTCGGTCAAGGCGGCCACCCTGCTAGCCAAGAGCAACGGACTCGGCAACCAGATTGAGTGTCGTTTGCAGGGTAACCCCAACCATGTGTTTCGCGGCATCATAGGGCCGAAAGAGCGTTTCGCTCTGACGCTGTGCAATCCGCCGTTCCATGCGTCGCTGGAAGAGGCGAGCAAGGGGACGGAGCGCAAGCTGCGCAATCTGGGCAAGGAGGTGACAGGCGCTCCTGTGCTCAACTTCGGCGGCCAGAAGGCCGAGCTCTGGTGCGAAGGGGGCGAGGCGGCGTTTCTGGCCAACATGATTGCCCAGAGCAAGGAGTTTGCCACTCAGTGCCTCTGGTTCAGCTCGCTGGTGTCGAAAAAAGAGAACCTGCCGGGGGCGAAAAAGGCGTTGAGCCGGGTGGGGGCGCGTCAGGTACGGGTGATCGACATGGCACAGGGCAACAAGGTGAGCCGGATCCTCGCCTGGTCCTTTCTGGATGAGGAGGGATTGCGCAGCGGCTGGTCGAGCGCGCGCTGACTCCCCACCACAAGGCCCGATAAGGGCCTTTTTTCATAACGACCCCGATGAATTTCCCCTGCTGGCAGCATCTTTGGCAATCGATTTCCTCATTGGCAGATCGTGCTGGTTTACATGGTCTAAGCAGTTACTTCCGCCTTGGTACAGGTGTACGCCGAGATTTTTTTGCACTTACAGCTGAAACTTTAATAAAATAGGACTGGTTAGACCTCTTTACAGGCATTGAATCAAATAGGGATCGGTAGATGAAAGTTGTCGATTTTCTGAAGCGCAAGCGCGAAATTCTGGCGCAGCACCCCTTTGAGCTCAAGGATTGGCTCTCTCCGGCGATCCGCGACTACTGGCGTGAGTTTCAGCAAAAGGCACATCTTCACCCTTTGCTGGGGCGTGTGCTGGACTTGCAAGCCGAGTCCCAGAGCGAGCAGCAACAGGATGCAGCAACCGTGGCACAAGTAGCCAACGGTCAGCCTGCCGTGGCTCAGGAACCAGCTGTTGAGCTGGGGGCCGAGGCGGCCGAGCTTTATGCCGCTCTGCAGGCTCGCATTGGTGAAGAGACCCATGTCGGCGAGTGGCTGCACGTCAGCCAGCAGATGATCGATCAGTTTGCTGCAGTGACCGGGGATCACCAGTGGATCCACACCGATCCGGAGCGTGCGGCCGCCGAGTCTCCCTTCAAGACCACCATCGCCCACGGATTCCTGACCCTGGCGCTGCTGCCGCAGTTGACCGGCTCGGTCGATGAGGCCACCCCCGAGTTCCCGACCGCCCGCATGGTGGTGAACTTCGGGCTGGATCAGGTACGTTTCCCGTACCCCATCAAGGTGGACAGCAACATCCGCGCCCGCACCAAGCTGGCCCGGGTCACCCCCATCAAGGGTGGGCTGGAGCTACTCAAAGAGATCAAGGTTGAGATCGAAGGGATCCGCCGCCCGGGTTGCGTCATCGAGTCGGTGACCCGCATCTACTTCTGAGCCTCCTCATCGGCATGAATGGTGAAACGGGCCCGCTGTCGTGTGCAACGAACAGCGGGCCCGTTTTTTTGCCTGTTTGTTGCAAGGGTTGAGGCGTCAGCCATCGCGCGCCGACCCCAGCTTGATATGACTCACAAAACGGTGCGCCGTGCAGTTAGCCAGCTCTCATTTTGGCGAGTTGGCCGCGTGAGGGGATAGCATGTTATGCCACTATTGGCTTCTTACTCCCGATCCTGGAGACAATAGTGCCCATCAATAACAAGATTATTCTGCCACTGCTGCTGAGCCTCACCATCCTGCTGATCCCGACCCACTGGATCCCGCTCGAGGGGATCACCGTCATCGAGCAGCGGGTCGTGGCCATTTTCGTGCTGGCCGCCCTCTGCTGGATCCTGGAGCCCATCCCTATCTTCGCTACCTCGGTGCTGATCATCGTGCTGGAGCTGCTGCTGCTCTCCGACAAGGGGCTCTGGTTCATGACTGCCGACAAGGCTGAACCGGGGTTTGGTGAGCTGCTCAAGTCCACCGAGGTGATGGCGACCTTTGCCTCGCCGGTTATCATGCTGTTTCTCGGTGGTTTTTTCCTCGCCATTGCGGCGACCAAATACCATCTGGACGTCAATCTGGCGCGGGTGCTGCTGCGCCCGTTCGGTCAGGATCCCCGGATCGTCATGCTGGGGCTGATGTTGATCACCGCCACCTTCTCCATGTTTATGAGCAATACCGCCACCACCGCCATGATGCTGGCCATCCTTACCCCGGTGCTGGCGGCGTTCCCCGACAAGGACCCAGCCAAAATCGGTTTTGTGCTGGCCATTCCGCTGGCGGCCAACCTCGGCGGGATCGGCACTCCCATCGGCACTCCGCCCAACGCAGTGGCCCTCAAATACCTGACCGGCGAGCATGCCATCTCGTTCGGTCAGTGGATGGGATTTGCGGTGCCCTTTGTGGTATTGCTGTTGCTGCTTGGCTGGTTTCTGCTGGGGCGCTTCTTCCCGAGCACCCTCAAGCGGATGGATCTCAAGATTGAGGGGCGCTTTATGCAGACCCCTCGCGCCTGGGTGGTCTACCTCACCTTTATCACCACCATAGTGCTCTGGCTACTGGGGGATCTGCACGGCATGAGTTCCTACGTGGTCGCCATGATCCCGGTAGCGGTGTTCCTGACCACCGGCATCATCACCAAGGACGATCTGCACAAGATCTCCCTCGATGTACTCTGGCTGGTCTCGGGCGGTATCGCGCTGGGGCTGGCGCTGGAGGACTCCGGGTTGGCCGAGCGGCTCATCACCCATATTCCGTTCCACGAGTACTCCACGCTGGCGGTACTGGTCGGCGCCTGTCTGCTGGCAGTGGTGATGGCCAACTTTATGTCCAACACCGCAACCGCCAACCTGCTGCTGCCACTGGTGGCGGCACTGGCGGTCAGCATGCCGGAGCTGGCCGAGTGGGGCGGCAGTCATACCCTGATCCTGGCGGTTACCATTTCGGTTTCGCTTGGAATGTCGCTGCCCATCAGTACCCCGCCCAATGCGCTGGCCCACGCCACCGGTCTGGTGGAGAGTCACCAGATGGTGCGCATCGGCGTCATCATGGGGTTGGTCGGTACCCTGCTGGCGATGGTATGGATCTACCAGATTGCCGCTTGGGGGCTGATCTGAGCGTACGGCCGGTTTCTCATCTGTTGCCTGCTCCATCATCGGAGAAGTGCCATGGCAGGTGATGACCAAAACAGAAAGAGGAGCCGACTTGGCTCCTCTTTCTGTTTGCAGTTGACTCAGAAACTGGCGCCCAGATTGAGCAGGTGCCTGAATTCGGTCTCTTTGTACTTTTGCTCGAGACCGACGAAATGTACTTCGCCATCTTCCCACTCCATCTCGCTCGACCAGGAGAGGCGCAGGTGGTCGTTGAAGTAGTAGCGCAAACCAACGCTGCCCGTGATATCCCGATTGCGTATGAAATAGGGGGAGGGCTGGTCCAGATAGGTCAGATATCTCCCCTGGCTGAACAGCTCCAGCTTCTCCCGCCATAGCGGGATGGGTTGGCGATAATCCCAGTTCATGCTGGCAAAGGGATAATCGATGATCCGGTTTCCTCTGAAAAGCACCCCGATCCCGCTATCTTCTCTGACGTATATTTTGCGCAGGCCTGTTTGTGCTACAAACTCCAGCCTGCGGCGTCTCTCGTTCCAGAAGCGGTAACCCGGGCCGGCACCGTAGTCGAGGTTCAGGTAGTTACTATCCAGCATGTCATATTCGGCATTGAGCGAGCTGCGCACAAACCACTGCTGATCGAAAAAGTAGTCAATGGTCGGGTTCAGTTTGTAGTCGTGGTTATCGGTGATGCTGTCAGACGTTTCGTAGGAGTACTCTCCGGAGAAGCTGTAGCGCCAGTCCAGATTGGCCAACTCGGTCTTGCCCTTGAAGTTGACGTTGTTGGTGTGTTTGTCCTTGTGTTTGAGCTTGATGTTGAGATCGCCACTACCGGTCCAGAGCCAGGCCTTGCGTTCATCCTGCTCATCCTTGAACAGGGTGAATCCACCTTTGGCGGTCGCCTTGGGTTTATCCTGATGCTCTAGTCGCCAGCGCTTGATGGCATCCCGCTTGACGGTAACGGCACCGGTATAGGGCAAAGAGATGCGTACCGACTCATCGCCAATCTCTTTGATGGTACCGGTCAGACGATCGCCATTGTTCATCCAGAGGATGTCTTTTGCCCACAGGGGATGGCAGATCACCATGAGTATGAGAGGCAGGTATTTCATGAGGTAAGGTGACTCCGGTGCGACTCGGGCGCAGCTGACTTAACCACTGACAAGCTGGCTGCTGATGGGGCGGGGCAGGCCATTTTTGCTCTCCAGCGCTGCCGTCACCTCATCCTGCATCACATCAGGTGCGCTGATAAAGCTCTCTATGGCCGGTGATAGCATCAGCGGGGCGCCATTTTCAAGCTCCTCTTCGGTGCGGGAGAGCGGGGAGTGTACCTCCAGCCAGCGCCGACCATCCGGTTCGATGGCTACCTTGACCGGTTGATTGATGACCCGTACCGGCGTGCCGATCGGCACAATCTTGAACAGGGCCTCAATATCGTCAGGTCGCAGCCGGATGCAGCCTGCACTTACCCGCAGGCCAACGCCAAAATCCTTGTTGGTGCCGTGGATCAGGTAGTCGCGCTTGCCATAGCCAAGGCGCATGGCGAACTTGCCGAGGGGATTCTCCGGGCCGGGGGGCACCACGGCGGGCAGGGTGATCCCTTTTTGCTCCAGCCAGGATTTGCGCACCATGGGGCCGGGCACCCAGGTCGGGTTGGGATTCTTCTCGATGACGGTGGTGGTCATCTCCGGAGTCTCGCGGCCGATATCACCAATCCCGATGGGCAGCACGATGACCTCGTTCTTCCCTTTGGGGAAGTAGTAGAGGCGCAGTTCGGGCAGATTGATGACGATCCCCTCGCGAGGCACATCAGGCAGCAGCATCTGAGTGGGCAGCGTCAAGCGGGTACCCGGTTTGGGCAAATAGGGATCTACACCCGGATTTGCTTCAAGCAGCGCCAAAAATCCAATTTGTGTATTTTTGCCAACCAGCTCCAGATGCTCATTCTGCTGGATGATGTAATCCTCCAGCTCACCGATGAGGCGACTCCCGGCTGGTGGCAGCGGGTAGCGTTTGGCCTCTGCCGGCGCAGCGCAGAGCAGGATCGCTGCCAGCAGCAGGGAAAGGGCGGGCGTTAAGGATAGGAGCTTGAGTTTCGGCAATCGCATAAGAAGATCCATCAGTTCAATCGGGGCGGAACGTCATCAACACAGCCGCCAGAATGGCGCGATTGTTCCTCAATCAGCCCATGATTACCAGCTTGCTGCGCACCCGCAATGATGTGGGGATACATAGGAAACCGGCCAAAATCGGCATCACCCATAAATTTGAGCGCCAAGCAGGGAAAAGAGACGCCTGATGGCAATGGGGGAATGTCACGATATGGATAATGGCCGGGTGTGCGAGCGGGTGGATACAGGGCCATACAAGAGTGGCCTCGCAACGCAGGCCGTGCGTGAAGCAATGTGAGCCTGCTCCCAGATATCTGATTCAGCCATTTGATATCTAAGAAATTTTTATTGCATCCTCGGCCCAGCTTGGGTAAAAATCTCATCCCACGGAGAGATGCCGGAGTGGCCGAACGGGATTGACTCGAAATCAATTGTGGCAGCAATGCCACCCAGGGTTCGAATCCCTGTCTCTCCGCCACATACCAAGCCCAAGCAATTAAATTGCTTGGGCTTTTTCGTTTCGTGTGATGCCTGATATGCCATCTGATGTTGGCGGGCTTGAAGCGTCCCCTCTATCGACCACCTGTTAGTCGACTCGAGCCCATATCGAGATGTCTTATCGTCGTGCAATAGGGGCCCCCTTTTACTTGCCCGATCGCCTATCGGTTGCAAGGTTGGCCCCAACGGCTTGCTCGCCAGTCATGATGGCGACACAATGGAGTCCCTTTGGTTGGCCGCTCGCAGCTGGGGCTCGTGGCCGAATGGCCAGCGATAATATGAGCGCGCCCGAGTGTTATGGGCCGGTGACAACGGGAAACATGGCGAGAACAGGAGCAAAAGAGGATGAGGGAAGGGCTTGAATGGTGCTGGCTCAATGAACCGGCCGAATGGCACAAAACAAGCGACGGCTTGCTGGTGGTAACGGACAAACAGACCGATTTTTGGCGCAGCACCTGGTATGGTTTCGAGCGCCACAGTGGGCATCTCTATGGCTGTGAGGTCGAGGGTGAATTTACCTTTCAGGTCTGTGTCGAAGGGGAGTTCACCACCCTCTACGATCAGGCGGGGTTGATGTTGCTGCAAGACGAGGCGCACTGGCTCAAAGCAGGGATAGAGTACAACGATGCCCAACCGATGATCGGCAGCGTGCTCACCAATCTGCGATCTGACTGGGCCACCGGTATTTTCAGCGGCAATCCGCGCCGTTTCTGGCTGCGCCTGACCCGGCTGGCCGATTGTCTGCGTCTGCAATACTCCACCGATGGCGAGGTGTGGTCACTGCTGAGGCTCGCTCCGTTCCCGTCAGGCGAGCGCTGCTTTATCGGAGTGATGTGCTGCACCCCCGAGCGACAGGGGTTGGTGGTGCGTTTTTCGGATCTGCGCCTCACGCCGCCCCTTGGCAAGGCACTGCATGATTTGAGCTAGCCAGCCCATGGCTGGCATTGCGTGTCAACCGGCAGAGTGAACAATGCCGTCGGCCTGTAGCGTCATTCGCAGGGCCTACCGAGCGGGAGGGGCGTTGCCCTCCCGCTTTTTTACACCGGTAGGTCGGGAATGGCGGGTGGCTGTGATGGGCAAGCCTTGGCAAGCAACGTCGAAAAGCATGCGGTATGCGATGTAGCAGACAATAAGTTACCGGAACTGGGATCTCGATCGGGACAACAGGACTTTTGTCCTGCAAGGGGAGGTGGGGGGGCGGCTAGGATGGCCACATCAAAACAATAAAACGAGTCAAACTGGAGCACAACAACCATGACCGCTCATATCAATGCCAACCCGGGCGACTTCGCCGAGACCGTCATTATGCCGGGGGACCCGCTGCGGGCCCGCTACATCGCCGAGACCTTTCTGACTGATGCGCGCGAGGTGACCAATGTGCGCAATATGCTGGGCTACACCGGCTACTACAACGGCCAGCGCATCTCGGTGATGGGGCACGGCATGGGGATCCCCTCCATGGTGCTCTACGCCCACGAGCTGGTGAACGACTTCGGGGTCAAGCGGATCATCCGCATCGGCAGTCTGGGGGCGACCCAGCGCCACGTGCAGATGCGTGACGTGATTCTGGCGCAGGCGGCGGGCACAGATTCCCCGACCAACGCCAAGCGCAGCGCCGGTTACCAGATGGCCACCTCGGCCGACTTCGCCTTGCTGCACAAGGCGTTTACCAAGGCGCAGGAGAAGGGCATTCCGGTCAAGGTGGGCAATATCTTCACCGGCGATCTCTATTACGATCCGGATGAAAACCTCATTCCGGCGCTGGAGAAGTTCGGCGTGCTCGGCATCGACATGGAGGTGGCCGGTCTCTACGGGCTGGCCCATCAGCAGGGGATCGAGGCGCTCGCCATCCTGACCGTCTCCGACCACTGCCTGACCGGTGAAGAGACCACTGCCGAGGAGCGGCAACTCTCCTTCAACCAGATGATCGAGCTGGCGCTGCACACCGCGCTGTAAGCGCCGCGGCCCGCCCAACCCTGCACGCACCCTGACCCCAAGAGAGATCCAATATGAACAATAAGCTCTCCCTCACTGCCATCAGCTTCTTGGCCAACTTCGTGATGGCCGGTTTTGCGACCCAGTTCGGCATGCTGATCGACCCCATCGCCGCCAAGTTCGGCGCCGACGTCAATCAGGTGGCCTCCATCTTCTCCCTGCTCAACGGCGGGGCGCTGGCGGGCACCATTGCCGCCTTCTTCCTCATCGAGAAGGTGGGGCTCAAGCGGATGACGCTGCTCTGCTACGGCCTGATCGCGCTGGCGGCGGCTTCGCTTCATCTGACCGGCTCGCTCTATGTGGTGATGGCGGCCATGACGGTGATTGGCCTGTGCGGTGGGGTGGGACTCTGCATTGCGGGGACTCTGGTGGTGAGCGTCTGGCAGGCGCGGATGCAGAGCACCATGCTGGTGGTGCAGGATGCCACCTTCAACGTGGCCGGGGTGGTCTTCCCGCTTGTCACCACCTATACGCTCACTCACGCCATGGCGTGGAGCTGGAGCTATCTGGCGGTGGGCGTGGTGGCACTGGCGACCATGCTGGTGGCGGTGCTGACCAACTTCCGCAGCTGTGAGGCGGGCGGCGAGAGCGCCGGCAACGAGCACTCGGAGTGGAACCTTGGCATCATCAGCGGTGGGCTGGGGCTTTTTCTGGGCATGCTGGCGCTCTACACCTTCCTCACTTGGGCGCCCATGTTCGTGAAGAACAAGTTCGGCATCCCCTTCGAGGAGGCGGGCAACATCATCACCCAGTACTGGACGGCGGCCCTGCTCGGCGCGCTGGTGTCGACCGCCATCGTGACCCGCATTGCGATCCGCACCTTCCTGTTGGTGATCATCACTCTGGCGATGGGGATGACGGCGCTTATCGTCACCACCGACAACCTGAGCCAGCTGCCATACCTCACCTACGGTTACGGCTTTGTCTGCGCCGCGCTCTACAACGCCTTTATCGCCTACGGGGTGTCGTTTGTGCGCCAGGCATCGAGCAAGAACGTCTCCTATATCCTCATCAGCGGCAGCGCGGGGGCCATGTTCAGCCCGGCCATCAGCGCCCTGTTCGAGCAGGTGATCGGCCTGCAGGCGGTGATGTACGCCATCCCGCTTATCTACGGCGTGATCCTCGCCATGCTGGTGGCCTCGCTGCGTATGGCCCGGCCCCAGCCTTGTCTGGCCTGAGCCGGAGAGTAAACAGCAAGAGGGGCGGTATCGACCGCCCCTCTTTTTTGTTGCTGTTCCGCTTGTTGCTGTTCCACTTGTTGCTGTTAAGTCGGCGACTGATGCCCGCGACTTATGGTTGCTCCAGAAAGGCCTTGAGCCCCGCCAGATCGCGGATCTGCAATCCCTCCTCGCCGCGCTCCACCAGTCCCTTGTCCATCAGCTCTTTCACCGCCCGCCGGTAAACCCTGTCCGTGGTGCCGAAGCGTTCCGCCTCCTGATACCCCTTGCGAAAGCCGCTCACCGGGTTGTGGTGACAGTGGCTGTGATAGAGGTCGAGGGCGATGTTGTAGCTGATGGGGTAGAGCATCCGGCAAGTGAAGATATCCACCGTGTCCTGATAGTCGATGGCGATGGCGGTGGCAAAGAAGAGCGCCACCTTGGGGTGGGCGACCAGCGCCTGCTCCAGCTGCTCGCCGTCGATGCGGGCCACTTCCAGCGGCTCCTCGGCAATGATGTCGAGCTGGCAGCGGTAGCCGGTGAAGAACTCCATCTCGCCAAACAGCTGGTTGTCGCACTCAAGCGTGCCGAGCTGAAAGCGGCGGCCATTCATGGCGGTGTGGCCCATGGCGATGAGGCCATTCGGCACCAGCACCAGATCCCGCAATAGCTCCCCCTGACGCATCAGGGGCTCCCCCTCGGGGATCAGGCGCCGCTCAGTGATGCAGGAGATGACCACCTGTTCGATGAGATCATGGCTGGCCTGCCAGTGGGGCTGAAAGCGCCCCTTGAGAAGGGGTTTGAGTTGCATGGGGTTTCGAGTCGTCGCCAAACACAAACGACTATTACACACCCTTGCATACGGATATGCCAGTTTTGTACCGCAAAGTGGGGCTTACAGGTGTAGAAGTGCAATCTGGAAGCATAAAAAAGCGCCCGCAGGCGCTTTTTTCATTTGGCTGGTAAAGCCTCAATTAGCTAATCAGGCTGGCCCACAGGTCATATTCGTCGGATTCGTCGATCCGCACCTTGACCATGTCCCCCGGCTTGAGGCCGGTTTCGCCGTTGAGGTAGACCAGACCGTCGATCTCCGGCGCATCGGCGAAGGAGCGGCCAGTGGCACCCTCTTCGTCCACTTCGTCGATGATAACGGTCATCTCCTGACCCACTTTGCGGGCCAGCTTGCGGATGGAGACCTGCTGTTGCAGCTCCATAAAGCGCTGGAAGCGCTCTTCCTGAATCTCTTCCGGTACCGGATCCGGCAGCTCGTTGGCCAGCGCTCCTTCGACCGGGCTGTATTTGAAGCAGCCGACGCGATCCAGCTCCGCCTTGTCGATAAAGTCCAGCAGCATCTGGAAATCTTCCTCGGTCTCGCCCGGGAAGCCGACGATAAAGGTGGAGCGCAGGGTGATCTGCGGGCAGATCTCGCGCCACTTCTGGATCCGCTCCAGAGTACGCTCGACCGAACCCGGGCGCTTCATCAGTTTCAGGATGCGCGGGCTGGCGTGCTGCAGCGGGATGTCGAGGTAGGGCAGGATCTTGCCATCGCGCATCAGCGGGATGACGTCATCTACGTGCGGGTAGGGGTAGACGTAGTGCAGGCGCACCCAGATGTCGAGCTTGGCCAGCTCTTCGCACAGGGCGACCATGCTGGTCTTGACCGGCATGCCGTCGTAGAAACCGGTGCGGTGCTTCACATCGACGCCGTAGGCGGAGGTGTCCTGGGAGATCACCAGCAGCTCCTTCACGCCGGCCTCTTTCAGGCGCTTGGCTTCTGCCAGCACGTCGCCGATGGGGCGGCTCACCAGATCCCCTCGCATGGAGGGGATGATGCAGAAGGTGCAGCGGTGGTTGCAGCCTTCGGAAATCTTCAGATAGGCGTAGTGGCGCGGGGTCAGCTTGACGCCGTGGGTCGGTACCAGACTGGTGAAGGGGTTGTGCTGCGGCTTCTCCACATATTTGTGGACGTGACCCAGCACCTCTTCATAGGCGTGGGGGCCGGTGATCTCGAGCACCTTGGGGTGGATCTCGCGGATCTGATTCTCTTTGGCGCCGAGGCAGCCGGTGACGATCACCTTGCCGTTCTCAGCCAGCGCTTCGCCGATCGCTTCCAGCGACTCTTGCACCGCGCTGTCGATAAAGCCGCAGGTGTTGACGACGACCAGCTCGGCATCGTCATAGCTGGGCACCACATCGTACCCTTCGGTACGCAGCTGGGTCAGGATGCGTTCTGAATCGACCAGGTTTTTGGGGCATCCCAAGCTCACAAAACCAATCCTTGGGGGATGAGACCTAATAATGCTGGAAGTCGCTTGTTGGACAGGTTGGTTGTCCAATGGCTGAGCCTGCGTGGTTGCAGGCGTCAGGCTGTCTGAGCTGGGGTCAAAACGGTTGACAGTCATAGGGGGTCGCTGGTCACTGATGCAAAAAAAGATGGCGGATTATACCTGATGAGCAGGAAAGAGGAAGAAGTGATGTGTGTATTTTTTGACCTGCCATATTAGGTTTCAATGCACGATATTTTGTGTCTTTTCCTGAGAGATGAAGATGATGCGCTCATCAACGACAGGGGCCTCGGTTACGAGTTCTGCCTCTAAGTCTTCAAGCCATCTTCGGCCGCCAGCATGTGCGGGAGACCTACATCAAGCAGTCCAGTACTGCCGTTGATTGCGACCGGCAAAATGAATCGCAGCTTGCTGATGATCCTAGCGTTGTTTCCTGATACCACGATTCGGAACATCCTCAATAGTTCAGCCCTCTAGGGTCGCTACTAGTTCAGATATGGCGATGGAGTAGATAACTACTATCCATCGCTGTTGATTCTAAATGCTTCCAGAACACGCATATGGCCTCCGCGAGTGGTCAGAACACCATAACCACCTGCTTGGTTTGGTGCGCTCTGGGACCTAGAGTGCAGCCATGAGTAAGTAGGTAAGAAAACGCAAGGTGGTGTCTGAGAGTAATGAAGTCTCATATCATACTAAGTAATAAAGATTCATACTGAATATTAAAGCATCACGCAGACATGTTAGTTTTAGAAAGGTGCTAGCCGCTCAGCTCTAGAATCACAGTGTTGAGCAATGCTACAAAGTGCTTATAGACCGAGCCCTAAGTAAAATTACTCGCATTCCTCCAAGCTAAAATGTAATATCTTCACTGCTCTGAAGATAGTCGTCTTCAGGCGGCTTATAGGAGGGACGTTTATGGCCCGTTTTATAACCGAAGGTGGATCTTTTCTGTGTTAACTAGGCCCATTGCGCCAGTCAGTCTCGCCTAAGATCCCGAAATCTGCTGTACCAATTCGTTAAATCCAGAGATGCTTATGTATTTTTCTTGCTATCAATGAGGAAAAACAAGCCAGGTAATACGCTTGGAAGATGGAAAAACCCTGCATGATGGTTGGCAAAGGGCGAGCATGAGATTAGCCAACCATCTCTTAATGTCCGTGCATTTAAAATGCGAGTTGCATTATTTAAACACATTCTTTAGGCCAATCCCAGTTTATATACTGCTCTAACTGTTCACCTAGCTCCTCGGATGCTGCACCATCTACATGATATCTGTGATAACTATATTCTATTCCCATTGGGACGTTTTCAAATTCATTTATATCATATGGGTCGAATTTTCCCATATCACCAATGGTGCAGAAATTCGTGTTAATAGTCTTCAACCATGAGACCATAATTGTTCTAGCGCCAGTCCTCTCTATGTATTTTCTTGCTGCATCAAGAGAATATCCTTTTGTGCAGATATCATCAACTAAAAGAACAGTCTTGCCTCGTCGCAATGGAGGGTTCGTATATTGTTGGCTGTAATTTTTAATTGGGAGTCGAGTAAGTGTTATTGTATTTATTTGGTTGTGGTGATCGATGGCGATACCTTTATTCCTAGCGGTTTGTGACTTTTGAGCTGTTGTATGTCTTTCAATTAAGTTATGTAAATATCCCTTTCTGAAACACTTAGCAAAGGTCATCAAATCATCTTTCATTTTATCATTGTCATAACCTGCTTCATGCCCTGGATATGAGGCTACAAAGTCTATTTCATCATGAATACCAGAAAAATACATGCTAGTCACAAGAGCTCCAAGCCAGAAGTCGACATCACCGTTTCCAAATTTTGCTGCGGCACGGGCATTTTCTGAGTATTTTCTGAACTCCTCTTTGTATGTGCTAAATGGAGCTAATGCGTAGTATTCAAAAGAGCCGTCCTTAATTTCATGACTCCAGAAGTGTTCGCGTAGACACAAGGTGTCAATAAATCTAGCCACCTCTTTAGGTTCGCTAAACTCAAAACCATAGTCAGTATTTTTGCTATACCAAATTGCTCGCAAGAACAGTAGACCACCGTTAACAGCAGTTTTCATATCGTCTTCATTACTTCCAATATATACTACTTCGTTTGGTGCCCATCGCATCTTTTCTAGCACGTAGGCTGTAGCTGCTGCTCTTGGTTTTGGAGGGACATTTGCATCCCTCTGGCGAGTGAAAACCACCAAATCATCGAAACGTTGCTCTAGGTAGTCATACAGATTACTTCTCTCACCATTAATCGTGATAGTTCTATCTTGATTAGCTAAAAGGACAGGGGTTATGCCACGAAGCTTTAAGAAGGTCATGAGTTTTGCAACCTCATAAAATACTTCTTTATCTATTTGCCCCATATTGAGTATCGTGTCAGCCACACTAAGGATGACACCCTTTAGTTTTTTAGTCATATGAATTCCTATAAGTCTAAAGAACCTTGGAGGCTGGCAAGGTCAGCCTCATCTAATTCTGTGTGCGGAGGCATTAATTTTTTCGGATTACTAATACACTGAGTAAGTTCTGTGGAGTGGTCTGGGATTTTAAATGCAACCCCTAGAGAGTACTGATTGACTAACTTAATTTCTTCACTATCACAATCAGAAGTTTTCAAGTAAGGCATAATAATAAAACGATGGAATTCTTTTGCAAAGTTAACGGTATGAGCTGTTCCACTTTTTATTTTCCATTCTACAGGGACAACAGTTTCAGCTAAACCTGCTTGAATTCTATTTCTCCTCACAAAATTGTAGGCACTGTAACTTTCACCCAGCAGATATTCAGAAACAATAGTGCCATTATTAGCCAAGATATCAGCTCTGATGCTTTCAGACCCTCTAGGGTAGTTACTATCAATACCAGTACCAAGGATTGCTACTGTGGGAACACCAAATCTTATCGATTCTATATGTGCTTTTTGATCAATGCCTTCAGCAAGTCCACTGACGGATACAAGGCCGAGATTTGAAATTGTGGCGACAATATATTTTGTTAACCATAAACCATCCTCGGACGACTTCCTGCTGCCAATAATAGCAACAGATGGAGAATATAAGTTTGATATATTTCCTTGAACAAATAACCACATAGGGGGTTCGGTAATATTTTTTAGCTGAGAAGGATATGACTCATGACCATAAAATATCAAATAGACATTCTCTTTTGCTAAGTGCCTTGCAATATCTAAACCTTTCGACCAAAGTTCAAGTTTGAAGTGTGCCCAGTTTTCGGGAGAGTTTTTAATGCTTTCTTCAAGTTTTAAACGCAACATCTTTTCGAAGTAACTGATGTCATCAGTTCGAATTAGTTCTCTAAAACTAATTTTTTGAGCTGCGATTCTATATAGCGTTTTGAACCCTACACCATGCAGTGATTGAAGCGCATAAAACGCCACCGTCTCGGCTTTCCAGTATTCTTGTTGCTCCGCCATTATTTACCAGCTTTAATGAACCTCAATTCAGAATACCATACCACAACAATACGATTGATACAGAGAGATGTGTCGTATCATTACCTCTGTAAGCACTTCGCCTCTTTACTGTTTGTAGCTGATGGCCTATGTATTGCTTTCCTTCAGGCTCTGTCCTCTTGATGTCTGCAAGTTGGCGGTTCCTTTGTGGTGTGTCGATCAAGTCTAGGTTGGCGTTATGGTTAGAACCTGCTTTCCTACTGGAGCTGTGAAATCTACACCTTCTAGCCGAGAGGTCAGTCGGACACCTTTTGGTTGCAGATGCTCGACAGTAGTCAGCACGGCCACGGTGTCGCACCCCAGACGGTCAATCACCACAACCGAATCACCTTCACAGTCCCAATACTGTCTCATCAATGAAATACCGATCCATCTGGTCACCTGCTTGCTCAATTTCTTGCTGCTGATTTACTGTGGTTTGGTCGGCGTTGTTGCCCAAATCAGCGATCCAGTAATGACTTCTCCAGCCCCAGGTGACAGCTACATTCAGGGCCTTCTGACAGGCGGGCCCAGCATATTCAGTTTGTTTATGGCCTCGTGCTTGTCAATCAGAGTTAGTAATCCAGATTATTACTAAATCGACTTTCGCAATTCATATGTGATAAGTAGTGAATAGAATTATTACTACAGGCATTACTTAATGTAGTAATTAATTAATGCACTATCACTCGCAATGAAAATCAATGCTTTATTTATTTTAAGTGTTGATTGTTTTACCTGAGACGGTTTAATATTAAGTAGAGAGAGAAGGAACACGCGAGCTATATTATTTGACCATCAAAACATCACTTCGTGAGTTTTCATGGTCAAATAAGCCCGCCCCACATAGCTCAAACCCTGCGGGTTCTGCGCTAATGGGGGATGTACGTGCTCAAACCCAATGGGTTCTGCGCGGTCAAAATTCTCTTCAGATAATGCAGTGTTACTCCAGCATAAAAACAATAACAACAACGGTGCTACCATGAATGAAAGCAAAGATACGAGAAAAAAACCAAACTGTCGCGGTGGTCGTCCACCAAAAAAACAAGATGAGAAAGTGACTCATTTTATTAAAATAGGTCTAACTGAAAAACAGTTTAAGCATTTTTACAATGCATTTAAGGGGCGTAATGAGAGAGTTAATCTTTCCTCTTGCATGCGGAAAATGATTGTCGGATTTCTTAACGATGGTCGTTTCATAGTTAAGAATCCTAGTGAAATTGATGACCAAGCATTGTATGAATTAAGGCGACTAGGTAAAAACATAAATGGATTTTTGATAAATAGTAGTATTGGTAAGGATTACTCACAGCTAATCATTACCTTGTCATCTACTCAGCAACTGATCAACCAAATGATAGAAAAGATAAAATAATAATACTATGAGGCTTGGCAGTTGATGACGATAACAAAAATTAAAAAAAAGACAAAATCCTTTAGGGCTAGGCTGAACTATGTATTTCGTGGTGATAGTCATGAGCATAAACTGCATGATGAGAAGGGGAAGTTAAATGTCAGATTCATCAGCGGGTCTACATTTCAACGTGATCCATATGTAATTACTGGGGGTGTGGTGAATGTTAATATAGATTTATTAGAGTCTGAGTTTCTAGAACGCTCGGCTCAATGTAGGGGTAAAAATGAGTCACATTGTTGTCACTATATTATTAGTTTGGCTCCACAGGAGACTCTATCAGATCAGCAGTGGCAGAATGCTGGAGAGATTCTTTTACGACAACTAGGATACGATTGCTCTGTAGTCTGGTGTGGTGCCATCCATAACGATTCTCAATGCCAACATATGCATATTGTTTCATCCAGCATTTTATCTAACGGTCGCAGCATTAACCAACATAATGATTATCATATGGCAATGAGGGCGGCTCGAATTATAGAGCGAGAATTTGGCCTAAGCATCAATATAGATGCTGATAAAAGTTTCAACAAGGATTCTAAAACAGAACCGGTGCTGTTGAGAATCAGCCAAAAACACAAATTTGAGGAACATGCTGAAACAATTCGAAGAAAGCTAAAGATTATATATAAGACAAGTAAACCTTCAACAATGTCTGATTTTGTCATGAGGCTTAGGAATGTTGGGGTAGCTACACAGATATGCAAAGATCTGAATGGGTTACCCAATGGAATTCGCTACTCAGTTGATGGTAATAAGTGGTTAAGTGGCAGTAGTATAAAAAAAACTAGGTTTACGTGGCGGGCATTACAGACCCATGAGAAAATCAGTTATGTCCCAGAGCGTGATAATGTTGCACTAGGACTTGACAGCGTTACTCCATTATTAAGGGTGCATGATTCTAACGATGATATTTCTTATATCAGAGGGAAGCTTAATAGTACGATTTTATACAATAAACCTAAAACGATGACTGATTTAGTTGTCAAACTGGCTAGATGCGGGGTATATGTCCAGGCTACAGTAGATGAATCAGGAATCCCCGATGGTATAAAATTTTCTCGAGATGGGAATGTTTGGCATTCTGGCTCAGCTATACAAAAAACTAAGTTCAGCTTTAACAGACTTATCGAACGATATGGTATTAGTTATACATCAATAGATAACATTGCCCTCGGGATAGGAGGGGCTAAACAGTTAGATATTTCTGTTTCAATGATGATTACACCGCGAGGAGTTCAGCGTGTTCGTGGTCTTAAAAAACAAGGAATTTACCACCATGACTTATCTGTATATACGAATGGAGATAAATATCGAGTGTGTATACCATATCGATTTTTTATAAGTCAAAAAGAGTTTGTTAATGTTGCAGTCGGCGGGACTCTTGAATATACATCGATTATGTCAGCTATAGTAGAATCATTTATTGAAATGATAAAGAAGATAATTCATGCGATCTTTGGTTGTTCTCCTATGATGCAGCTATGTATTGTTGAGGGGGATCAACAACCAATCGATAATGAGTGGCAATCAGTATCACTGATTGATAATAATAAAAAGACGGTTGACCATAACCTGATAGAGTCTAGAGATTATCTTGAAATAAAAAAAGATTTAGAGCGTGGATTGCAATGGCGACTCAATCCAAATAATCTTGAGCATGTCATGTTAGATGGAAATATTAAGATAAGATGACAATAATAAAGTTTATATTATACCAGAGAAATGTATGTTTTTTCTTGTGAAAATTTCTCATTGAGCTATCATAATTACAAATGATATTAACTGTTATAATTACAACAACAAAGGTTTATCATGACAACGGCAAAATTGAGACAGTGTGGTGATAGTATAAAAGTGATTTTTTCAAAAAGTATATCTAAAAAAAATGATGTTGGAGGGGAGAGGTCTATATCTAGCATGGTTGTGGCCACAGTAGATATAAATTCTGATTTTAGTCGTATTGACAGTTTGAGTGAAAATGAGGTTGTTGATTTCAGGTTATGGGCTGACAAGCAGCAGCGTCTAATACGGAATGCATTTGCAAAAAATGCGAGTCGAGGGATTTATGGTGGCAGGCCAGTAATTAGAGATTCTAAATCTACGTTTGCATTGTATGGTTCTCATATAGATTATATCACTGGCTGTCGATATGGTGAGTTTACTGGAATTATCAGTGAAACGTATCAGACGGGGCATGCCCTGGAATACCCTAATAATACGGACGAAATTTATGCATGGTTAGACCGGTGTAAGGATGCTGGCAGGTTAGAAGAAATATTAGATCCTGTTATCGACTGGGTTAACCAGAAAATGGAAAGTTCATATGAGAAAAATGGAGTTTCTGCGTATTCTGAACCTGAGGAAATTGAGTTATATATGAGTTTGAGACGGTGGTATGGATGTCTGAGAATCACATTTGACTTGCCTGGTGGGAAAATTACAGATAGTGAGCGTGAGAGGGATGCTATATGGAGTGAGAGTTATCAACAAAGGGTTGACGAATATATGTGTGGAAAATATGAAAAGACAACTTGATTTTATAGATTAAATGGGCATTATTACCCAATTCAATACAGCCTGAATGGCACTAACTGAGGACTCGGTGATTTGATCACCACTATCCTTTTCAAGTCTGCATCGTGGACACGTCGCTTAACGCCATCATTAACTGGCATCAATACAACAAGTATCTTATTAACCCTGGTTCGCTCATAATTCTCGCAGAGCGAGGAAAGGCCATAGTTATTATATAGGTGTATTCTGTCAGCTAGCCAGCTCAGTAGCAAAGGTAAGTGGGCCTATATTGCACCACTAGTCGTGGTGCATGTGTTCCAGCTATCTGTCTAGTCGGAGTTTTGTACACTATTTCAGTAATATATGTCCGTATTGTTTAAAACATGATAGATTATTTTCCATACATGAGTATGACTTTTTTACAGATTCCTAATGCACCTTCCAGATCTAACCGAAGTGAGGAGAATGATTTACGCAAAAGCCTATCAGGAAGTGCCCAATCCCACTTTTCTCTATTTAAGTTTTGGACTCCGTCCAGTAGATCTGTCGATAGTATATGTGAGTCATTAATGCTGGCCATAACATTCAGCATTTTTTCTTTGGTGCAATTAATTAAGATGTAAACGCCTTCATTAACAGCATCAATATCATTTTTTTGCATCAACAGAACAAACGCATCATGTGCAATATCACTGGACCACGGGAATAGCAGCACGGCATTACTGCCCACTTCAATCAATGTAGTCGAGTCAAGATCATAGCGTTTAAAGTTTTCTCTTGCTTCGGCCAGTAGCTCTTTTGCTTTGGCATCAAGAAATGGAACGTCAAAGCCACCAGTAAGCACATTGCGCATTTCACCCCTGACTCTTTCGTTAACAGTGGCCAAGCAGTTATCAAAGACAGGAGGAGTCCCTCCTTTTGAGGGGGCCACCAGTATAAATTTCTTTTCTTCATTCACTTCGAGAACTTGCCAGCGGCGACCGGCAAAAATGATCTTTTGGCCGGTGATCAGTGGCCTGCTGATTGGGAGCAAACCAACCTGAGTAGAGGCGCAGATCAGCCTGTATTCTTCATCACTGACAAATGATGCGAAGAATTCGTGATTGTTCACGAGTTTTTCGCCAACCTCCCCATGCAGCAGCAAACCTGATGAGTCCTGATGTATCAATTTCAAGCTGCCCATCTGCTTGAGAAGACCGATGAAGTCATCAGGTGTGAACCCCTCAAAAGGTGCACCAGGGGAGAGCAGGCTATGCCAAAGGTCTCTGGCCATGATGCCGCCGCGCTCACTGATAACAGAAAGGATCTGTTGAACCAGAGTTGAGGCGTGCAAGCCACCAGCAAGCGGAGGCTCAAACCAACCGCTGATCAGTAGCCTGACCATAGCGATAGTCTGGATCAGGTCCTCACGTAATGAATCCGAGATGCTTGTCTTGGGGGAGAGCTCACGCTCGATGATGTAGCCGCGAAGGATGGCGGATTCTCCCTTACGGCGTCCGGATCTACCCAGACGTTGCCGCAATGAAGATACGGCAGGGGGGCGACCGATCTGGCAAATGCTTTTAACGGAGCCAATGTCGATCCCGAGCTCCAACGAACTGGTGCAAATCGCTGTCGCTGGCACGTCACCCGACTTCAATGCTTGTTCGGTTTCTTCACGATATGTTTTCGACAAACTCCCGTGGTGCGCCCAAAACTGGTTTGGGACCCTGTCTTGTTCACAAAGACGACGTAAACGGTCTGTGTACTTTTCAACGTTCGATCTGGAGTTGGGAAACACCAGGTTGTTTGATCCCCTCAGTGCTCGATACAAGTCGTTGCCGATGGCCACATAGGGAGAAGTCGGGTCGTCTTCATCTCGTTCTTCGTCTGGTTCCGTTTTACCTTCGATATAGCCTTTGATGAGGACCTTTAGCTCCTGGCCCCCATCCTTTGACTCGATGAGCTGGACGCTATCAGGTAGGGAAGGGCGCAAGAATTTTGCCGCGAGCGACATATCCCCGAGAGTAGCAGAGAGCCCAACGCGGGGGACCTGACGACCGATGGCCAGCTCAACACGATGCATCAGGGATTGGATCTGTTTTCCTCGCTCAAAGCCGATGAAGGCATGCAGCTCATCAATCACGATGTACTTGATGTTAGCCATCATCCCTGGGATGGATGGCCCCCGATTAACAAAGAGGGCTTCCAGGGATTCAGGGGTGATCAACAACACCCCGTTGGGGTGCTTCAAGAATTTCTGCTTCTTGCTGTAGGCGATATCACCATGCCAGCCAGTAACGGGGATCTCTAATGAGTCACAGAGCTCGTTGAGCCGTCCCCATTGATCATTGATCAGCGCTTTGAGAGGACTGATGTATAGAACCGTAGCGGGCTCGGGGCTGTTCAGTAGCACCGTGAATATCGGCAAGAAGGCCGCTTCAGTTTTACCCGCAGCGGTGGCAGCAGCGATGATCACGTCTGTATCTGCCCCCAATAAGGCCGGTATCGCCCGCTCTTGCGCATCACGAAGAGAGGTCCACCCCTTTTGCCACACCCAGCGCCGGATCCGCTCATCCAGCCGTTCAAAATGTCGGGAGTCAGAGCTGGAACGAGGTGAATTCATCATCGGGCTCCACTGCCAGTTCTAACTCCGCTCCCTGATCAGATTTGATGTCAGTAAAGCCAATGAGCTCTTTCCAGTTTGTATCAGGGTTCTGCTCCAGGACGGCCAGCAGGTTCACAAAGGCGGTGATCGTCGTTCTTGGGGTTCTGAAATAGCTTTCCCCCAACCGGCTCTCACAATGGGCCATAAATGCCGGTAACGCTTCGTCTGGCAATGTGTAACGGGTTTCATCACCACAGGCATAGACATGCCGCAACTTCTCAAGGAGAACGTAGAAATCCTCAGGGGTCAGGCTTGAGAGGCGCAGTACTGGCCCTGAGTAATCCACCAGCCCATCCTGAGCAAAGCTGTTCTCGGCCAAACGGGATTGCAGGGCTGAATAGCTGAAGAGGCCGCGTCGGGTGTCCATCAAAAACTCGGGAGTGCCGCCAAGGATGAACCCGAGCCCGACCGACGTCCCTTGCAAGGAGTCATTGAGGATCCGCAGAATTTGTTCGTAGTTGGAGTTGCGAGCTTGGGTGTTGGCAAGCTTATAGAGGTTCACCATCTCATCAAGGCATACCAGCAAGCCTGAATAGCCTGCCAGCTGAACGAAACGGGCCATCAGCTTAAGCTGATCATACATGGTGGCATCATCAACGATGGTCCGGACACCCAGCGCCATGCGGGCATCGGTCTTGGTTGAGAATTCGCCCCGAAGCCATCTGATGGCGTCATGCTTCAGTTGGTCATTTCCATCTTCGAACCCTTTGCAGTAGGCGGCGATCACCTCGGCAAAGTCATAGCCATTGACCATCTCGGCGAGATCTTCCAGCTTCTTCCGGATGACCGCTTCAGGTTGTGAGCCATTCGCCTTGGCTTCATTTTTCGCTTGAGCGATGAACTTCTCCACTACACCAGCAAGTGCACCGCCATCAGGTTTCGTGCGGGTGGACATATTCTTGGCGAGCTCAGAATAGAGGGACCGCGCTTGGCCGCCGCTGGCATGCAGTCGGCGATCGGGATTGAGATCGGCGTGAACGGTAACAAGCTGCTTCTCAAGCGCGATTGCTCGCACAAGGTTGAGAAGGAAGGTTTTACCGGCACCATACTCCCCGACAACGATCCTGAATGATGAACCTGTATCGGCAACGCGATTGATGTCTGCCATGAAGGCGTCAATTTCGTTTTTGCGGCCAACTTGGATGAGATGCTGACCCACCTTGGGCACGACACCCGCTCTTAAGGATTGAATGACGGCGTCACGCTCTTTTGGCCTGATTTTACTCATGAGGAATTTGCTCCAGAAGGTCAGTGTTCAATTCAATGGTGTCATCACCCTCGATCAGCATTTCATCAAAGTGATCGAGCATGACTTCGTTAATTTGTTCAAGTGCACCATCGAGCATCAGGCCCATGGTGTTGGCAAGTGCAGACAAATCATCACGAGCCCATTCCGGACGGGCAAGCAGAGCCCTGAGGAATTGGCTTAGGTCATCATCAAGGCCAAATAGAGAACGAGTGTCCCCAAGGGGTGTCGGCTCGTCCGCTTGATCTGATGACGCTTCGGTCTTGGCCTGTTGTGGCTGGTGGATATCATCATGTTCACCATCATTCTCTGTAAACACGGATGCGAGCATTGCAGTGACTTGAGAGGTCTCTTGTTTGAGCTGTGCCACCCGAGCCATATCCAAACTGGAAGCTCTGGTAGGAGCCTTGGTCACGCTGCCAGATTTGCTCGTTGATACGATCCTGGCCTCATTTGAATGGAGGTCCGAGTAGACCTGTTTCACATCCAAAGAGATCAGCTTATACAGCTGCTCCAGTACCTTCACTTTGGCAGGGGTGATCGAGTTGTCAGCTTTCACAAAGGCGACGAGCAGCTTGCCGACTAAAGCCTTTTGCTCATCATCTAGGCTATCAATGGATTTCTTTACAATTGACAGGGTCGGGGGAGTCTGAGTGCCAAGCAGTGCTTTTGCGATCAGTCGAACTGATTGATAGTGGGCCAGGAAGTTCATTGAACCGATCTGCTCCTTGAGGAAAGCGATCGTGACTTCCGATTTATCTTCGTCGGTATTCAGGACAACACAGGCCAGATCTACAAATGCGGACACAGTATCCACATTGCTCTGATTTTTGTTCAGCGTCTCTTGCGGATTTATCGGATAGATGACAACAGGCTCGTCTCCCTTCGGGCGCTTATTGCTTCCCTCTGGGTGAGGCTCGATGCTCATATGGTAGTGAGCCAAGATGTTAGCCAAACCTTCATACTGCGCTTTATTGAGGCCTCCCGTGCTGTTGATGTTGATACGAGCTGCAAGGTCAGACCAAGGCAGAAGCATGGCATCAACACCAACAAACTCTTCCAGGGTCACGAACGGTTGTTTCATGGCTGTTGGCCAATACTGATATGGCAGATGAAGCAAAGCTTCCAAGGTGTTTTCTGCCCCAACATTTCTCCCTAGATACCGGCTATATGGCTCAAGCAAGGAGGTGCAAAGGTCAACAACCTTACTCAGCTTTTTGATGTATGGCTGCGAGAAGGAGACATCAGATAGATTGGTGACGCAGCGCTCAATGAATTGGCTGACGGCATAAGAAGACGGCGCATAGGAAACCTCGACACGGGATTTGAGCTCTTTCAGTTTGATGCCATCGCCATACTCCCGTTTATAGGTGTCGATGAACATAGCCTTGAAGATATCAAAGCAGCGCTGCGCGGGGGTCCGTAAGGAAATTGTCGGGGTACAGGTCGCCCAGAGCAAAGCCCAATCGGCAGGAACCGGCTTGCCGTCTCTAACCAGTTGCCCGAGGCAGATTTTCAGCGAAATAGGGACGTGGTAGCTGAGCGGATCGGCCTCTTGTGCGGGGAAAAGGTAATATTCCTTGCTGATGTTCTTCGCCATCCCATATTCGAGAAAATTGGTGGCATATCTTGTGAAAGAGGGGTGCGCCGAATAGATGGTCACCAATCTGGCTATTTCGGCAAGAATAAATGGCATCTCTCTTTTGGCTAGCTCATCTCTTTTGGCATCAATAAAATACCGGCGCTCAAGGCCATAGAAAAAGATGAAAACAAACCCAATTGCGACGTCGGGGTCTTTGCGCCCACTCGCCATCCATTGCAAATATCTTTTCTTGGCGTCGGCAGTGAGATTTTTATAGCTCGGATAATATCCATGCAAATGAAGGTCTGAGGGCGCATCTTTGATGGTGACAAGAGCTTGTGGATCGATGAGGGATGGCTCCTCAAAGAGTCCTCCGTCCAGCCTTGTGTTACCGACATAGAACATGCCGCCGCTAATATTGAGACCAGCAAGAGTGATCTCTTCACCTGGGGACATCCAGCGGCCAACCATACTGGGCCCCGCAGGCATTAGCTCAGAAGGGGTGAAGAGTACGTTTTGCTCAGAAGACACAACGGATGGCCCGCGTTCTCCGAATGAAAAAGATATGCTGAACTCGGGCGCGGGTAGTTCCGTATCGTTATCTGCCAGGGATAAAACAGTAAAAACATCGTCATCAAAATCAAGGGAGGCTGGTGGCGCATCAATAGCTGGATCTGGCTTTGTGTTGGCAAAAGAGTTTGCATCCAAGGTCGTGGGCTCAAAAGGGGTTGATACACCAGAAATCATGAGGTCAGAGGCCGATATCTTGATCAGATCTTCAGTGTCTGGATTTGGTTGCTGGTGGGGTGACGCCTCTGGTTGCATCTTTGTATCCACGTTGGCTATAGCATTCGAAGGACTGGGGGCCGGTGATGGCGCGAAAGCTGCCCTCGGCGGCTCTCGATGCACTGGTGAAGTGTGCTTAGTTGGATGAGGGGTGGCTGTAACTGTTGGCTTTTGTGTGTTGTCGGTGGTTTTTTTGTAACGGTATGTGAAAAAAAGAAATAAAACGCAGAATGCACCCACCCAAAATTGCCAAGGAACCGCTTTAATAGCTTCAATTATCTTGATAGTAATAAAGATGACGATGGCAAGTATAATTAGATAAAAATCTCCAAGTTTCTTTGATGTCCGCCTTTTCCTTGCCATTTATTCTCTCCAAACAGTAATGCTTAAGCTAAGTAAAATCACTAAATTAAATAGCTACCTTAAAGTGTGATGTGCCTAATGATAAAGTTCACGTATACACGAGTAAAGGTTCTATCACCTGAAGATGTTCACTCTGTGAGGAAAGATTAGTGATTTCTTACGTGTATGGAGATGGTATTCACCTGACAGTTGCCCACAAAAGGGTGTTGTCATACGGCTTCAAACCGGATAACAAAACGGTACCCCTACCGTGTTATCTGGAGTCACCATATGACCACCAACGAGAAAGTACACGTCGCAAACCCTGATCTTGCCCACACTCGATGGACACCTCGTTAAGTGAGTAAAATCACTGACAGAGGTGGAGCATGAGCAAAACAACAACTGAACATAAAAAGACCCTAGCCCGTTACTCTCAACCGTACAAGGATGAAGCCTTGGCCCTGGCCGAAAGTGTCGGGATGAGCAAAGCCGCAGCACAACTTGGGCTTAAAGAGGCACAGCTCTATGCCTGGCGCATCAAGGCTCGGCAGGTCATGAATACGGGTGAGCGAGAGCAACAACTAGCGGATGAAAATGTAAGACTTAAACGCCAACTCGCCGAGCATATCGGACAATTTCAGGTGGCTGCAATGACTCGCGTCCTGGGTGTGGCACGTAGCGGATTCTATGCATGGTGTGCTAGGTAAGAAACTGTCTCGGCCCGGACCCTGGTCCGTCATAAGTTGGATGCAAGGGTTGCCGATGCCTTCGCCGCTGCCAAGGAGTGAAGCGACGTGCCCATGATGCAGACTTGAAGAGGATGGTGGTGATCAGATCACCAAGTCCTCAGTTAGTTCCTCAAGCTGCATCGATTTGGGAAACAACGCCTGGGAAAGGAGCAATGACGGCACGATACTGACACTATGATGGCTAGATGCACATGCAGCTAACCTAACTTGGGTGGTAAAGGTAGTAGCAAAAATATTGCAATTTTAACAATTTTTAAACGTTTTGTTTTATTTAAAAATTTAAATATAAAATCTTTTTTTGTTCTCAAACATATATATATATTCCGCGCTTTCACTTCGTTTCAGCGCGAAGGGGAGCCAGGTATTTAAAGATGTGAGGTTTTAAGGTGTTAAAAGAAGAAAATCTTTATAAAGAAATTGAAAAACAAGACATCTATGGCGTATTTTTTTGATAAAAAATACAACATTAAATTATCATGGAAAATGAAGTCGCGCAATGTTTTTTTGCGTGAAACTGAAAAAAAACATCCTGTCAATATGTTTGTGAAATGTTGCATAATAACCAGTGACGCTTCTGGGGGGTGGGCGCTAGGTTGTCAGCGTTAACACCCCATGGCTTTATCAGCCCCTCCCCACTTCGAACCTGAAAAATATAAGTAAAAATAAATATTAGAGAATATAGATAATTCCATTCTGGTGATGAAAATATTTTCCAGTGGGGGTTGATATCTTGTGTTTTCGGATATAATCTTCCACCAAAAGGTCGGCGAGGGATATATGAAGAGAACCGATGACAGTGTTGATAGTGAGAAAATGAAAAAAGCTGAATTATTGTATCGTAGACGGCAGGCTGGTCTGGATATGCCTGACGGCCACTATACACAGGATATTTTTCAATTGAGCAACAAAGAATGGCAGCCCTGCTGTCGCAATATCATGATCGGCGATGATATGCACCCCATTAGGGCGAAGCAGCACGCAAAATCAAAACAGCATATTGCGAATCTGTGCGGTGTTCGCCCAGCGGATTTCATTAAGTATCTCAAAACATCAAAATTAAAATAGAACCAACTGAGATCAGCCTGTGATATAAATCATCGGTGTGGTTCTTCATTTTTATTGGATGTCATATATCTGTTTTTTAATCTAATCGTACAGATAGCTTACAAATATAGTGATTTATCTAGCATATAGATTTTCGTCATAGAGTCGATTTTTTGGAGATGTTATGAATTTAATGTCATCTGCACCAACACTATATTTGTATAGTCGTGTAAGTACTGAAAAACAAGCCGCTGGTAATAAAACTGGCGTGCAACGTCAGACTGAAGGTGCATTGGTTGAAGCAACAAAGGCAAAATATAGTAGTATGCCTGTTGTTCATATGTCAGATAACGGCATGTCAGCCAGTAAAGGGGAAAATATTGAATATGGACGTCTTGGCGATTTTATTGAACTATGCCGTTCAGGTCAAATCGCCCCCGGCTCTGTATTGGCCATGGAAAATATAGATCGTTTCTCTCGCCTAGCGTTAACAAGAGCAAGTGAGTATTTAACATGTGTACTTGCTGCTAATGTTTTTGTTTATACCTGGATTGATGGGGCGGTATATCAAAAAGATAATTTGGCATCTGCCATTTTCGCACTTGTCAAGCTTGAAAGTAGTAATGATTATACAAATAAGCTTTCTGCTCGAGTTACTGGTGCTGCACGTGTTGCTTTAAAGCGGCACCTAGATGGTGTTCGCGATACGGATGGTTATCCGGCAGCGATTAATGGTTTCGGAAAGAACAAATTTTGGGTTGATACTACAACCGGATTTGTTCGCCCTCATCCATATTATTTTCCCGTGATTAAAGAAATCATTTCGATGATTCGTGAAGGGAAGGGGCATATAACAATAAAAAAATATTTAGATGAAAACTATACTCCCCCTACAATAGCTCAAAATTCTAATAAGGAAGGGTGGGGGATAAACCTTATTAAAAAGGTTATCAGTGATCGGGCAGTCTTAGGTGAAAAAATAATTCATATTGATGGTCGTGAGCATCTATTGGAAAACTATTACCCCCTGGCTTGCACTGAGGCTGAATTCGCACAAGCTAGGCATGTGCGTAGTGAAAAAAAGCAATTTACTAGTAAGCTGAAAAGCGCTGCGGGCATCATTACGGGAATGCGTATCGCCACTTGCGGGGATTGTGGCAGTTCACTACAGGTCTACCGCAGTAAGGCGGGAAAAAAAGATGAAAAGCTTCGTTACAAATGCAGCGGAAGATCAGACACATCGGTGAAAAGCTGCACAGCTGCAACATTTGATAACCGATATTTTGAGTACGCACTCATGTTGCTGATTGGCAGTGTCATCCTTCAGCCAAAAAAAAATGAAAATGAGAGTAAGGTTGCTTTACTAAAGAATAAAATAGATGCGATAAGTTCAAAAATAAAGAGTACGTTTCAATCTATTGAGGCTGCCACAGAGGGTGATATACATATTTTGTTTACTGAACGATTAAATAGCCTATCTAGGGAGCGCAAAAAGTTAAATGAAGAGTTGATCATTGAAAGAAGTCATGAAGAGATCTCTATCAATCCAGATATATATATGCTTATACCTTCAAACTTCATTGACTACAATCAGACAGATATAAGAAATGAGGTCAGAGATACAATATATAAAACTGTTAAATCCGTAAAAGTACATTCTGTTACTAGCTGTTTCTACATTCAGGTTGAGTTATTTGGTGGGATGAGTACTGACGGTATTGTCATTGACAATAAGTATATCGCTGATTTCGGTTTTGACATGCATCATCAGCAGGAGAACGAGGAAGCATTCCTAGCTTACAACAAATTTGTCAATAATTTTGAGTGTATAGATAAAGATGGCACGATGATTAAAATGTTAGACTTAGTTAATGGCACTGATCTAAGCATTTCTGATGATCTATATCTCAATAAAAGGATAAAAGCTTTAAAGGAACAATCTATAACTGATGAAATGTGTGCAGCGATTGAAAAATTTGAATGTTGGGTTCCAAAAATCCAGTAATTATTGTGTCAGTTGGTTGAAAGGATTTTGACCATTACCAATGGTTGATATGTCAACTTACTAAGTTATCCTGATAAGACAAGCAATACCATATATTTACACCATGATGCTAACCATATGGCATATGAATCTACCCTATAGCTGCTTCCAACATCTTTTGAGCTGTGCATGGTAAGGTAAATATGGGGAATGGCTAAAGTTACCCATCCCCTGATGCATCTTAATATTTATGACATTAAATTTCCGGTATCACTGCATCTTTCAAATTAATATATTTTCTTCAATGCTTCACAGTGACCATTCTCACAGTAGCCCCACCAGTCAGTCTTTTGACCAATGATCGCTACTATGGATGCACTGTTTTTAGGTAAGCCTTTACGCCAACTAGATACGTCAGTGGCAGAGGGCAAAGGATTCGATTCAGGATGGGTGTGCCACTCACCAATATAAGTAAGATAGCCTCCGGATGTGTGCCAAAGTTGATCAACCATAACTTGATGGTGTTGTTTTTTACGAACAAAACCAAAACGTGATGCTTGGTCGTAGGAGCTAGGTTCTGTAACGTGAGTTATTATTATATGAGGTGGCCGAATTTCTCCAATAAATACACCTCCTTGCTCAGGTTGACCGTGATGTAACTGCCGATATCGATTTAAAATATGAAGTACCGCAGTCTCAACGATGATTAGTCCACCAGCTCGATTACTCAAGGTTAGCTCAGCCTTGACATCAGGAACAAACACTACATTCTCCAAATTTACGAAGCTTTCGACGTTTATGATGAATGGCATTACCTGTCGAGTGTTGAGCATAAGTCCAGGGAAGTCTGTCCTGAAGAGTATTCAGTACAGCTTCTTGAATTAGTGCGGCAGTAATTGTGCTGACGCTAGCATCATAGGGTGTGAAAATGCTGCCGCAGGAAACTCGATGAGGAGCTACAGGCCTATCGACCTCCTTGAGGGTCTCGAGACGTTTGGCACATTCATAACAGGCTTTTCCATCGTCGATCATAACAACAGACGCTTGACCATAAGCATCATTGTAGCCGTGGATGATGAAGGGAGGACGTTGGGTAGAGGCTCGAGCCAAATAACTGAGCATTTTACCTGTTGGGGCGTGACCAGTAGCATCGATCACAATATCATAGCCACGAATATTATCTTCATTCATTTCTAAACGATAAGGTTTGACATCTATTCTTGGATTGCCCAAAGAGTCACGCTTTATTAGCTTACTTAGGGCCTCAGCTTTATTCCAACCGATATAAGTGGCTGGGAGAGCATGCCGACTCAGATTGCCTGGAGACAGAATGTCACTGTCACAGAGAACTAGCCGACCGGTATTGCCACGCCCTGCTCCTACCTTGGCAAGCAGCTGAGCAGCAAAGCCTCCAATGGTGCCGCAGCCAATTATCAAGATTTGCTTGTTCTCAAGATCAAGGAAAACAGGTCTGTTGCGCCGTTGAAGCTCTTGGTCGCTTATCGAGCTCACATTTAAGCGAGAGAATGCGGTCGTTGCAGATTTTGATCTGAGCATAGGAAGGGTAGAGCCGAGCTTTAGTTTGTGTTTACCTCCCCTAGATTTGGCTCGTTCTGTTGTACGGTGTTTCAGGATCGTCTGGGTGGCTTGACTGAAGCAGACTTCAAAGCCAATGATGCCTTCGTTCGAAATATCGAACAACACCATTTGCCTGCTCTTGGTGAGCCTGGTGAGTATTCCATTGGCCAGTGAGTCATGAGCAGGGAGGTCCGCAGATTTTAACCAATCAAAGACTTCCCTGAGTGATTGAGGCGGCCATTTACTTGGTGCTATCGCAGTGTTGTTAACTCTGACAACGGTCACGTCGCCATCAATCCCCACAGCCGGTTTTTCTCCTCGTAACCTAAACCAGTCATCCCTTTGCCCAGCGTTGTGGAAGACAACATATTCTTTGTCTGTTTGTCCATCTGCTGAGGTTGTCACTTTCAGCGACTTGTATGAGAATTTTGTACCTGACAGCTTGCCTGCATCACCATAAATGTAAGCATCTACAACCCCATTCCAGTAGTTCACAAACTCGGTTTGAAATTCCTCTTGCCGTTGATGGCCAGCTGTTACAGCATTGTCCAATGCTTGCTGGATCAGGCTGTTTAACATGGCAATTACAGCAGGTGGGTGTTGGGGATCCCAATCGGCAGTGTCCTGGTTCACCAAACATAATCTTTGGAAACTGCTTATGTGAGGTAAGGCCATACCGATTAAGTTAGCAGGGCGACTGATAACGTACGTTTCCGGCAAGCGACTAAGGTCTTCTCTTGGCCTAACTACAGCAATAATGAATTCACCTGCATGTGTTTGGTAGGCTTTTATATAGGCTGGACACTCTCTCGGTAGAGAAATTGGTAGGCCGGTGATGTTGCGACTCTCGACATATCGAAAGCCGCTATGTAATAACAAGTTATGGATAGTCACTATCAACCACTCGTCATTGAATCGGTCATTTGGCTTTGTCGTTGAGGTTGTCGTTGTTGTTGGTATGCAGGTATGGCAACCCAAGGCTTGATAAGCTCTTCGTTTACAACACTGTCACCAAAAAGTCCATTTAGAGTTTTCAGTACTTCGTTCTTTGTTGAGAGCCTATTCAGTGCTCGATTAAGTTCTTCGTGCAGAGTCTCTGCTTTCGAGATAATGCTCTGAACCGTATTATCATCCATCTTTTCCTTGGGAAACAACAAGCGACCTTCATCTGAGGCATCTGGACTTTCCACTCCATCCCTTAACTTGGTGGCCAACTGTTCTGTTACTTTTAACAAAAGTTCACCATGATCTTTTGTGTCAGGCATAGGTGTATTATCAAAGGTGTCAACGACGCATTTCATAAGAGCTATGGAGGATAATTCAGGAGATTTCCACTGCACATCTCGCCAAGCCTTCAGGTATCGACAGACCTGCCGCATAGGGTCACCATGTCGCGCTACTGCGCTCCTGAACCAACGCGCAACGATTTCTGGATCTGACTTAATCCACTTATCCTTTCCTCTGACAGCCAAGTAAACACAATTTTCATCAAGCTTTCGAGTGGCTGACTTACTGAGAACACTTTCATTCAGTGAATCCATCCCTGCGACAGAGTTCAATGCCACTTCTCGAGTTTCAAACTGATCTCTTGGGATTGCATACATGGGCACATCTACATGCACATTTCTATCTTCGATGACAATACGTCCACAAGTAGGCTTCTTTAATGCTTTCCAGTTGTAGTTTTCTTCTGCCAAAGATGCTAGCGATGCATCTACAAGTAGGAGAAGAAGCTCATGGCCGACTAACGGTTGCTCTTTGAACATATCCATAGGCATGTATGTACCATCATCAATGTCCATCTGCTGCGGAGGTTTATGATATGGCTTGTTCAGTGTTTTGTACTTGTAACTTCCTTGAACCCAAAATCTTGGCTCTGTATTCAAGAATGCTCCGCGTGCGTCATCACTCATATCCAAGAGCAGTTTCACAACTCGCTGGACATCTGCATTGTCAAGATAGCGCAGGTTGGTTTTCCTAATTGCACTTTCTACGAGTTGGATGTTCGTTGAGCTCCGAGAACGGCTGGCCAGCATTTTGACGACATCTTTTGCTTCTGTGAATACACCCTTTGTCCGAATTCTGATCGTGTCCTTAAGTTTCTCGAGAGAAGCCTTGTCGGTGCTGGTAGGCTCCAGTCTTTTCATGAGACCGTCATTGGTATTGGTAAGATATAGATGTGCTGACCATTTCATTCTGACGCTTCCTTACGGTCGGTGGGGTGAATGAAGGCTGGAGCCTCCGTGCTAAAGAAAGTCTCGATAAGTGCTTTTTTGCCAGTAGCTGTGGTTGCTACAGATTTGCCCCACGCGACAAGTGCTTTCAGTGACTCTTCGCTCGCATTGTCTAACGAGATGACTCGAGCTTGTTGATCAGGCACGGTTTCATCAAGCGAGAAATAGCAAGGGGGCATGCCTTCTCGATTTAGTGCCTTACCGGCCATGAACCCGTGCATTTTCTGCGAGGAGGACATGACTGTCTCAATGAGTGCCTTTCCACCGCCCCAAAGGCCAAAATACCCAGGGAACCACCTAGAGATGTTATTGGGATTGATACAAAAATCGTTGGAGAGGGTTCCAATATTAAGAATTTTGATATCGTTTGCTGTTATACCCTTAAACTCCTCATCATCCAGATAATTCAGCGCTTCATGATAGGCGACGAATGATGGATTGTTTGCTAGTAAGCCTCCATCGGCAAAATACGCACTCTGCCACTCGATATAGTGAGGTAGGAAGTAGGTGGGGGCAGCAGATGTAGCCATGGCTACATCAACCAAGGTGAATTGATCATCTCGGGTGAACAGGGAGTTATGACAGGTTTTGATGAACAAAGGGCGACCTGTGCTCAGGTTGACCGTTGGGATGAGCAGGCGTCGTTTTAGCGATCTGACCGTCTTGCCGGTTCCCACGATCTCAGTCACTGCTTTTTCCAGGTTGTTAGCCTTATAGAGGGGGCTCAGCAACAGCTTACCTAGCTGGTATATGTTTCGAACACAATTGGGCACCCAACTCTGGCGAGGGAAAATATCTGGAGCTGCTTTGTGAAACTTGCCCTGCAAGTCTCTAGCTTTCTGACCATCAGCCAAAGCAATGGCAATTATTCCGCCGATGGAAGCCCCGGTGATCATGTCGAAGTAATTACCGATGGCCAAATCAGGATTGTTGTTGCGCTCAGCCAGAACCCGTTCTAGTTCCGCTAAAATGGTAATTGAGAAGAGACCACGCACCCCTCCACCGTTCAAAGACAGGATTTTGAATTGCTTGTTAGAGTCGTTCATGGAGCCTCCATTAGAACCGTACACAATATGCGGGGATTCTGTGCTCACTTCAATGGGGAGCGTAAAAAGAACACTGTAACGGCTACTCTACGGCGCTGTTGCCAAAATGAACTGTTCTGATAACAGCTAACCCTGCTCCAAGTTACTGTTACTCTTTGGTCTTTTCTCCACGGGTCACCTGCCTTGGTAGAACTACTCACCGTGCAGTATGAGCGGGCACAGGCCAACATATATCGGCGATGAATGAGGCTAGAAAAGCTTATGAAATGCGTATTGCACGTCATTCCAGATATGTAGTTATGTTGAAGCTCTGCGGGCTAGAGCTGCATCCTCATTACTTGCTCTGATAGTGTGCTGCATGTGTTATATTCGGCTCAAACATTGAGCTGAATGATGGGCTGGGTCGGCTCATTATTGAGACCCTAGCATGTTGGATGAGGAAATAGTGGAATCATTTTGGATTTGGCAACAAGCAGATTGGCCCCATTTTCGTTGGCGGGATAGCGAGATATTGCCCAGATTACGGCATGCTCAACGCAGGCTGGGAATGCTAATAGGTAGTCATTCCAGATTGGGGAACTCCGACCAAACGTTGGATACGTTACTGGCTAACATCATCTCCTCATCCGCTATTGAGGGTGAGCGTCTCAATGCCCAATCCGTGCGTTCCTCCTTGGCTAGGCGGTTAGGGGGATCAGAAACTCCGTCCTATCCCGTGTCAGATCGCTCAGAGGGGCTCGCGGCCATGATGCTGGACGCCATCGACAATCATGGACAGCCATTGACGATTGAGCGGCTTTACCAATGGCATCGTTGGCTGTTCCCCGCCAACGAATGGTCGGTGCAGCCAGTGAACGTAGGGCAGTTGCGAGGAGATGAGCCGATGCAGGTTGTCTCTGGGCGTGTTGATCGCCCCACCGTGCATTTTGAGGCACCGCCCAGAGCAACACTGGACGATCAACTGGCCGAGTTCATCCCCTGGTTTAACCAGACTCGGCATGACCCCACGATGGATCCCCTTCTTCGTGCGGCAATCATCCATTTCTGGTTCGTGACCCTGCATCCCGTTGATGATGGTAATGGGCGGCTCACGCGGGCATTGACCGATCTCGCGCTGTCACAGGCTGACAGCCAAAGTATCCGGCTGTATGCCATGTCAGTTGCAATTCTCGAACGGCGGGATCACTACTATCGGGCGCTTGAGTCAGCGCAGAGGGGCCCGCTAGATATTACCTCCTGGATCTGTTGGTTCCTCGACACACTGGATTACGCCATAGAGCTGGCATTACAGGTTATTGATCGTTCTCTCGCCAAGACATTTTTCTGGTTGCGGCACTGTAATGACGCTCTGAGTCCAGAGCAAACCAAAGTGCTGAATCGTTTACTGGATGGCGGCGAACAGGGTTTTGAAAATGGCATCAGTGCCAGTCAATATCAAAAAGTCGCCGGAGTTAGTAAGCCCACGGCTACACGCCATCTTGCGCAACTGTTAGATAGGGGGTGCATTGAGAAATTACCTGGTGGCGGACGCAATACACGCTATCAGATCCGCTTGCACACCGAGGGAGTTTGAAAAAGCATCGCCATGGGGTGTTAATTTCATCTGGTAGATGAGACCTGCGACTGAACGTACCAATGAAGTTCTTTAGTTAAACGTTGACGCCATGATGAGTGCCGTCAGGCATATGAACGAATAGACTTAACCGACAGTCATGGCTCTCAACTAATCTTTTGAGTGATAACAAACTATCGAGAACATCGGGATCTATTGCAGGAACATCACCCGTCCCGAGATTTGAAAGCAGTTTGGTCACACTGAGACGTACCAGTTGCTCTTCGGCCAGCGCCTTGGCTCTCTGGACAACCTCGGGTGATTCGGATGAAATCATATCCTCCAATGTCCTCCCCATACGGTGCTCCTACTACAGATAGAATTAAAGGCCCACGCCGAGCAGGCATGGGCTCTCAGCATTAGATCAAGAAGTCATCCAGTGCTTTTCCAGCCGCAACTGCTTCTGCGATGGCCTTGGGCATGCGGCCCTGGCCAGTCCATGTCTTCTCCTGACCATCCTCAATGTACTTGTATTTTGCAGGACGAGGAGCACGTTTCACTTTAGCTGAACCGTCAGCCTTCGCCGGAGCCGCTGTGCCAACAAGCTCACTCGGATCGATGCCAGCGTCTCTCAGCATCTCGGTAAACTCAGCCAGCTTTTGCAGGCGCTCGGCAGATTCGGCTTTGATTTTGTTTTCTTGCTGCTCACGCTCAGCAAAAACCTCATCCAATTTCTCTTTAACTTCGACCAACTGCTCAAATGACAACTCACGCAACGCAGCTCGCAGACTACGAATATTCATCAGTGTTTTCAAAAAATCGTTCATTTTTATCCTCATGTATCACATTTTTATATCAGGAAAATTATCTCTCAATCCCAGCATCAGCTCCACTGTTTTTGGCACCAAGATGATTCGAAAAAGCATCATTTAAAATTCGTGAGCTAAATTGCGTTTGGATCTACTTATTGGCCTAGCTCCAATCTGCTATGAAACTATGTAGCTAAAAATTAAATCCAAGTGGTAGTGAGCGTTGAGACCACCTCACCAGATGAGCCGATGAAGGATCTTGTTCGGCTCACGAAATGAGCCGATAGGACAATATCATTGGCTCACAGAATGAGTCGATGATAAGAAATATTTCTCTCCACACAAACTAGAGTATGGAAGCATATTATTCTTATTATCTCCCTATCCAAGTTCAATGCCTAAACCTGATTCAGTACAGACCAACTCGGTCATCAGCCCTCCTCAATGCAGGGGCATTTTGTTGCTAATCTTCTACTGAAAACGACAGTTTGGGGTAGGATAGCTCATGAGAGGTCGTGTTTGTATAATGAGGAATGCTACATGATGCCCTATGCAACCTATCAAGCAGCTACTGCGAACTTTCTCCTAGAAGCTCTTGGTATTCCTCGTGACCCACTAGGAGCACATCTATGGATCGTGGCTGGCGTATCACCGGACATACTCTATCGGCTCGCTGAATTGATGAAGACGGATGTGGGGACGGTTTGCCAATGGGCTGGTATTAGCCGGAGTGCACTGGCCCGAAAGCTTCGGATTGAGGTTCCCCTATCAATATCGCAGGGTGCTAGGGTATACGGAGTTGCACAGGCCCTCGATGTGGTACTCCTCTTCCACAGGAACGATGCCATCAAGGCTGTGTCATGGTTAAACCGCACAGCCTGGGGGCTCGGTGGCGTGGCTCCAGCCACGTTGTTGACTACACAGATGGGAGTCCAGGCTGTTGTCGAGCTTGTAGGGCGGATTGAGCATGGGGTTTGTCAATAAGTAATAAGTCGGCTGGCTTATATGCTAAAACTAGCATAATAGATTGAAATTTGATCAATCAGATTGATTTTGAAGATTTTTTCACATCCCCCCACTTGAAAAAATTGGAAAACTGTCCATTTACTAATTATGAGAGCTATAAATAAATTTTTTCCATTTCAACATTCCGCTGCTGCGCAGCGAAGAGAGACCAGTTTTACAAACCCACACCTTATTTTTATTCAATCGGTGAGTTGGTGTTGATGAATTAAAATTCATTAAGTTAGCTTGAAAATCAATGCACCATCACTTGGTAATGGTTTTTCTATGATCTGACAGAAAATAGAAAATAGAAAATAGAAAATAGAAAATAGAAAATAGAAAATAGAAAATAGAAAATAGAAAATAGAAAATAGAAAACATAGTATCAATAAAATATGGCTATATTCGCCCATGTTGGGCGGAAATAAAAAACGTGCTTTTGCAGAGTATGATTGTTTTACCAATGCAAACTCTTCTCTGCTGCGCCTGTCGCAGGTTGTCACAACCAGATCGTTTTCTTGCACCCGTTGAATCCCAGAACAATCAGATCCCGTCGGACTCCATCTGACCTTCAAGTCGATGGATGCGTTGTGCTATGGCTCCTAGACAAGCGAGAAAATCCCCCCATGCTGGAACGTGCAATATTTGGTTAGAGTAACAGCTATGGTTATGGCAGCAATGATGCAGGCGAGACCCCAAGAGCTTTGGCGATCAGATAAACTTTTTCCAAGGTTACCCTAGTCTCCCCACGTTCGATTTTTCCCATGTGACCACGATCTATACCAGCAATTAGCGCAAGTTTTTCCTGTTGCATACCGCGTGCAGACCGCAGTTCCCGTACATTTTTACCGAATGCAGTTGCGAGCACCGCAAGATCAAACTCGTCAGAATCCATGTTATCTCCTCACAAGAGGAGATATGGTCTACATTATACGGCACACTGTACACGGCTATGAGTACACGCCTATAATGACACTGCATATAAGCATCATTTGAGGGTGGAAAATGTCCAATCAACAGATCGTTTTGAGTCAGAATCAAAAAAGTAGCACCGTGACACTAATTTTTCAAAACGCGGATTTCTTAGCCGCAGTAGGAGATTCTCTGAGAGTGGAGTCATTCTTACATGTCACTATTAATCAATCCACATATGATGAATTTGTTAAGGGTGTTATGGCTTCGTTTGTTGCCGAATTTATGGATTTTAAGGAGCAATGGCCGATACCTCAGGAGCTTCAGGAGCTAAGGAAGGTCTGAACAAGTCTCTGGCATGGGATGTCGGAATTCATACGGATCTTCATCTCGGAGGGGCATCATTAGTAATGCTTGGTATTCCACAGTCAGTCTACAGCCCTTGGGTGAATCACATAGAGCGGCAGTAGCAAAGTTAGAGAGACCATCACACGCAATCATCAATGCAGAGGAGTGGTCAACCTGCGGACTCGATGCAGTTGATTCGCAGATGCTGCATGAATGGAGTAACAGGATATGAAAATCATGACCAAAAAAGAGGTCGAGGTAATCAGCGATATTCGCTGTGATGTTTGTGAAGAGAGTTGCCAAACGGAGGGGGCTGTTAGCAATATCGAGTTTGGCACATTGAGTGCCCACTGGGGTTATGGAACTCAGCACGATGGCGAAAGTTACGAGGTTCACCTGTGCGAGAGTTGCTTTTTTCAGGCCATAGCAAATCTGAAAGAGCAGCGGCGAGGTGCACTGATGTTTTCAGAGAAAGGGTATGAACCAGTTGCTGATTTTGGATTGATTAACCGGCACCTTGAACTTATCTGAACAGATTCGATATTGATCTTTGTAGGTTGTGTTTGAGCCAAGTTGCTTCAACTTTGATGTCTTCCAACGGAAGACCGCCGCTCTTCGCTCATCGTGGTTTGTCGCAGCGGTGGATGCATTTGTCGCTGGACCTCGTAAAGTAATGCTAACCCAGCCTCAGCTTGTTTTGGATTATAACCGGCGCTAAGTGATGGGATACCGCTAGCACAAGCCTGACTGTATTAGATGTGGATTGGTCTTGCGATCTTAGGTCAACCCAAGGAGACGAATCCTACTTTGGGGGCCTGTTTTGTGTTGGACATCGCTCAATCACTCTTAGGTGGCTCTTCTTTAAGGGCGCGGATTTTACCGGAATGGTTAACCAAAAACTATACAGCCAGCATGGCAGAACCGAACAATATCTCCGACCAGGCAAGATTGGGCCGCACCAACAGCCGTTGATGGCGCGCCCTTGGTAGGGCTATTGCCTCTGCCGTACGGGCTTGTTGTGGGGATGCTCCTTTGTTGATTTTTCTGTCAATTTTGACGTTGTGGCGGGGAGAGCGTCAAAGGGAGTCACTATACTTCCATCACGGGGTCCCGTTGGAGAAGGCGATGGAAAGTTCATTTGGCGAAAAAATGCAGAGCGTACATGCCACGCTCAGGCAGCGCTTTGACAAGCTGAGTCGGGTGGCCATCGCGATTTACGATCCCCATACCGATCAGCTCAAGACCTTTGCCCACAGCACCGAGGGGCCCTCGCCACTGGTGCAGTATGAGGTGAAGCTGAGCGATGTTCCCTCCCTGAGTTATCTGGCGGAGCACAAGCAGCCCCGGGTGCTCAGCAATCTGGATGCCCTGCGTGGCTCTGCGTCGGAGCACAGCCGCAAGGTGCTGGAGGCGGGCTATGCCTCCAGCTATACCGAGCCGCTGCTGTTTAACAGCAAACTGTTTGGCTTTCTGTTTTGTGATGCCATGGAGCCGGGATACTTCGAGGAGTCGATCCGAAGCGAGCTGTCGGCCTATGCCCAGGCGCTCTCGGCCATCATTGCGGTGGAGTTTTTCTCCATCCAGACCCTTGGCGGCGCGCTGACCACGGCGCGGGAGTTCAGCCGTTATCGGGATGAGGAGACCGCCAACCATCTGCACCGGATGTCGGCCTACTCCCGGCTGATTGCCAAGACGCTGGCCCCGACTTGCGGGCTGAGCGATGAGGAGGTGGAGTTTATCTACCTCTTCTCCGAGCTGCACGACATCGGCAAGATCGCGGTGCCGGATGCCATTTTGCTCAAGCCGGGCAAGCTGACGCCGGAAGAGTTCGAGATCATGAAGATCCACCCAAGCAAGGGGCGGGAGATGATCAGCCTGATGATCAACGAGTTTGGTCTCGATGGCATTCATCACACTGACATGCTGACCAATATCATCGCCAGCCATCACGAGCGCTTTGACGGCACCGGCTATCCGCTGGGGCTGGCGGGGGAGGCGATCCCGCTGGCGGCGCGTATCGTGACGGTGGCCGATGTGTTTGATGCCCTGACCAGCGAGCGCCCCTACAAGAAGGCCTGGCCGTTCGAGACGGCGTTTGCCTATCTGGAGGAGCATGCCGGCAGCCAGTTTGATCCCGTCTGTGTCGCCGCAGCCCTGCACAACAAGGCCGAGTTTTATGCCATCTATCAGCAGTATCAGGATCCGGCCTGCTCTGCGAGCGTGGCGGCCAGCGGCGCCGAGCCGGGTTGAGCTCGTGTGATGAGCGTAAGGGGGGGAAAGAGGCGGTTGAAGCATGGCGAGGAGTAAATAGAGAGGGGGCACCAGCAGGTGCCCCTCTCTTTTATGTGCCTCTCGATTCCACGCGCCCTTATTTTGCCGACCTTATCTCTGCGACTATGGCGTTTGCGCTCAGGTTACTTTTTGGGCGCCGGCTCACTGATCTGATAGAGGTGATCCGCGCAGGCGCTGGAGCAGCCACAGGGGCGCACCTCTTTATCTTCCCGTTTCTGGGCAAGCTGGTATTGGCGCCACCAGATGATGGTACCCATGGCCAGGATCAGCACGAACGAGGCGAGCAGGCTCAACAACCAGATGGACATGATCTCTTCTCCTTGATGATGACATGCACGGCGATGGCATCAGTGATGCTGGCAGCAACCGCCCTGTTGGCCTGCGCCCTCACTGTCGTGACAACAAGTATGGCCTTGCTGTGGGCTCTCTGCCTGATTGCCACTACTGGCGCAACAGTGATTGGCGCCACTGTTGCAACCACCGTGACAATTCGCATGGCTGTGGCCTGCGCCGACGGGCTGGATGGCACGGATAGTCGCCTTGCTCTGATGACGACGAGACGGACGCCCCTGACTGGCCTCGGTGAGAGGTTGCAGATTGGCGGGGGCCAGCAGCGCGGGCAGCGGCAGGCGGGCAGAGCGGCACTGCAGCACCCGGATATTGGCCGCCAGCAGGCGACCCAGCATCCGCTCGCCGATATTGCGCACTACCACCTGACCCACCTGATAGTGGGCGAGGGCGTCGAGCAGCGCTTGCTTGCCGTGGCAGCCTTCGGCGGCGGCCGGGTTAGCCAGGGTGGCGATAACGTTCCCTTCGGGGTTAAGAATTTGCAGCTGCTCGGCACGGGTAAAGTGGCCAGCCAGCAACCCCTGACTCAGCATCAGGGCGCTGTTGCTGGGGTTGGTGGTCATGGTTGTGACAGCATTCATGTCGGCTCTTCTCCACTGGTTGGGTGGTCGGGCTCGGCGGGTTGCATCATCAATGCCTTGCCCAGACTCAGACACTCCACCACTTTATAGCGCCCTTTTTTCAGGATATTAGCCAGGGTCTGACGGGAAACCCCCATCACCAGGGCGGCCTCCTGCTGCTGCATTCCTTGAAGGTCGACGAGGCGCAGTGCCTCGAACTCATCAGGGGCCAGCGTGACCTGTTCCAGCTGATGCATGGGGCGGCCGTTGGGTTTGAAGCAGCTGTTGGCGGGGCGGCCACAGATCTGGCGGGCAATCTTGGGTCTTGGCATGGTGGCTCCTAATTGGCATAAGCCATTTATACGCTCATATGTAGCATATGCCAATAATTTTGTCTGATGCAGAGGGTAGCGCCAGTGCTGTTTACGGCAGAGAGGGGTAAAGAGGGGGAGGCGGAATACGTACAAACGCTGTGAAGGTGGCAGAAACGACGCAGGCCCGAACATGGTTCGGGCCTGCGGTTTTGCAGAGGATGGTCGAGCTATCCCGGCGAGCTTACGGCTGTTCGGCCTCGGCCACGGGGGCTGCGCTCTCGCTGCCATTGGCGAAGCGATCCGCCCACAGGGCAATCACGCCGTCACCGGTGACGTTGCAGGCGGTGCCGAAGCTGTCCTGCGCCAGATAGAGGGCGATCATCAGGGCGATGGAGGCTTCACCAAAGCCGAGCATGGAGGTGAGCAGGCCCAGCGCCGACATCACGCCACCACCCGGGGCGCCCGGGGCGGCGATCATGATCACCCCCAGCATCATGATGAAGGGGAGCATGGTTTCGATGCCCGGAATGGCCAGATGCTCGGAGAGGAACATCACCGCGGTGGCGCAGGTGACCAGGGTAATGGTGGAGCCACAGAGGTGAATGGTGGCACACAGCGGTACGGTAAAGTTGGCGATGCCGTCGCTGACCCCGTTGTTCTTGCTCGACTGCAGCGCGACCGGAATGGTGGCGGCGCTCGACATGGTCCCCAGCGCGGTGAAGTATGCGGGCAGCATGTTCTTGATGAGCTGGGCTGGTGAGCGGCCAAGGGCCAGACCGGTACCCACGAACAGCACGGATAGCCAGATCCAGTGCATCAGGATCGCCATCACCAGCACCACGCCGAAGGTTTTCAGGGTGGCGAATACGGTGCCTTCTACCGTCATCTCGACAAAGACACCCGCGATATAGAACGGCAGCAGCGGGATGATCACCTTGGCCAGCAGGCGGTCGATGATGTCACGGCCCTGATCGGCGACACGGCGCAGATCGGTGGCCTGGGTGGCGCTGATGCCGATGCCGAACACGAAGGCGGCAGCCAGTGCCGACATCACGCCAAACAGCGGCGGGATCTCGAGATTGACATAGGAGGCGAGTTTGATGGCTGTGGCCGTGGTGGGCTCGGCGGCGGTGGTGAACTGCGGGATCAGGTGGCTCGCCACGGTAAAGGCGAACAGCCCCGCCAGAATGGTAGAGCAGTAGGAGAGGGCCACGGTTTTGCCCAGCAGCTTGCCGGAGTTTTTCGGCAGGCTGGCGATGCCGCTCATGATGAAGAACAGAATGATGAGCGGAATTGTGAAGGTGATCAGCTGACCTATCACTGTCTTGGCCGTAAACAGCACGCGCGCCACCCACTCAGGGGCGTAGAGACCGAGCAAGAGACCGGCAAGGATGCCAGCAATGAGTTTCAGGACAAGTTTCATAAGGAAATCCGGAGTTGGTTGTATTGTCTGTTTTGTTATTAAATTTTGATATTAATCGAACTTTTTAACACGTAAGCCGTGTTATGTCTGCCTTTTATGCGTTAATGCCGAGTTAAATATTGTCGATAGCCAAGATCGCCGACTAGCAGCCGGCTTGGCATTGAATGGGAAAATCCGTGATGAATTAGCCCGTTAGGTGGCCTGATGATCGCCGCGCAGCAACATGACGTACTGGTTGGCATATTGACTTGCGGAGTCTGAGGTGCTGGCTGATACGGCTTCCATCGAAGCCAGTTGCAGCGCTACCCCGGATGAGGTGACGATTTGCTGAAGATGCGGGAGCTGCTGGTCGTGGCTCATTTCGCCGCTTGGCTGTAGGGGGAAACAGAGCGGAGCGCCCGCTTTGAGCAGGGTCGCCAGCTGTTGCAACAGGGGGACAAGAGTGGCCACGTCGCTATCAAGCGGGCGGCTCAGCCAGATCCCATCGTAAGGGAGCACCGAGTGCATCTTCGCCAGCGGGCAGACCCGCACAGCTTGCCCGGATTGCTGCGAGGCGACTTTGGCGTCAGCCAGTACCGCTTCACAGGCGGTGACCACATACCCTTCTGCACGCAGCCAGCACAGATCCTCCCCCATACCGCACTGACCATTGAGCAGGTGAGCGCTGGGTTTGAGGTGCGCCACAAAGGCAGTTCGAACGTGGGCGTGCTGGTCGTTAAATGGCCGGGAAGCGGGGATGGCGTCAGAGTGTGGCACAGGGGTTACCTCAAGCAGGGGGCGCACAGGGTAACAAATCGGGGCCTGACTGCCAAAACGCGCGGTCAGTCCCCGATTTGGATGTGAGGACGTTGCCGGAGCCTGTTAGCGGCCGCAGGCAGGTCCGTGGGGGTGGGCCAGCATGGTAAACATGCTCTCTATCAGGAAGGCTGATTCGCTCTGCAGGTCGATCCGCTCCGGAAAGTGGAGCCAGTTTATGATGTAGCCATCCAGGGTACAGTGGAGCAGGGTGGCTGCACGCTGCAGGTTGAGGTTGGCAGGCAGCTGCCCCCGGCGTACCGCGTTGGCCAGGGTGGTCTCCAGGTCCCGGAAAAAGTTGGCTGACTCGCTGCGGATATGCTCGCGCAGGGAAATGGCTTCCCCCTCCAGCGATTCGAGATTGAACAGTATGGTGAACATCTGCCGCTGGGCCGGATTGTGAATGAAGCTTTGGAGCACCCCTTCGAAGAAGAGGCGCAGTTGTCCCAGCGGATCGGGCTCATCTGGGTTGAGGCAGGCATCGAGCTGGTGGGCGAGGGGGCTGCAGAGTTCCTCCCAGAGCGAAATGAAGAGTTCATCCTTGTTCTTGAAGTGCCAATAGATGGCCCCGCGGGTAAGGTCTGCCGCCCTGGCGATGTCGGTCAGGCTGGTCTTGGCCAGGCCCTGAGAGCAGAACAGATCCAGCGCCGTGCTCATGATGTGGCAGCGGGTTTGCTGCGCCTCTTCTTTGGTTCGTCTGGCCATCGAAATTTGTGCCTCATGCAAGCAAAAAGTCACTTACATACATTTATGAATGTATGTATATTGCCTCATCTTTCGACTATTTACCAACAGGGCCCATGTGGCCCTGATTGTTCATTGACTGGCAAAGGCTAAGGTGTTTCATGCATAAACATATTCTTGCTCGTTCAGTTGGTCTTGCCTTGCTGGCTACAGGCTTGCTGGCAGGTTGTGGTGACAAGGGGGGCGCACCCCAGGGACAGGGCGGCATGCCCCCCGCGGCGGTCAACGTGGTGACCCTGCAGAGCGGCCCGTTGATGTTGACCACCGAGTTGACCGGCCGCAGCGCCCCGTTGCGGGTGGCCGAAGTGCGTCCGCAGGTGAGCGGCATCATCCTCAAGCGCCTCTTTACCGAGGGGAGCGATGTGAAGGCGGGCGACCTGCTCTATCAGATCGATCCGGCTGTCTATCAGGCGGCGGTTGCCAGCGCCAAGGCCAATCTGGCCAAGGCAGAGGCCAACGAGCAGAGTGCCCGTCTCAAGGCACAGCGCTATCAGGAGCTGCTAAAGGTCAAATCCATTAGCCGTCAGGACTATGACGACGCCGACGCCAGCTGGAAGCAGGCCAAGGCCGAGATCATGGCGAGCAAGGCGGCCTTGCGCACTGCAGAGATCAATCTCGGTTACACCCGCATCACCGCCCCCATCAGTGGCCGCATCGGTAAATCCGCGGTGACCGAGGGGGCGCTGGTGACAGCCCAGCAGGCTGACAGCCTGACCGCCATCCAGCAGCTCGATCCCATGTATGTGGATGTGCGTCAATCCACCGCCGATCTGCTGCGCCTCAAGCGACTGGTCGCCGAGGGCAAGTTGACCCAAGACGAGCAGAAGGGAGCCAGGGTGACCTTCCAGCTGGAAGATGGCAGCACCTATGGCGAAGAGGGCTCGCTGCAGTTCTCCGATGTGACCGTGGATGAGACCTCCGGCATGGTGACCCTGCGGGTGATTGTGCCCAACCCTCACCAGCTGCTGCTGCCCGGCATGTTTATGCGCGCCACCCTGCAAGAGGGAGAGCGGGCACAAGGACTGCTGGTGCCGCAAACTGCGGTGACTCGCACCCCCAATGGCGGCGCCACCGTGATGGTGGTAACCGCTGACAACAAGGTGGAGCTGCGCAACGTGCAGCTGAGCCGTGTCGTCGGCAGCAACTGGGTGGTGGAGTCAGGGCTCACCTCCGGCGAGCGGGTGATCGTGGCTGGCTTGCAGAAAGTGCGACCGGGCGCCGTGGTCAATCCCGCCGAGCAGGGTGCTGATGCACAGTCTGCTCAAGCTGCGTCCAACACCCCGGCCAACAAGTAGGATGGAGTAGTCGCCTCATGGCTCGATTTTTTATAGACAGACCCATTTTTGCCTGGGTGATCGCGCTGGTGATCATGCTGGCGGGCAGCCTGGCCATCATCAAATTGCCGGTCGCCCAGTATCCGAGCATTGCGCCGCCCGCGGTCGGTATTTCCGCCAGCTATCCGGGGGCCTCTGCCAAAACGGTGGAAGACTCGGTCACCCAGATCATCGAACAGAACATGACCGGGCTGGATCACCTGCTCTACATGTCTTCCCAGTCTGACTCTGCGGGACGGGTGTCGGTGACCCTCACCTTCCAGCCGGGGACCGATCCCGACATCGCCCAGGTGCAGGTGCAGAACAAGCTGCAGCAAGCGATGTCGCTGCTGCCGCAAGAGGTGCAGCAGCAAGGGGTTCGGGTACAGAAGACCTCCAGCAGCTTCCTGATGGTCGCGGCGTTCATCTCCAACGATGGCTCGATGAACAACGACGATCTGGCGGACTATGTGGTCTCCAACATCAAGGAGCCCCTGAGTCGTCTGGACGGGGTAGGGGATATCACCTTGTTCGGCAGCCAGTACTCCATGCGGGTCTGGCTCGATCCCAACAAGCTCAACCGGGTGCAGATGACCCCGGGGGATGTGCAGGCGGCCATCAAGGCGCAGAACGCCCAGGTAGCGTTCGGCAAGCTGGGTGGTACTCCGTCGGTGGAAGATCAGCAGTTCACCGCCACCATCATGGGGCAGACCCGTCTCTCTACCGTGGAGCAGTTCAACGACATCCTGCTGCGGGTGAATCAGGATGGCTCCAAGGTACGGCTCAAAGACGTGGCCCGGGTCGAGCTGGCGGGCGAAAGCTATGACGCAGATGCGCTCTACAACGGTCAGTCTACCGCCGCGGTCGCCATCAAGCTGGCTACCGGCGCCAACGCGCTGGATACCGCCGAGAAGGTTCGTGCCAAGCTCAATGAGCTGTCGGATTACTTCCCGGCCAACATGGAGATCGTCTACCCCTACGACACCACGCCGTTTGTGAAGATCTCCATCGAGGAGGTGGTGCAGACCCTGATCGAGGCGATCTTCCTGGTGTTCTGCGTCATGTATCTGTTCCTGCAGAACTTCCGCGCCACCCTGATCCCGACCATTGCGGTGCCTGTGGTACTGCTCGGTACCTTCGGGGTGATGGCGGCGTTCGGCTTCTCCATCAACACCCTCACCATGTTTGGTATGGTGCTGGCTATCGGGTTGCTGGTGGATGACGCCATCGTGGTAGTTGAGAACGTGGAGCGGCTGATGAGCGAGGAGGATCTCTCCCCGCTGGAAGCGACCCGCAAGTCGATGACCCAGATCACCGGCGCGTTGGTGGGGATCGCGTTGGTGCTCTCCGCCGTGTTCGTGCCGATGGCCTTCTTCGGAGGCTCGACTGGTGCCATCTATCGCCAGTTCTCGCTGACCATCGTCTCGGCAATGGTGCTGTCGGTGCTGGTGGCGTTGATCCTGACCCCGGCCCTCTGTGCCACTCTGCTCAAGCCGATGAAACACGGCGAGTTTGGCGCCCAGCGTGGCTTCTTTGGCTGGTTCAACCGCGCCTTTGATGCCGGTACCCAGCGCTATCAGCGCGGTGTGCGCAAGGTGATCAAGCAGGGCGTGCGTTACAGCATTATCTACGGCGCCATGCTGGCGGTGCTGGCAGTGCTCTTTATGCGGATGCCCACCTCCTTCCTGCCGGAAGAGGATCAGGGGGTCATCATGTCCATGGTGCAACTGCCGGTCGGAGCTACCAAGCAGCGCACCGAGGTGGTGCTGGCCCAGATGCGTGACTACTTCCTGGACAACGAGAAGGATAACGTGGATGCCGTATTGACTGTATCGGGCTTCAGTTTTGCCGGTAGCGGTCAAAATACCGGTATGGCGTTTATCAAACTCAGGGACTGGAGCGAACGCAAGAGTCCTGATCGCAGTGCCAACGCCATTATCGGTCGCGCCATGGGCTATCTGTTCAGCATCAAGGAGGCGCAAGTGTTCGCCTTCAACTTGCCATCTATTCCTGAATTGGGGACGGCGACCGGTTTTGACTTCTTCCTGCAGGATCGTGGCGGTATCGGTCACGACAAGCTGATGGCGGCGCGTAATCAGCTGCTCGGTATGGCGGCGCAGGATCCCACACTGGTGCGGGTACGCCCGAACGGGATGGAAGATACGCCGCAACTCGATATCAAGATCGACTACGAGAAGGCGCTGGCGCAGGGGCTCTCCATCGCGGATATCAACAACACCCTGGCTACTGCCTGGGGTTCCTCCTACGTCAATGACTTCGTGGACCGTGGCCGGGTCAAGAAGGTCTATATGCAGGCGGATGCCCCCTTCCGGATGAACCCGGAAGATCTGAAACTCTGGTATGTGCGCAACAGCGCCGGTCAGATGGTGCCCTTCTCCGCCTTTGCCAGCACCGAGTGGAGCTTCGGCTCGCCGCGTCTTGAGCGTTACAACGGTGTGCCAGCGATGGAGATCGTCGGTGAAGCTGCGCCCGGCAAGAGTACCGGTGATGCAATGGCTGCCATCGAACAGATGGTGAAACAGCTGCCGGAAGGGGTGGGCATCGAGTGGACCGGGCTCTCCTTCCAGGAGCGTCAGGCCGGTTCACAGGCGCCAGCGCTCTACGCCATCTCCTTGCTGGTGGTGTTCCTCTGTCTGGCGGCCCTCTACGAGAGCTGGAGCATTCCGTTCTCGGTGATGCTAGTGGTGCCTCTCGGGGTACTGGGAGCCATTGTGGCCGCCACCCTGCGTGGGCTGGAGAACGACGTCTACTTCCAGGTAGGCCTGCTCACCACCATAGGCTTGTCGGCGAAGAACGCGATTCTGATCGTGGAATTTGCCAAAGAGCTCTATGACAAGGGGATGGGACTGGGTGAAGCCGTAGTGGAGGCGGCGCGCCTGCGCCTGCGTCCGATCCTGATGACTTCGCTCGCCTTTATCCTCGGGGTATTGCCGCTGGTGATCAGCTCCGGTGCCGGTGCCAGCAGCCGTAACGCCATCGGTACCGGCGTAATGGGGGGAATGATCAGTGCCACCGTGCTGGCCATCTTCTTCGTTCCGCTCTTCTTCGTGCTGGTGATGCGCTACTTCACCAGCCACCAGAGCAAAGAGGCGCGCATGGTTGCAGCAGTTGAGTCAAAAGGTGACTGAGCAAAGTGACCCCTTGAGTTCTGGGGGCAGATCACAATAAGACAAATAAATCAGGTATGAGTGAGTAATAAATAGAGCGACTTGGAATGTCGCTCTATTTTTTTGTTGTAAAAACGGTAACTTGGTCTTGATTATCTGGCTGCGCCCAGATGTGTATGAGGAGTTATTCGCTCTTCCGTCGCCCCTTATCGAATCCTTATCTATGGTAGTTGGCGAACGACTTTTGCGGTGCAGGTTTGTAGGAAACGAGATAGAATCTGCGTCTTATCGGGCTGGTAAGTGGTGAGTCGTCGGACATTGACCTTTTTGGTCTTGAGCCTTGTATGTCTTTGCCAAACACAATCAATACAGAAAAATGCTGGAGGACATGATGACCAACAGCAAACACAATCAGGTCAAAAGCAGCATGGTGGGAGCTGTAACCCAGGGGCGGTAGCCTTGGGGTTATTTGGTGATTTGTGTGAATAATGTTCACTCAGTGTTTTGTTGCTGTTTGAGATGGTTAAATTGCCGTCTATTTAGGTGTTTCAACAGTGCAGCAGTGAACAGCCAGCCCCTATCCGATGTCACATCAACGCCTCGCAAGAGATACATATCTATGAAAATCCTCGTGACCGGCGGTGCCGGCTTTATCGGCTCTGCCGTGGTGCGCCATATCATCCGTGATACCCAAGATTCTGTTATCAATCTCGATAAACTCACCTATGCCGGCAATCTGGAATCCCTGGCCGATGTATCGACAAGCGAGCGTTATGCGTTTGAGCAGGTGGATATCTGCAACCGTGCCGAGCTGGATCGGGTGTTTGCTCTGCACCAGCCGGATGCGGTGATGCACCTGGCCGCCGAGAGCCATGTTGATCGCTCCATTACAGGGCCGGCTGACTTTATCGAGACCAATATCGTCGGCACCTATATGTTGCTGGAAGCGGCACGCGCTTACTGGAATGGTCTTCATGATCAGCGCAAGGCGGCCTTCCGCTTCCACCATATCTCCACCGATGAGGTGTATGGGGATCTGCCCCATCCGGATGAAGTGGCTGCCGGTGAGTCATTGCCGCTCTTTACCGAGACCACACCCTACGCCCCCAGCAGCCCTTATTCTGCCTCCAAGGCTTCCAGTGATCATCTGGTGCGTGCCTGGCGCCGCACCTACGGCCTGCCCACCATCGTCACCAACTGCTCCAATAACTACGGTCCCTACCACTTCCCCGAGAAGCTGATCCCGCTGGTCATTCTTAACGCGCTGGATGGCAAGCCGCTGCCGGTCTATGGCAAGGGCGACCAGATCCGTGACTGGCTCTATGTGGAAGATCACGCGCGTGCGCTCTACAAGGTGTTGACCACAGGCGTGGTCGGTGAGACCTACAACATCGGCGGTCATAACGAGAAGCAGAATCTGGAGGTGGTACACACCATCTGCGATCTGCTGGACGAGATGGTGCCCAAAGCGGGCTCTTATCGTGATCAAATCACCTATGTGGCGGATCGCCCCGGCCACGATCGCCGCTATGCCATCGATGCCAGCAAGATGAGCAGTGAGCTTGCTTGGCAACCGCAAGAAACGTTCGAGTCGGGTATTCGCAAAACCGTACAGTGGTATCTGGATAACCAGCAGTGGGTCAACAACGTGAAGAGTGGCTCCTATCAATCCTGGATTGAGCAGAATTACGGGGAGCGTGCCTGATGCATATTTTGCTGTTTGGCAAAAACGGTCAGGTAGGCTGGGAGCTGCAACGCGCACTGGCGCCGCTCGGGCGTATCACGGCCGTCGATTTTGACTCGACCGATTATTGCGGTGATTTCAGCAACCCGGCCGGGGTGGCCGACACGGTACGTCTGGTCAAGCCGGACGTGATTGTCAATGCCGCAGCCCACACCGCAGTCGACAAGGCCGAAAGCGAGCGGGAGTTTGCCGAGCTGCTCAACGCGACCAGCGTGGTTGCGATAGCCAAAGAAGCGGAAGCCTTGGGTGCCTGGCTGGTGCATTACTCCACCGACTATGTGTTCGATGGCAGCGGTGAGCG